>JBKOZO010000014.1:0-105809 GCA_046725935.1 Acidobacteriota bacterium | reverse complement strand
CCTGATCCGGCGCGAGAAGGAGATGGCGCTGCGCTCGGCGCTGGGCGCGAGCCGCGGGCGGTTGACACGCCAGCTCCTGACCGAGAGCGTCCTGCTGGCGATGGTCGGCGGAGCCCTCGGGCTCGTCTTCGCCGCCGCGGGACGGGGCCTGCTCGTTCACTTCGCGCAGCGCTTCACGCCCCGAGCCTCCGAGATCGCGATCGACACGCCGGTGCTCCTGTTCACGATCGCCGTTTCGCTCGCGGTGGGCGTGGGTCTGGGCCTGATCCCGGCGATCTCGAGACGGCGGAGCCTCGTGTCGGCCCTCCAGGAGGGGAAGGGCGAAGGGTCCGCGACGGCCGGCGGCCGGCTCGGCATCCGGAACATGTTGATCGTGGCGCAGGTCGCGATCAGCTTCGTGCTCCTCGCCGGGGCCGGCTTGATGCTCCGCACACTTTGGAAGCTGTCGAACGTGGACCCGGGGTTCCGCACGGAGCGGATCCTGACGTCGCGGCTGGACCTGAACTTCAGCAAGTACAAGACGCCGGAAGATCGCAGGGAGTTCCAGACGAGTCTGCTCGAGCGCCTCGAAGCCGAGCCCGGCGTGCAGTCCGTGGCTCTCGCCGGCAGCTTCCCGTTGAACGAGCGGGGACCCGCGAACGGACGATTCCAGATCGAGGGGCGCCCGTCCGTCGCCCCCGAGGCCCTTCCGCGCGCCGATTTCCAGCGCGTCAGCCCCGACTACTTCAAGACGATCGGCGTCCCGATCCTCCGCGGACGGTCGCTGTCGGCGGCCGACCGCGAAGGCGTGCCGTTCGCCGCCGTCATCAACCAGTCCCTCGCCCGTCACTTGTGGCCCGACGAAGATCCCGTGGGCCGTCGCATCGGTGTCGAGAACGGGCACGGCGAGGAGAAAGACTGGCTGACCATCGTCGGAATCGTCGGGGACGTCCGGCAATACCGTCTCGCGGATCCGCCCATGGACCAGATCTACGTGTCGATGCGCCAGTTCCCGGGGCTCTCGACGACCTGCCTGCTGCGCACGGCGGTCGAGCCGGAGCGGATGGAGCGGACGGTCCGGGCCGCCGTCCATGCGATCGGTCCGGAGCAGCCGGTGGATCGCTTTCGCACGATGGCCGAGATCCGCTCCGGCGCTCTCGACAGCCCGCGGCTGACGGCGGTGCTGCTGGCGGCCTTCGCCGGCCTCGCGCTCGTCATCACGGCGACCGGGATCGCGGGCGTGATCGGGTTCTCCGTGGGACAGAGGCGGCGGGAGTTCGGAATCCGGATGGCCCTCGGGGCGCTACCCGGAACCGTGCAGGGTATGGTCCTGAAGCAGGGCATGCGCCTCGTGCTGGCGGGTCTCGCGCTGGGGCTCGCCGGAGCCTTCGTCGTCAACCGGTTGTGGGCGGGTCTGCTCTACGAGGTCGCTCCGTCGGATCCGATCACGTATTCGGTGGTGGCGCTCGGACTGGGTGTGATCGCGGCAGCCGCCTGCCTGGTCCCCGCGAGGCGGGCCACGAGCGTGGATCCGATGGTGGCGCTGCGCAGCGCCTGACGGGAGAACGAAAATGAAAAGACGAATCTGGATTCCAGTTCTGGCCCTCTGCGCGGCGATGCCTCTCGGCGCGATCGGCCCGAAGGACGCGGGTACCAAGAACCTCGCGATCGTTCTCTTCCCGGGCGTCCAGATCATCGACTACACCGGACCCTACGAGGTCTTCGGCCACGCGCGCGTCGACGATCAGCGCGTTTTTCGCATCTACACTGTGGCGCCGTCGGCCGGACCGCTGCGCACGTCGATGGGCATGAGCGTGACACCGGAGTTCACCATCGCCGACGCGCCGAGCCCCGACGTGCTCGTCGTTCCCGGAGGCAACGTGCCTCCGCAGCTCGAGAACGCCGACCTCGTCCGCTGGATTCGCGACAGCGCGCGCACGAGCGAGGTCGTGCTGTCGGTCTGCAACGGCGCCTTCTTTCTCGCCAAGGCCGGCCTTCTCGACGGCCTGGAGGCGACCACTTTCGCGGGCCTGATCGACGAGCTCCGCGTCGCCGCGCCGAAAACGCGCGTCGTGACCGACCGGCGCTTCGTCGACAACGGCAAGATCGTCACCGCCGCGGGACTCTCCTCGGGAATCGATGGGGCACTCCACGTCATCGAGAAACTCTACGGAAAGGGAACGGCGCAGGTGGCCGCGGTCGAGATGGAATACGACTGGCGGCCCGACTCCGGCTTCGCGCGCGCCGCTCTCGCCGACCGGCATCTGCGGCCGGCATATGGGGCGCTGGAGGAGTACCGTGGCCGCGTCCTCTCGCACGAAGGCTCGCGCGAGAAATGGGAGACCTCCTTCTCGATCCAGACGACCTCCACGCCGTCGGCGGTCCTCGCGAAGGTGGACGCAGCGCTTGCCTCGCGGCGGGACTGGGCCAGGCAGCCGGTGCCCGCCTCCAAAGCGCCGGCCTCCGAGAGCCGGTGGCGCTACCGGGACGAGGCGGGAGCTTCGTGGACCGAGGTCACCCGCGTCGAGCCCGCACGTGAGCCGGGCTCGCTCCGCGTCGTCGTGTCCATCACGCGCGCGAGCTAGTTCGTCCTTTACGGAAAGGCGCTCGTCCCTCTCGCTGAAACCCCGGAGGCCCCGAGCCGTTTGAACCCGCGAGGAGACTGGGTATCGCGAAGCTCGCGCTGACGGTCAACGGAGAGGCCCGAACCGTCGAGATCTTCGACGCGGACATGCCCCTGTTGTGGGTCCTCCGCGACGGCCTGGGTCTGACCGGAACCAAGTACGGCTGCGGCATGGGCGTCTGCGGCGCGTGCACGGTGCACCTCGACAGAGAGGCCGTCCAGGCCTGCCAGGTTCCGGTCTCCGCGGCCGCGGGCCGCCGCGTCACGACGATCGAGGGACTCTCGCGCGACGGAAGCCACCCGTGCCAGCGCGCCTGGCTCGACGCGGACGTCGCGCAGTGCGGCTACTGCCAGACCGGAATGATCATGGAGGCCGCGGCGCTTCTCGGCGCGAAAGCTGGAGTCGAGCGGATCGAGAAGGCGCTCGCGTCGCACGTCTGCCGCTGCGGCACGTACGCCCGCATCCGCCGCGCCGTCTCCGCGGCGGCCGCGGGGGGATGAAGTCGATGAGCGCCACGCGTCGCGCGTTTCTCAGGACGGGCGCGCTCGGCGGAGCCGCGTTGCTCCTGGAAGTGCCCCTCCCGATCCGCGGCCAGGAAAAAGCACGCTTCGCCCCCAACCAATGGGTGCGGGTGGGAAGCGACGGGAGAGTCACGCTCGTCGTGGCGCGCTCGGAGATGGGCCAGGGCGTGCGCACGGCGCTGGCCATGATCCTGGCCGAGGAGCTCGAGGCGGACTGGTCTTCGGTCTCCATCGAGCAGGCCTCGCCGGGCCCGGAATACACCGAGATGAACACGGGAGGAAGCGGCAGCGTCGAGGACTCCTGGAAGGCGCTGCGCACCGCGGCCGCGGCCGCGCGAACGATGCTGATCGACGCCGCGGCCCGGACCTGGAAGGTGGATCCCGTCTCCTGCGGCGCGCGCGGGGGGTCCGTCGTCCATTCCGCGACCGGGCGCACGCTTTCCTACGGAAGCCTCGTCTCGCTCGCCTCCACGCTTCCCGTGCCGAAGGAGCCGCCGCTGAAGGACCCGAAGGACTTCCGCCTCGTGGGCACGGAAGTCAAGCGGATCGACGGTCCGGCGATCGTCTCGGGCTCGGCGCGCTACGGCCTCGACGTTCGCGTCCCGGGGATGCTCTTCGCGGTGGTGGCGCGCCCGCCGGTGCCGGGCGGCAAGGTCGCGCGCTCCGACGCCGCGAAGGCGCGTGCGGTGCCGGGCGTCGTGCAGGTGGTCGACATCGGCGGAGGCGTGGCCGTCGTCGCTCGCGACACGTGGAGCGCCTTCTCGGGCCGCGACGCGCTCGGAGTCGTCTGGGACGGCGGAGCGGCCGCGAACCTCTCGACCGAGGAGCTCTGGAGGCGGCTCGACGATCCCTCCTCCACCCGTCACGCGAGGCACGTCACGCGAAAGGACGGAGACACGGAAGCCGCTCTGGCCTCCGCGGCCACGCGCATGGCCGCGACCTACCGCGACTCCTTCCAGGCGCACGGCTCCGTCGAACCGCAGAACGCCACGGCGAGCGTCGCCAACGGCCGCTGCGAGATCTGGGCGCCGACGCAGAACCCCCAGCGGGTCCAGAAGGAGGCCGCGAATGCCCTGGGCCTCGCGCCCAAGAAGGTCGCCGTTCACGTCACGCTCTTGGGCGGCGGCTTCGGACGCCGCCTCCACGCCGACTACGCGGTCGAGGCCGCGGAGGTTTCGCGCGCCGCGGGGCGTCCGGTCCAGGTCGTCTGGTCGAGGGAGGACGACTTCCTCGGCGACTTCCTGCATCCGCCCGAGCGCGTGGACCTCGAAGCCGGGATCGACGCTTCGGGACGCATCACCGCGTGGCGGCACCGCTCGACCTGTCTCCACCTCTCGATGTTCGGAGCGTTCGATCCCGCCGATTCGGAGGGGGACGTCGGCCCGTGGGGCGGCTACGACACGCCCTACGCCGTTCCGAACCTGACGGCGGAGTACACGGAAGTCGAGTCGCCGATCCGCACGGGCGCGTGGAGGGCCGTCTACTACCCGCCGAACGTGTTCGGGCGCGAGTCGTTCCTCGACGAGATCGCAGCGCGGCTCGGGAAGGATCCTCTCGCCATGCGGCTCGAGCTGCTCCGGGGAGATCCGATTCTGCCGCTGGTGGCCGGCCGCTGGAAGATCGACCGCCGGCGACTCTCCGCCGTTCTCGAGCTCGCGGGTCAGCGCTCGGGATGGACTTCGCTGCTCGCGCCTATGGCGGGCCGCCGCGTCGGGCGCGGGATCGCCTGCAACGTCTACCACGGGCGGACGCTCCTCGCGCACGTGGCGGAGGTGTCCGTCGGACCGCAGGGCGATGTCCGCGTGCACCGCATCGTTACGGCCGCCGACTGCGGGCGAGTCATCAACCGCCTCGGATTGGTCGGGCAGGTCGAGAGCGGCGTGGCCTGGGGTCTCTCCTACGCGCTGAAAGGCGAGATCACGATTCGCGGCGGCCGCATCGTCCAGACGAGCTACCGCGACTTCCCGGTCCTGGGACTCGCCGAGATGCCGTCCGTCGAGGTCCACACGATCGACGGGGGAGACGCGCCTTCGGGCTTCGGCGAGCAGCCTGTTCCGCCGGTCGCGCCCGCCGTCGCCAACGCGATCTTCGCCGCGACCGGCCGGCGCGTGCGCCGGCTCCCGATCCGGGCCGACGATTTGAAGTAGATTCGGCTCGGGAGGTGGGGCATGGACAACGCGAACGCCTCCGCCTTTTTCGACTACTGGGAGAAGGTGCGGGGCCGTACCAACCGCGTCGCCGACTGCATTCCCGAGGACCGGCTCGAGTGGACGTGGCAGCCCGGCAAGTTCACGCTGGGCGACATCGTCCGGCACCTCGCCGGCATCGAGCGCGACATGTACGCCGAGAACGCGCAGTTAAAGCCGTCGCGCTACCGCGGCCACGGACGCGAGCTGGCCGAGGGGCTTCCGGCCGTGCGCGCCTACCTCGAGCGCGCGCACGCCGAATCGATGGCCATCTTCCGGTCGCTCTCGGACGCGGATTTCGAGAAGAAGTGCGAGACGCCGGGGGGAGCCAAGATCTCGGTTAAGAAGTGGCTTCGCCTGATGGCCGAGCACGAGATCCATCACCGCGGTCAGCTCTACATGGCCCTCGGGATCCTCGGCATCGCCACGCCGCCGATCTACGGTCTGACGTCCGAGGAGGTCCGCGCGCGGAGCGTGCCGCCGGCTTAGTCGGCGCCCGCGCCTGGCGTGGCGAGCGCCAAGCGATCACCGTCTCGCCGCGAATGCCGGTGCGCGCCTCGGCGGCGCGCCGCCTCCGCCGCCGCGTCGGCGACGACCGCCGGAAGCCGCCGGTCGTCCGCAGCCTCTAGGGGGCCCGTCTCCAGGTCCATTCTTCGGAGGCCGGTGTGCCGGCCTGCGTGCCTTCGATCTTCGCGTGAAGCGCGCCGTCCTCGGCGAGCCAGTAGAGGACCCGCGTCGGGAAATCGTGCGTCGGGTTCTCGAACACGACGCTTCGGCCCTCGGCCTTCGTGAGGCGGAACGGCGTGGCCGGCCGACCCTTCGGGCTGGCCCAGTAGGTGATCCCGTCGGCCGCGGCTTCGATGCGCAGGAACTCGAAGCTTTGCGTCCGCCCTCCGGCGACGTCGCGATGGAGCCCGAGCATCGAGCCTCCCTTGGGCGCTGTCCAGATCTCTTCCATCTCGACCCCGCCGTCCGTCCCCGTCCACGTGCCGGCCATCCAGGCGAGCCCGTCGAGGCCGGAACGGGCGCCGGCCACTCCTCCGAGGATCCACACCAGAGCCGTTGCTCCCGCGATTTGCCGCATCATCGAGCACCTCCTTCTCGTGACGCGGACGGTAGCGGAGCGGAGCCGTCGGCGTCTTGAAGGAAAGCCGACGTCGGAGCCGAGCATGCGGTCGAGGCGTTCGGGGTCGGTGAAGTGCGGCGAGAGCTCGCCGCGCGAGGCGTCGAGGGCCGCCGGCGTCTCGCCCGAAAACTCCCGGAACTCGCGGATCAAGTGTGCCTGGTCGGCGTAGCCGCACGCGGCGGCGAGCTCCGACCAGCGCGGTACGCCGCGGCCCGCGCGCCGCAGAACGTTCTGGAACCGCACCAGGCGGGCCAGGGTCTTGGGCGAGACGCCGACGCCCTCCGAAAACGCGCGCTCGAGCTGCCGCCGGCTCTTCCCGATCCGTCCGGCGACGTCCGCGATCGCGACGGTGCCCCGGCCGGCCAGGATCAGAGCGACCGCGGCGTCGACCCCGCGCCGGGACGGCTGGTCCGGCTTCGCGCGCCAGAGGAGAAACCGCTCGATCACTTTACGCCGCGATCCCGCATCCGGCGCGTCTCGCACGCGTTCGTCGACACGCCGTCCGTCGCCGTTCCAGAGCTCTTCGTTCGTGGCCGCGGAGTCCGTGAGCTCCGAGACGGGCAGGCGCAGGAAGACCGAAACGCCTCCGGGGCGAAATCGCACGCCGAACGTCGAGACGGGCCCGCTCGTCTCGAGCGCGAGCGGGCCCGTCGTCGTGCCGACGAGGAAGGTCGCCGGCTGCGCGGCAATACCATTGGGCCCGACGCTCCGGTAGGGAGACTCGAGGTGGAAGATCCACTCGGGGCATCCGTCCGGCACGACGCTTTCGCGCGCGCCGGGCTCCGCCCCGGCGTCCACCGCGCTCCAGAAACACTCGACCCATGGAGACAGCGCCGGGTGCGGCGCCCACTCGCGGTACCTCATGCGGCGGCCGCCGGCATCGGGAGAAAGAGCCGGGCGATCGAGCCCTTGTGGCCGCGTCGGTTCTCCAGCGTCAGGCTGCCGCCATGGGCCTCGGCGATCTGGCGGCACAGCACCAGTCCGATACCCGAGCCTCCGGGCTTCGTCGTGAAGAACGGGACGAAGAGGTTGGTGGTCTCCGGCAGGCCCGGCCCGTCGTCGGCGACCCAGATCTCGAGGCGCTCGCGGCCGCGCTTCCATCCGACGGCCACGCCTCCGCCCGTCTCGAGCGCGGCGTCGGCGGCGTTGCGCACCAGGTTGATCAGGAGCTGCTCGAGCTGGTCCGCGTCGGCGTTCACGCAGGCGAAGGGGCCCGGCAGAACGCCGACGGAGAGGCGCGTCTCCAGGCTCGCGACGCGCGAGAGCATCGGGCCGACCTCCACGCGGGCAGCGCGCGGCGGCGGCAGGCGGGCGAGCTTGGCGTAGGCCGTGGTGAAGCGGGACAGCGCCTCGGAGCGCGCCGCGATCACCGAGAGGCCGCGGCGCAAGTCCTCGCGCCAGTCCGGAGGAGGCTCGGCCTGCCCGGCCAGGGTCTGCAGGCTTCCGGCGATCGATTGGATCGGCGCGAGCGAGTTGTTCAATTCGTGTCCGAGCACGCGGATCAGCCGCTGCCAGGCCTGCCTCTCCTCCTCGCGCAGGGGCCGCGACACGTCGGCGAGCACGAGCAGACGATGCGGCTCTCCGCCCTGGCGGAAATCGCCGCGCCGGATTTCCCATCGGCCCGAGCCGCCCGGGAAACGCGCCTCGAGGATGCGGGGAGCGGCCGGATCGAGAAAGGCCGAGAGTCCCAGCTCCTCGGCGTTGCGCGCGCGCAGGCGCGGCTCGGGCTGGCCCAGCAGCTTTTCGCCGAAGCGGTTGACGAGCTTCAGGCGGCCGGCCTCGTCGAACGCGAACACGGCGACCTCGATCTCGGCCATGACCTTGGAGAGCAGCGCGCTCGCTTCGAGGGCGCCGAGCCGCTGCTCGCGCAGCGTCGCCGCCAGCGCGTTGACCTCGAGCAGGACCTCTCCGAGCGGATCGTCCGGCCGGGCCCCGCGCGCCCGGATCGAGAAGTCCTCTTCGCGCATCGCCGCCAGGATGTTCGACACCGTCTGGAGCGGCCGCACCACCCGCTCGTGGAGCGCGTTGGCGAAGACGAGGAGGGCGGCGAGCGTCACGGCCGTGACCGTCCAGCGCAGGCGCGGCGTGTAGTCGCCGGTCCAGAGAAGGACGAGCGCCGCGGCGAGGGCCGGCATAGCCGCCGCCAGGGCGATCAGGACCACGCGCCGGTCGTGCGTCAGCGGCCGCATCGATGGGATTCTCTCAGTCCGGGAGCCCTCTAGGTTCCGTGCTTCTCCAGGCGGCGGTAGAGGGCGCTGCGCGAGAGCCCCAGCGCCCTCGCCGCCTGGCTGACGTTGCCGCCGAAGCGATCCATGGCCTTCTTCACGAGCAGGCTCTCGACTTCCTCGAGGGAGAGGTCCTCCAGCCGCGGAGCCTCGCCGCCGCCGCGACGCAGCGCCAGGTCTCCCGGACGGATCGTGCCGCCGGAGCTCATGAGCACGGCCCTCTCGACGGCGTGGTCGAGCTCGCGAACGTTGCCGGGCCAGGGGTGCGCGAGCAGCGCGTCCAGCGCGGCGGGCTCGAACCCCGAGATGTCTTTGCGGTAGCGGCGGTCGTGCGCCTCCAGGAACTGCCGCGCCAGGACCGGGATGTCCTCCTTGCGGTCCCGGAGCGGCGGGATGCGGATCTCGATCGTATTGAGGCGGAAGAGCAGATCCTGACGGAAGCGGCCGGTCGCGGCTTCGGCGGCCAGGTCGGCGTTCGTGGCCGAAAGGATGCGCACGTCCGAGCGCAGCGTCCGCGAGGAGCCGAGGCGCTCGAACTCTCCGGTCTCGAGGACCCGCAGGAGCTTGCCCTGCTGGGAGAGCGGGACGTTGCCGATCTCGTCGAGGAAGAGCGTGCCGCCGTCGGCGAGCTCGAAGCGTCCGACCCGGTCGGACCGGGCGTCGGTGAAGGCGCCCTTGACGTGCCCGAAGAGCTCGCTCTCGAAGACCCCCTCGGAGATGCCGCCGGCGTTGAGGGTCAGGAACGGCTTGCCGGCGCGCGACGACACCGCGTGGAGCGCCCGGGCCACGACGCCTTTTCCGGTGCCGTTCTCACCGGTGATGAGGACGTTCGCGTCGGACGGGCCGACGCGCGCGATGACGTCCAAGACCGGGCGCATCGCCGGTGAGCCCGCGATCATCGCCGGCACCCCCTCGTGCCGGAGCAGACGGTTCTCGGCCTCGAGACGCTCTCCCTGCTTCAGGGCCCGCCCCAGCGCGATCTGCGTGCGCAGCGTCGTCAGAAGGCGCGCGTTTTCCCAGGGCTTCTGCACGAAGTCCCGGGCGCCGCGGCGCATCGCCTCGACCGCGAGGTCCACGGTTCCCCACGCGGTCATGACGATGACGGGCAGGTTCGCGTCGACCTCGCGGATCTTCGCGAGCAGGTCCAGGCCCTCCTGCCCGGAGGTCGTGTCGCGCGCGTAGTTGAGGTCGATCAAGACCGCGTCGTACTGCCGCGCCTCGAGCGCGGCGAGCGCTCCCGCCGGCGAGGAGGCCGTCTCGCAGTCGAGGCCCTCGGCTTTCAGGAGAATGCGCAGCGCCTCCAGGACGTCGCGCTGGTCGTCGGCGACGAGAACGCGCGACTTCACGGCTCGAGCGCCTCGCGGCGGCGGAGGCTCACCGCGGCTTGAAGTCGAGCGCCGCGGAGTTCATGCAGTAGCGCAGCCCCTCGGGAGCCGGTCCGTCGTCGAACACGTGGCCCAGGTGCGAGTCGCAGCGGCGGCAGAGAACCTCGGTGCGGGACATGAAGTGGCTGTTGTCCTCGCGGGTCTTCACGCTCGCGCCGCAGGCGGGCATCGAGAAGCTGGGCCAGCCGGTGCCCGAATCGAACTTGAAGCGCGAGTCGAAGAGCGGGTTGCCGCACGCGGCGCACGCGTACGTGCCGTCGGCGTGATGGTTCCAGTACTTCCCGGTGAAGGCCCGCTCGGTTCCCTTCTCGCGGAGGATCCGGTACTGCTCGGGCGAAAGGGAGTCCTTCCACTCCTTCTCGGACTTCTCGATGCGGCCGGCGGGATCCTCGACCACGGGCCGAATCTACCACCGGAGCGTTCGGCCTTCGCGAGGGCTCACTCCGACCGCAGGGCCTGGATCGGGTCCAGTCGGCTGGCGCCGCGCGCCGGCAGGTAGCTCGCCAGGATCGCCACCGCGGTCAGAAGGGCCGCGATCCCCCCGAACGTCAGGGGATCGCGCGGGGAGACGCCGTAGAGAAGAGCCGACAGCGCGCCGGTCAGCACGAAGGCTCCGGCCAGGCCGAGCCCGACCCCGGCGAGCGCCAGGCGCGCTCCCTGTCTCAGCAGGAGACGCTGCACGTCGCCCGGGCGGGCGCCCAGGGCCATGCGGATACCGATCTCGTGTCGGCGCTGCGCGACGCTGAACGCGATGACGCCGTAGACGCCGATGGCCGACAGCAGTGTGGCCGTCACGGCGAAGAGCAGGAGCAGGCGCATTGCGAAGCGGCGCTGGCTGACGGTCGAGGACATCGCCTCGTCCATCGTGCGCACACCGTAAATCGGAAGCTCCGGGTCGGCCGCGCGAACCTCCTTTTCAATGGCGGCCCCCAGGGCGGCCGGGCTGCCACCGCCGCGGACGAGCAGAGTCATGTTGAGACTCGAGGCCTGGAGCATCGGCCGGTAGAGAATCGGACTGTCGAGCGCGTCGAGCGCCTCCGTTTTGACGTCGCGCACCACGCCCACGATCGTCATCCATGGTCCCGGCCGGAGGCGCCCCGGTATCCGGATCCGCCGGCCGACGGGATCCTCATTCGCGAAGAACTTGCGGACCAGGGAGTCGCTCACGACGGCGACTGGCATGGCCTTCTCCTCGTCCTGCTCGGTGAAGACTCGTCCCCGCACGAGCGGAATCCGGAGCGTCTGGAAGTAGCCCGTGTTCACGCTCGCGAACTGCGCTCCGGCCCGTCCTCCCCGGTCCGGGTCGCGGCCCTCGATCTCGAATGCTCCGCCTCCGCGATTGCTGCCGAAGGGCACGCGGGTGGAGGCGGCCACGTTCGCGACGCCCGGCAGCGCTCCGACGCGCTCCAGGATGCGCTTGTAGAGCGTGACCTGGGCGTCGTTCTTGAAGTACCGGCCGCTCTCGGGGATGTTGGGCTGGGGCAGCCAGAGGCTGGCCATCGTCACGCCCTTGGCATCGAAGCCGGGGTCCACCTGCTGGAGGCCCCAGAGCGTGCGGACGAGCAGGCCCGCTGCCACGAGCAGTACGAGCGCTAGCGCAAACTCCGCGACGACGAGCACCGAGCGCAGCCTCCGGCCGCGCCGGCCAGTGGAGGAACCCCGCGCGCTGTCCCGCAGGCTCTCAGAGAATCCCGAGCCGGACGCCTGGAGCGCCGGGAGCGTGCCGAAGAGGATCCCGGTCGAAAGCGACGCGGCCAGCGTGAAGAGCAGCACACGCGCGTCCGGTCCCGCCGCAGCTACGCCGGGCAGGCTCGCGGGAGACAGGCGGAGCAGGAGCTGCACGCCCCAGGAAGAGAGCGCCAGACCCAGAGCTCCGCCGGTAAGCGCCAGGACAAGGCTCTCCGTCAGCAACTGGCGCACCAGCCGGAGGCGCCCGGCGCCCATGGCCTGCCGGATCGCGAGCTCACGGCGTCGGGCCGACGCGCGGGCGAGCAGCAGGTTGGCTACGTTGGCGCAGGCGATCAGCAGGACGAAGCCGACCGCCGCCATCAGGACGAGGAGCGCGGGCCGCACGTTGCCGACGAGGTCGTCCTGGAGCGGAAGGAGGCGGGGAGTCCAGCCCTCGGCCTGTGGGTATTCGGTCGGGAACTGGCGCCGAAGCTCCTCGGCGAAGACGTCGAGCTGTTTCTGGGCCGCCGCCACGGAGAGCCCCGGCCGCAGGCGGGCCAGCCCGCCCTGAAGAAGGTACGCGGCCCGGCTCGGCGCCCTCCCGAACGGAGACGTCAGCCATCCGGCGGGTGACCAGATCTCGACGTCGGTCTCGATGCTCCTTCCGGGGTGGCGGAAGCCCGCCGGTGTCACGCCGACGATTGTGTAGAGGTCGTCATCCATGCGCAGCGTCTTTCCGACGACGTTGGGATCGGCGCCGTAGTGCCGCCGCCACCAGCCGTCGCTGATCACGGCGATCTCGGCGATCCCGGTCCGGTAGTCCGAAGTTTCGAAGAAGCGGCCGACCTCGGGCCGGACGCCGAGCATCGAAAAGTAGTTCGTATCGACCAGAAGGACCTCGGCGCGCTCCGGGCGGTCACCGCCCGTGATGTTGGCGTTGATCGGGAAGAGGCCGCTGATCTGTCCGAAGATACCGGAGCGGTCCCGGTAGTCGAAGAGCTCGGGCACGGAGAGGCCGACGTCGGCGAGGGTCTGGCCTTTCAGGTCTCCGGTCACGCGCACGAGCTCCCCGGGCCGTTCGAAGGGGAGAGGGTTCAGGAGCACCGCATTGACCACCGAAAAGATGGCGGCGTTGGCGCCGATGCCCAGCGCGAGCGTGGCGACGGCGATGGCGGTGAACCCGGGACTCCGCACCAGCATGCGAACGGCATATCGGACGTCCTGCGAGAGAGTGGTCACGATGGTCTCCTCGTCATTCGCTGCGTAATGCGTCCAGGGGGTCGATGCGCGCCGCGCGGCGGGCGGGAATCGCTCCCGCCAGGATTCCGACGGCGAGCAGGACCGCGGCGATGGCGGCATAGGTCGTCGGGTCGGTCGGCCGCACCTCGAAGAGCAGGCTCGAGAGCAGACGCGTCGCCCCGAGCGCCGCCGCGCATCCGACAGCGAGACCGATGACGACGAGCTTGAGTCCCCCGGCGGTCACGAGACTCAGGATCTGGCTCGGCCGGGCGCCCAAGGCGATGCGGATGCCGATCTCGCGGCGGCGCAGGGCGGCGCCGTAGGAGACGAGTCCGTAGAGGCCGAGCGCCGCGAGCAGCAGCGCGAGCCCCGCGAAGCTCGAGAGCAGCGCCGCCTGAAAACGCGGTCCGGCCACGGATTCCGAGACGAACGTCTCGAGCGGCCGGATGTTGGCCGCGATGAGCGCCGGATGCACGCGCCGCACGAGCCTGGCGACCGCGGGCGCCAGAGTCTCGGCCGGCGTGGTCGAGCGGACCATCACGTATGCCCAGAGAAAGGGAGTCTGGGAAAACGGGGTGTAGATCGCCGAATCTCCGGGGTCGTCGAGGCCGCTGTACCGGACGTCCTCGACGACACCGACGATCTCGCGGAACTCGCCGCTCTCTTCCGGGTTCCGCAGACGCAGGCGCCGGCCGACCGCACTCGAGCCCGGAAAGAGCCGCTTCGCCAGGCCGCGGCTGACCAGGGCCACGGGAGCGGTCTGTGCCCGATCACCGTCGCCGAACGCCCGGCCTTCGAGAACGCGCGTCCCGAGCGAGTCGAAGTAACCGGGAGTTGCGGCGATGAAGTACGCGGAGGAATCCTCGGACTCAGACGCTACCCGGCCTTCGATCTCGAAGCGCGTGGCCCTCTGGGCGGTCTGCGGAGGAAGCGCGGTGCCGGCGCCGACCGTGACGACGCCGGGAAGCTCGCGAAGTCCGCGAACGATCTCCGCGGCGGCCGCGGCCCGGGCCTCGCGCCCGTCGAGCTCGCCGACGTTCACGGTAAAGCTCGTCACGTTCTCCGGGCGAAATCCCTTCTCGACGTGGAGCAGTCGCTGGAGGCTGCGGGCGAGAAGTCCGGCGCCCGCCAGAACGACCACCGCCAGGGCCACCTCGGCGACGACGAGGGCTCCGCGCAGCCGGCTCTGGCGGCTCGCGGAACCCCGTGCTGCGTCCGCGACGGCGCGGGCGAGGTCGGTTCGGGAGGCATGAAAAGCGGGAGCCGTTCCGAAGAGCAGGCCGCTCGCCACGGCGGCGCCGAGCGCGAAGAGAAGGACCGGGACGTCGAGGCGGACCTCCGAGACCCTCGGCAAGTCGGCCGGCGCCACCGCCGGGAGCGCGGAGATCGACCAGGCAGCGAACAGAATGCCGAGCGCCGCTCCCGCGAGCGACAGAAGCACGCTCTCCGTCAGAAGCTGACGGATCAGCCGACCGCGCCGCGCGCCGAGGGCGGAACGGATCGCGATCTCCTTCGATCGCGCGGCGCCTCGGGCGAGCAGCAGGTTCGCGACGTTCGCCGAGGCGATCAGAAGCACCAGGCCCACGGCCGCAAAGAGTGTCCAGAGCGCCGGCCGCACCTCGCCGAGCAGCCGCTCCTCGAGAGGGGCGAACTGCGCGGTCCAGCCCGCGTTGGTGTCGGGATGGATCTTCTGCAGCCGGCGGCTGACCTCGGTGAGCTCGGCACGGGCCGGGTCGATGGAGACGCCGGGCCGGACGTGCGCGATGACGCGAAAGATGCGCAGGCCGCGGTTCTGCGCCATGGCGGGTGTGCGGGCCAGCTCGTGATCGAGTGGAACCCAGAAATCGAACTGCCGGCTCGGGAACTCGAAGCCCGCGGGCATCACGCCGACGATCGTGAACGGACGCCCGCCGAGGGAAAGCGTCTGGCCCAGGGCGGCCCGGTCTGAGCCGTAGCGCGAGCGCGCGAAAGCGCTCGCGAGCACGGCGACGGGCTGCCGCGCGTCGGCGGGCCCGATGGCGCGTCCCGCCGCGGCCGCGCCGAAGAGCGGAAAGAACTCGCCCGAGACCAGAGCGCCGCGGCGCTGCTCGGTTCCCTCGCGCCGGTCGAGCCCGACGTTGTAGAGGTTGGTCGCGAAGACGGCCGTCGCGTCGAGGGAACGGGTCTCGCGCCGGATGTCCTCGTAGTCCGGCAGCGAGGCGTTCCCGACGAGGAGCCGGCCCGCGTCCCGGTAGGGCAGTGGCGTAAGGAGGACGCCCCGCACGATCGAGAAGACCGCGGCGTTGGCGCCGATGCCCAGCGCCAGCGTGCCGACCGCGACGGCGGTGAAACCGGGGCTTCGGGCGAGAGTCCGCAGCGCGTACCGGAGATCCTGGTGCAGCCCGCCCATCACTCGCTCCGCAAGGCGTCGATGGGATCCGTGCGCACCGCGCGCCGGACCGGGCCGTAGCCGGCCGCGAGCGCGACCGCCACCAGGAACGCCGCGCCGGCCACCAAAGCCGACGGGTCGTGCGCCCGAACCTGGTAGAGCTGGCTCTCGACGAGCCGTCCGGTCGCGAGGGAACCGAGGAGGCCGAGTCCGATGCCTAGGGCCGTCAGAGAGAGCGTGCGAGAGGAGATCAGGCGCGCGATCGCGCCGCGGTCGGCGCCCAGCGCGATCCGAATGCCGATCTCGCGAGTGCGCTCCGAGACCGAGGCGGAGACGACGCCGAAGATACCCACGGAGGTCAAGAGCGTCGCCAGCGCGGCGAAGAGAGCGAGAAGGCCGGCCGAGAAGCGGCGCCCGGAGGTGGACGCCGCGACGACGCGCGGCATCGTCGCGATCTTCGTGACGGGTTGATCGGGGTCCACGGACGCGATCGCGGCCCGTGCGGCCAAAGAGAGAGATGCGGGATTCGAAGCGCGGATGACGAGCACCATCGCCCCGTCCACCCTTTGGGCCCGGGGCAGGTAGATCTGGGGGGTCGCGGGCTCCTCGAGGGCCTGGTGCCGGACCGTTCCGACGACGCCGACGACGGTCCGCAGGGGGCCGTCCGTGCCGCCGACGCGTACGCGTTTGCCGAGGGGATCCTCGTGACCCCAGAGCTGCCGCGCGAGCGTCTCGTTCACCAGGACCACCGGCGCGGCGTCAGGGCCGTCCGTCGCCGAGATGCCGCGGCCGTGAAGCACCGGGATTCCCATCGTGGACAGGTACCCATCGCTGACGGAATAGCGTTCGGCGCTCGGGTCGAGCTCCGGATTGGCGTTGTGCCGGTCCTCGGCGTGGACCCCGTAGCCGTCGTAATTGCCGCCAAGGGGCAGCTGGCTGACGACCCCGGCGCCCGTCACACCCGGGAGCGCCGTCACGCGCTCGAGGACGCGGTCATAGAAGCTGCGGACGGCCTCGTCCTTCTCGTAGCGGTCGCCGGAGACGTCGACCTCCATGGTCAAAAGTCCTTCGGCGCGGAATCCGGGATCGACGTTCAGCAGCCGCGAGGCGCTCCGCACCAGCAGCAACGCCCCGCAGAGAAGGACGAACGCGACAGCGACGTCGAAGACGACGAGCATCCCGGAGACCCTTCGCGATTCCCGTCCGCGGGATCCGCCCCGAGCTCCGCGAAGGACGGCCTCGGGCTCCAGGCGGGCGAGGCGCGCGGCCGGAGCGATTCCGAACAGCAGGCCCGTGAGAAGCGACACACCCAGCGTGAAGAGGAGAACGCCGCCGTCGAGCTGGATCGACGCCAGCCGCGGGAGATTGCCGGGGGCGAGTCCGACGAGCGTGCGGAGCGTCAGGCCGGCGGCGAACCATCCCAAAGCGCCTCCGGCCAGGGCGATCACGAGGGCCTCGACCAGGCAGAGCCGCGCGATGCGCCCCGAGGAGGCGCCGAGCGCCGTCCGGACCGCGATCTCCTTGCGCCGGCGGCTCGCGCGCGACATCAGGAGACTCGCGACGTTCGCGCAGCCGATGAGCAGGACCAGGCTCACCGCGCCGAGCAGCGTCAGCAGCGCCGGGCGGGTTCTCGCCGTCAGCGCCTTCGCCAGCGGAGTGACGAAGACGCCGGAGGCGCTGTAATCGCCCGGGTACTCGCGGAAGAGCGACTCCGACAGCGCGTTGATCTCGGCGCGCGCCTGCGCGAGCGGCACGCCGGGCCGCAGCCGAGCGAGCGCGCGCAGGTGCCGGCAGGTCCGGCACGCCCAGGGCAGAGTCGTGTTGTAGCCCAGCGGCGCGAGGATCTCGGCGGGCCGAGAGGAGTCCGACTGGAAGATGGACTCGAAACCCGGCGGCAACACACCTGCGACGAGGTAAGGAGTGTCGCCGAGGCGAATCGACTTACCCGGGATTGCCGGATCGGCGCCGAAGCGTCGGCGCCACAGCCCGTCCGAGAGCAGGACCACGAACCGGTTTTCGCGCACCGCCTCGGACGGGAGGAAGTCCCGGCCCAGCGCCGGACGCACGCCGAGGAGCCCGAGGAAACCGTCGCTGACGCGGACGCCTTCGAGTTTTTCGGCGGCGACCCCGGCGGCCCCGGACAGACGGGGCTTCCAGTCCGCGACGACCACGACGTCCTCGAACGAACGGTTGCGGCTGCGCCAATCGAGGTACGTCGTGTAGCCGGTATTGTTCGGTCGCCCGTCCTTGTCGCGCTCCTCGAGGCGAACCAGTTGCTCCGGCTGCCGGAAGGCGAGCGGGCGCAGGAGCACTCCGCGAACGACCGAAAAGATCGCAGTGTTCGCGCCGATGCCCAGCGCGAGCGTGACGATCGCAACCGCCGCGAATCCCGGACTGCGCCGGAGAGACCGGATCGCGTAGCGGATGTCCCGGGCGAAATCCGTCATCGCTTCCATGCTCACTCGCTCCGCAGCGCTTCGAGGGGATCCAGCCGCGCCGCACGCCGGGCCGGCGGATACGCCGCGGCGAGCGCCACGCCGATCATCAGGAGAGCTCCGCCGACGAACACGGCGGCGTCCGCGGCCTTCACGCCAAACAGGATCGATTCGACGACGCGCGCCAGAACGTACGCCGCCGGCAGGCCGATCAGGCCGCCGACTAAGAGAAAGCGGACGACCTCGCCCAGCACCAGGCGACGCACGGTTTGCGGATCCGCCCCCAGGGCAATGCGAACTCCGATCTCCCGCCGCCTCTGCTCGACCGCGAAGGAGAGCACGCCGTAGATTCCGATCGCGGCCAGGAGGGACGCGAGCGCGCCGAAGGCCGCCGAGAGAAAGAGCATCAGCCGGTCTGTCAGGAGAGACTCGGAGAGCTGCGCGGTCATGGTTTTCATGTTGTCGATCGGAAGCTCCGGATCCAGCCGCTTGACGGCGGCGCGCAAAGCGGGCGCGAGGAGTCCCGGATCTCGATCGGTCCGGAGGTAGAACGTCAGCTCGCCGAGCTTTTCGTACTGGAGGTACGGAAGGTATGCGAACGGGACGTCGGGCTCGGTGACCTGCGCGTTCTTGATGCTGCGGACGATGCCGACGATCTCGATGTCGGGGTGCGCGTGCGGTCCGCCGCCGAGGGCGAAGCGCGCGCCGAGAGCGTTGCCGGCGGGAAAGAGCTTGCGGACCATCGTCTCGTTGACCACAGCGACCTTGGGAGCGCTGGCGTCGTCCGTCCACGCAATGTCGCGGCCGGCGAGGATCGGAACCCCGAGCGTGGCGAAATAGTCCGGGCCCACGTGGTTGCGGCGCACGCGGCCGGACTCGAAATCGGGCGGGGCGCCTTCGATGGTCACGTTGCCGCCGCTGTCGCTGTTGGTGAAGCTGGAGAGCTGCGCCGCGGTCACGGAGCGGACGCCGGGCAGCCCTTTCAGCTCCTCGGTGAGGCGGCGCGCGAAGTCGGAGGTGCGCTCGGCCGAGTAGCCGTTGAGCTTCGGCGCGATCGTGAAACCGATCACGTTCTCGGGCCGCACGCCCAGCTCCACGCGCGCGAGATTGGCGAGACTCCGCGCGAACAGGCCCGCTGCGACGAGGAGGACGAGCGTCAACGCGACCTGCGCCGTGACCAGCCAGGCCCGGAACCGCAGGGCTTCGCGCCCCGGCGAGACCGTTCCTCGGCCCTGACCGGCGAGAGTGCGCGCCGGATCCAGGCGGGCCGCCCGGTACGCGGGCCCCACGCCGAAGAGGATTCCCGCGAGGAGCGACAGGAAGCCCGCGAATAATACGACGCGGGGATCGATCTGCGCCGCGATCAGACGCATGTCCGCCTCGTCCGGGAACGCCGAGAGCAGGCCATGCAGGATCCAGGCGGCGACCACGACGCCGAGGATTCCGCCGGCGAGCGTGAAGAGGAGACATTCGACGACGGACTGTCGGAGAAGATGGCGGCGCGTAGCGCCGATCGCCAGGCGGATCCCGTACTCGCGCTGGCGCGCCGCGCCTCGGGCCGCGAGCAGGCCCGCGAGGTTCGAGCACGCGATTAAGAGAACGAGCCCTACCATCGCCATCAGGGACACGAGCGGCTTGCCGATGTCGTCCTGGAGGACCCGGCGGCCGTGCGACCCCGGCTGAAGCAGGATTCGCCGCGCCAGAAACTCCTTCTTAGTGTTGTCGTTCCAGCCCGTGATCTTCGGCAGAAGCTCCGCGAGAAGCGGACGGTACGTCGGCTCGAGCGCGCGCTCCGCCTCCGAGCGGGAGAGACCCGGCTTGAGCCTTCCGACGATCTGGAGCCAGTAGTCCTTGGGGTCCTCCAGGCCGTTCCAGAAGGGCGTCATCTGCGGCTTCATCATCATCGGCACGAAGAGGTCCGCCGGGCGCCCGGCCTGGATTCCCGCAAACGACGGCGGCGTCACGCCGACGATCGTGAAGGGGTGACCGTTGAGGACGACCGTCTGGTCGAGGATCGAGCGGTCCGCACCGAAGCGCCGGGCCCAGTAGCCGTGCGACAGCACCGCCACCGGATGCGCGCCGGCTGTGCGGTCGTCGTCCGGGCGGAGGACGCGCCCCAGAGACGGAGGGACTCCGAGCACGCCGAAGTAGTTGCCGGTGACGAGCTCGCCCCGGGCGAACTCCGTCGAGCCGCGCGCCGCCACGCTCGCGTCGAACGGCTGCTCGCCGACGAGTCCCGCGAAGACCGTGGAGCGATCCCTCAGGTCCCGGTACATCGGATACGAGAAACACGCCGTGTCGTCCCCGTCGCTCGTCGTGTGACCCTGTCGGGGTCCGGGGGAGCGCAGCAGGACGAGCTCGACGGGGTTGCGCACCGGCAGCTCGCGAATCAGGACGCGGTCCACCAGCGCGAAGATCGCGGCGTTTGCACCGATGCCGAGAGCGAGCGTCGCAATCGCCGCCGCCGCGAAGGCGGGGCTGCGGCGCAGGGTTCGCAGGGCGTAACGCAGGTCCTGAAGCAGAGGGCTCATCGCGGATCCTTTCTCATTCGTTGCGGAGAGCGGTCATCGGGTCCACCCTCGCGGCGCGGCGCGCGGGCACATAGGAGGCCAACGCCGCCGCTCCCGCGAGGACGGCCGCGACCGCCGCGAACGTCGCCGGGTCGCGCGGCCCCACTCCGTGCAGCGCGGAGGCGAGCACGCGCGAAGCGGCCGCCGCCGCGAGGATCCCGGCACAAAGGCCCAGAGCGACGGGAACGACGCTCTGCCGCACCGTCAGCCCGACGATGTCGCGGGCCGTCGCGCCGAGGGCCATGCGCACCCCGAACTCCGGGGTGCGCTGGGCGACGAAGTAGGAAATGACTCCATAGATTCCGACCCATGCCAGCAACAGCCCGATCGCTCCCAGGGCCGAGAGCAGCATGGTGTTGAAGCGGTCCTGGGCGAGGGATCCCCTCAGACGCTCGTCCATGGACGTCACGTCGTAGAGAGGAACTCCGGGAGCCGCCTCCCGCGCGGCCGCGCGGATTGCGCCGGAAAGCGCCGCGGTGTCGCCGCCGCTGGACCGCGCCGCGATCGCCATGGTGCGCTGGACCCAGTCCCAGGCGACGGCGGGAGACTGGGCGATCGGGAGGTAGAACTCGGGATACAGCTCGGCGCCGAGACCGCGCGAGCGGACGTCTCCCGCGATCCCGATCACCGTCTTCCACATGGGATCCTCATCGGACCCCTCGCAACACGCGACGCGCTTGCCGATGGCATCCTGGCCGGGCCAGAGTTTCCGCGCGAGCTCCTGACTCACGATCATGACCCTCGGCGCGCCGCGCACGTCCTGAAGACCGAAGCCGCGCCCGCGCACGAGGGGGATCCGCATGACCTTCAGATAGTTCGGCGTGATCATGCGTAGACGCGCGTCCACGGCCTTGGAGACGTCGAGCGTGGCGGCCTCGGCGATCAGGCCGTTGGAATTGCCGCCGGGCCCCAGCGGCAGCTGCGACGTCACGGCGGCCGCCTGCACGCCCGGCGAGCCCTCGAGCACGGCGACCATCCGCTCCCACGTCCGGTTGACCACCTCGTCGTCGGCGTACGCGCCGGCCGGCAGCGACATGCGCGCGGTCAGCACGCCGTGCGGCTCGAAGCCCGGCGCCACGCGCTGGAGATGAATCGCCGTGCGGATCAGCAGACCCGCGCCGACGAGCAGGAGCAGGGCCAGGGCGATCTGGCCGGCGATGAGCGCCATGCGAAGGCGATCTCGCCCGGCGGCGAGACCGGGCGTGCGGCCGCCTTCCCGCAACGCGGCCTGGAGATCTCGCCGCGTGGCGCGCAGAAGCGGCGCCATGCCGAAGACCACGCTGCTCAAGAGAGAGATGCCGACGGCGAAGAGCAGAGCGACGGCGTCCAGGTTCGCCTGCTCGATGCGGGGAACCCCCGGGGGACTGGCGGCGACGAGCATGCCCACGGCGCCGACCGCGAGGAAAACGCCGAGGGCTCCGCCGCAGAGCCCGAGTACGACGCTCTCGGTGAAGAGCTGCCGGGCGATTCGCCCCCGCGAGGCGCCGAGCGCCGCGCGCGTGGACAGCTCTCGCGCCCGGCCCGCGCCCCGCGCGAGCAGCATGTTCGAGACGTTGCTGCAGGCGATCAATAGGACCAGCGCGACCGCGCCGAAGAGGATCCAGAGGCGCTCCCGATAGTCTTCGACGAGCAGGTCTTTGAACGGCTGGATGCGAAACCCGCGTTCGGAGTTGTCCATGGGGAAGCGCCGCTGGAGATCTCGCGAAATCACGAGCGCGTCCTGGTTCGCGTGCTCGACCGAGACGCCGGGTTTCAAGAGTCCGTAGACCGCGAGGTTGTGGCGATCGTGATTGGCCAGCGTCTCGGCATCGATCGCGGCGGGCACCCAGAGCTCTTCGTTGTCCCGGGTGTAATCGAAGGACGCGGGCATCACGCCGACGACGGTGTAGGGCTCTCCGCCCAGACGGACGGAGCGGCCCAAAACGTCGGCCGCGCCTCCGAGCCGCGTCCTCAACATCCGGTCGCTGACGACGACGACGCGTTCGGCGCCGGGCCGATCCTCCTCGGGCCGGAAGACACGACCCATCTGGGGCCGGACGCCGAACACGTCGAAGAACTCGTGCGTGACCCGCGCGCCGTCGACTCTCTCTGGGGCGTCCTTCTCGGCGAGGTTGTAGCTCGTGTAGCGGACGGCCGCCAGCCGCTCGAAGCTGCGGTTGGCGGACTTGAGGTCCGCAAAGTTGCCGGCGGAAACGTTTCCGCGGCGGTCCCTCCAGGTCTCCATGACCACCACTACCCGGTCGCCGTTTTGGAAGGGCAGCGGTTTGAGCAGCACCGCGTGCACCAGACTGAAGATCGCGGTGTTGGCGCCGATGCCGAGAGCGAGCGTCAGGATCGCCAGCGCGGTGAACCCCGGACTGCGGAAGAGCATCCGGATCGCGTACCGAAAGTCCTGCAGGATCGTGCTCATGACTCCTCCGTTCTCACTCGCTTCGCAGAGCGCGTATCGGGTCCACGCGGTAATCGGTGAAGACGGGGTAGGACGAGTTCCAGAGGTCCGAGGCCTTCTCGTCGGTGGCGTAGATGCGCACGAGGGAGCCGGGATCCCGCACGGCCAGGGACCGGAACAGCACGGCGTCGACCGCCGAGAAGATGGCCACGCTGACGCCGATGTCGAGGCCCAGGGTGAGCGTGGCGAGGACCGTAAAGCCGGGACTGCGCAGAAGGGTCCGCGCGGCGTAGCGGAGGTCCCGGATCCACGAGCTCATCGTGCCGCCTCTCTGGGCGTGGGTGACGCCTCGCCCTCGATCCAGCCGTCCCGCAGACGCACGATGCGATTCCCGTAGGTGGCGTTCTCCTCCGAGTGCGTGACCTGGATGATGGTCGTGCCCTCCTCGTTGAGCTTCTTGAAGAGGCGCATGATCTCGCGCCCCTGGTCCGAGTGGAGGTTGCCAGTCGGCTCGTCGGCGAGCAGCAGGGCCGGATTCGCGATCAACGCCCGAGCCACGCCCACGAGCTGCTGTTGGCCGCCGGAGAGCTGATTGGGGAAGAGGTCCTTCTTGCCAACGATCTGGAAGCGGTCGAGCGTGTCGGCCACGATCGCCGCGCGCTCGGAGCTCTTGACGTTGCGGTACGAGAGCGGGATGTCCAGGTTCTCGGCGACGGTGAGGTTGTCGAGCAGGTGATACTGCTGGAACACGAACCCGATGTGTTTCTTATTGAGCTCGATTCTGTCCTTCGGCTTCATGCGGTGGACGTCCTGATCGAGCAGCCGGTACTCGCCGCGCCAGTCGTGGTCGAGCATGCCGAGGATCGAGAGCAGCGTGGATTTGCCGGCTCCCGAAGGGCCCATGATCGTGACGAACTCGCCCTTCGCGATCGACAGGTCGATGCGCCGCAGGACGAACGTCTCGCCGGCCCGGGTCTTGAAGGATTTCTCGACGTTGGAGAGAGTGATCATCTTTATTCGGACCTCTTTATTCGGACCTCAGAACGGTGGCGGGATCGACGGCCAGGGCCCGCCGCGCCGGCCGCGCGCACGCCAGGGCCACGACACCGGCGACGACGAAGGCGACGCCGCCGAAGGTCAGCGGATCCGTCGGCCCGATACCGAAGAGGAGGCTCGTCAGGAAACGGGTCAGGCCGAAAGCCGCGACGGCGCCGATGACCATCCCGACGGCGGCGAGTCGCAGCGAATAGCGGAAGACGAGACGGAGGACGTCCCCGCGATCGGCGCCCAGGGCCGTGCGAATGCCGATTTCGCGCGTTCTCTGCGCCACGCCGTAGGAAACGACGCCGTAGATTCCGACCGAGGCGAGCAAGAGAGCCAGTCCGCCGAACGCGCCGAGCAGGAATGTGTAGAAACGCCGGCGGGCGAGGGACTCCACGATGTACTGGGACATCGGCTGCACGGCGGTCACGGCCTGGTCCCTGTCGATGGCGTGAATCGCCCCGATGACGGGCCGGGACAGGCTCATCGGCCCTTGGTTCGTCCGGACGAGCAGCGTCATGGCGGGCGGCGTGTTCTGACTCATCGGCAGGAAGACCTCGGTCCGGATCTCCGCGTCGAGGCCCGACTGCGGCACGTCGGCGACCACGCCGACGATCTCGCGGAACGGCACGTCGTCCTGCGGGAATCCCTGCTTGATTCGCTTGCCGAGGGGGCTTTCGTTGGGCCACCACTTGCGCGCCATCTTCTCGTTGATGACGACGACCGGAGGCGAGGTCGGCGTGTCGGTCGTTTCGAAGAAGCGACCCTCCTTGAGCGGAACCCGCATGGTCTGGAAGTAGGAGGCGTCGACGTTGTTGAACGCGCTGGTGGGCAGGTCCGACTGGTCGGGAACCGGACGGTCCGAAACGAGGTACACGGACCCCCAGCACTGGCCCACGACCGGCGTGCACATGCTGGCACCGGCTTTCTCGACGCTCGGAAGGCGACGGATCTCCTCGAGAGAGCTCTCGAAGAAGCGGAACCGGTCCGCCTCGGTCTTGTACTTCGCCTCCGGAAGGTAGACGTCGAGAGCCAGCACCCCGTCGGTCTCGACGCCGGGCGGCACGCCCTCGACCTGCCGGAGGCTGCGGAGCAGGAGGCCGGAGGCCACGGCCAGCACGAAGGCGAGGGCCACCTCCGAGACGAAGAGCGCGGAGCGAAGGCGCTGGCGCGCGGCTCCGCCGGTCGAAGCGTTGCCGGACTCGCGCAGCGTCGTCTGCGGATCGCTTCGGGACGCCTGAGCGGCGGGAACGAGGCCGAAGATCAGCCCGGTCAGGGTGGACGCGGCGAGCGTGAACAGGAGGACGGTCGGATCGATCCGCGTGTCCGCGAGGCGGGGAATCTGCGACGGCGCCATGTGGACCAGCGGTCCGAGCGTCCAGGTGGCGAGCACGACGCCGAGGGCGCCGCCGATCGCCGAGAGCAACAGACTCTCAGTCAGGAGCTGGCGGACGATCCGGCCGCGGTCCGCGCCGATGGCCGTGCGGATCGCGAACTCCCGGCGCCGCGAGGAGGCCCGGGCCAGCAGCAGGTGTGCGACGTTGGCGCAGGCGATGAGAAGCACCATGCCCACCGCCGCGAGCAGGATCCAGAGCGCGGCCCGGAAGTCGCGGAACATCGCGTCGTCGAGGTAGGCGACCGTGGCCCGCTGTCCGCTGTTGGACTTCGGATACTCCTTCTCGAGCCGGAGCATGATGCTTTC
The DNA here is from genome assembly GCA_046725935.1 of Acidobacteriota bacterium. Classification (GTDB taxonomy): domain Bacteria; phylum Acidobacteriota; class Thermoanaerobaculia; order UBA5066; family Gp7-AA6; genus DAHUXD01. The sequence continues at coordinate 80,351 of JBKOZO010000014.1, read as the reverse complement.
CATTTCGCGGCGAGCTCCCTCGAGGGATACGCCGGGCGCCAGCCTCGCGAGCACGCGCATCGCCGAGTGGTTGCCCCGCTCCAGCCAGGACGGCCGGCTGCCCATGAGCCCGACGGGGGTGTAGACCTCGACGGCATCCGGGAAGAAGGCGAACGAGGTCGGCAGCACGCCCACGATCGTGTAGCGGCTGGCGTCGAGCTGGACGGTGCGGCCGACGACCGATGGGTCGCCGCCGAAGCGCCGCTTCCACACGCCGTGGGACACCAGAGCGACGGGCGGAGCCTCCGGCCGGTCGTCCCCCTCGTCGAACCCGCGGCCCAGCTGAGGCTGGACCCCGAGGAGTGGAAAGAACGGCGCGGAGACCTGGGCGGATCGGAGCATCTCCGGCTCGCCGACGCCGCTCAACATCACGTGATCGGTCCGAAAGCCGGCCATTCCCCGGAATGAGCGCGTCTGCGCCCGCCAGTCGAGGAATGTCGGCCAGGCCACGCCCATCTCACCGTGATGGATCTGCCGCTCGCGCATGACGACGAGGCGGTCGGGCTCCGGGTAGGGAAGGGACCTGAGAAGAACCGCGTGGACCACCGAGAAGATGGCGGTGTTGGCGCCGATGCCGAGGGCGAGCGTCGCGACGGCGACGGCGGTGAAGCCCGGAGTTTTCGCAAGAGTCCGGAGGCCATAGCGAAGGTCCTGCAGAAGGGTGGTCATGTTCACTCCGCTCGCAATGCGGTCGTCGGGCTCACGCGAAGCGCCCGCCGCGCCGGGATCACGCAAGCCGCCAGAACGACCGCCGTCAAAAGCAAAGCCACGCCGCCGAAGGTCGCCGGATCCGACGGCCCGATCCCGAAGAGCAGACTCGCGAGGAATCGCGACAGGCCCAGGGCGGCGATCCCTCCGGCGAGCATTCCGATCGCCGCTAGACGCAGCGCGCGCTTGAGGAACAGGGCCAGCACGTCCGAGGGCCGCGCTCCGAGCGCCGTGCGGATCCCGATCTCCCGCCGCCGCTCGGCGACCCCGAACGCGACGACGCCATAGATCCCGACCGAAGCCAGGACGAGGGCGAGGGCGGCGAAGAAGCCGAGCAGCAGCGTCGTAAAGCGCCGGTCGGCCACCGACACGCTGAGGTATTCCGTCAGCGGCATCACACCCGAGACGGATTGCTCGGGATCGACGCCGCGAATAGCCGCGATGGCGGCCCTTTCGACGGAACGCGGCGTGCCGGAAACGCGCACGAGAAACGTCATCGAAGACATGGGGCGTTGCATCCACGGGACGTAGACTTCGGGCGCGGTGGGAGCGTCGAGCCCATTCTGCCGGACGTCCCCGACGACGCCCACGATCTCCCGATAAGGCGTGTCGTCCTGGGGCCAACCCTGCTTGATGCGCTTTCCGAGAGCGCCGCCGCCGGGCCACCACTTCTTCGCGAAGCTTTCGTTCACGATCACGACCTTCGCCGAGTCCGCGCCGTCGGCTTCGATGAACTCGCGGCCCTCGCGCAGCGGGATCTGGACCGCCCGGAAGTACCCCGGCTCGGCCACGTTCCAGTGTGCATTCGGCAGCTCCGCCTGCGCGGGGGCGGCTCGGTCGGAGAGAAGGTAGACCGAGCCCCAACACTTTCCAGCGAGAGGCGGACAGTAGATCGCGGTCGCGGCCTGGACGCCGGGCAGAGGCCGCAGGGCCTCCACCGCGCGCCGATAGAACACTGCGCGCTGCTCGTCCTTGCCGTAACGCGCTTCCGGCAGGGAGACGTCGAGGGCCAGGACGTGCTCGGGCTGGAAGCCGGGCGAAACGGACTGAACCTGGAGGAGGCTGCGGATCAGAAGTCCCGATCCGATGACCAGAACGAATGCCAGCGCGACCTCCGAAACGAAGAGTCCCGTGCGGAAGCGCTGGCGCGAGCGTCCCGACGTCGAGCCCCGCCCTCCTTCGACCAAGGCGGCGTGCGGATCCGGGCGAGACGCGGAGATCGCCGGTACCGTACCGAACAGCAATCCGGTCGCCAGCGAAATCGAGAGGGTGAACAGCAACACGCCCGGATCGATGCGGGTCTCGGCGAGGCGCGGGATCGCCTCCGGCGCGAGCCGCACGAGCGGACCGATCGACCAGGACGCGACGAGCAATCCCAGAGCGCCGCCGATCGCCGAGATGACGACGCTCTCGGTGACGAGCTGCCGCACGATGCGCCCCCGGCCCGCGCCGAGCGCGGCCCGGATCGCGATCTCCTTCTGGCGCCCCGCCGAGCGCGCGAGCTGGAGGTGAGCGACGTTGACGCAGGCGATGAGAAGGACCACGCCCACCGCCGCCAGAAGCGTCCAGAGCGCCGGCTGATAGTCCCGGAACATCTCTTCGGCCAGCGGGTCGACCGTCGCGGTCTGGGCGGCGTTGGAGTCGGGGTACTGCTGCTCCAGCTGCCGCATGATCCCGGCGATCTCGCTGCGGGCGCCGGCCACCGTCACGCCGGGCGCGAGTCGGGCGAGCACACGCATACCTGTGTGGTTGCCGCGATTGAGCCAGACGGGATCGGCGCCGTGGAGGCCGATCGGCCGATAGAGATCCGCGCGGCGGGAGAAGAAGGCGAAGCCGCGCGGAAGGACGCCGACCACCGTGTAGGCGACGGCGTCCAGCTTCACGGTCTTTCCGACGACTTCGCGGTCCGAGCCGAAGCGGCTTCTCCAGAGCTCGTCGCTCAGGACGACGGCCGGGGACGCTTCGGGGCGATCGTCGGGCTCCGCCAGGACCCGTCCGAGCTGCGCCTTCGCGCCCAGGAGCGGGAATAGCGCCGCCGATACCTCGCCGACGCGAACCATCTCCGGCTCGCGGGCGTCGTTAAGGGTCATCTCGTCGGTGCGGTATCCCGCGAGCGCGGAGAGCGCGCGGCTCTGCGCACGCACATCCAGGAAGTTGGGCCACGCCACTCCCATCTTCCCCATGCGCTTCTGCTGCTCGCGGATGACGACGAGGCGGTCGGGTTCGGGATAGGGCAGTCGACGCAGCAGGACGGCGTGCACGACCGAGAAGATCGCGGTGTTGGCGCCGATTCCCAGCGCCAGCGTCGCCACGGCGATCGCGGTGAAGCCGGGCGTGCGCACCAGGGTGCGGAGGGCGTAGCGAAGATCCTGGATCAGAGTGCTCATCGAATTACTCCGTTCGCAGCGCGACGATCGGGTCGACCAGGGCCGCCCGGCGAGCGGGCAGGTAGGAGGCGGCGATCGCCGCCGCGCCCAACAGCGCCGAAACGGCGGCATAGGTCGAGAGGTCGATGGGACGGACCTGGAAGAGGAGGCCCGAGAGCGCGCGGCTCAACGCGAGCGCCGCGATCAGGCCCAGTCCGATCCCCGCCAGGGTCAGGCGAAGGCCGGACGACAGGACCTCGAAGACGACTCGCCGCGGCTTCGCACCCATCGCCATCCGAATCCCGATCTCGGTGGTGCGCTGCCGTACGGAGGTCCAGGTGACCCCGTAGATCCCGACGGTGGCCATCAGGGCCGCGAGCCCCGCGAAGGCGCCGAGGATCAGGGTCACGAGGCGGGAGAGGAAGACCGATCCCGCCACCCGCGACTCCAGCGTCGCGAAATTGGTCACCGGCGCATCGGGGTCGATCCGGTCGATGCGTTCCCGAATGGTTCGGACCAGGGACGCCGGTTCCTGGCTCGTCCGAGCCAGAAGGAACATGTCCAGGGCCCCCTCGGCGCCCTGGGCGTACGGGACGTAGACCAAGGGCAGCGGCGGGCGGTCGAGCGCTCCGTACAGGGCGTCCTGCGCGACGCCCACGATCTTGAACTTCTCCGGCCCCTCGTATCTGGGCGGGAGCGTGTCGGCGGGCACCAGCTCTCGCGGAGGGTTCACCGAGACGAGCTTGCCGATCGGATCCTGTCCGCCCCAATAGCGGCGGACCAGCTCCTGGTTGACGATCGCCACCGTCGGCGAGCCGAGCGTGTCTCCGTCGGTGAAGGCGCGTCCCCGGAGGATGCGGATGCCGGCGGCGCGGAAGTAGTCGCCCGCCACCACGCGGTACTGGATCGGAGGCAGATCGCGTACGTTCCTCGGCAGCGGACGGTCGTAGAACGTCAGGTTCTTCCCCCAGTTCTCTCCCCCGAGCGGAAGACCCGAGGTCAGGCCCGCGGCGCGCACGCCGGGAACCGCGCGGAGGCTCGCGACGACGGCGTCGAAGAACTGGGCCGATCGCGCATAGGCCTGGGGCGAGAAGAGCCGTTCGAGCCGCTCGTCCACGTATTTCTGCCGGGGCAGATCGAACTGCGCCGTGAGGACGCCCCCAGGCTCGAACCCGGCGTCGACCCGCAGGAGCCGTGACACGCTCTTCAGCATCAGCCCCGCGCCGATCAACAGGACCAGCGACAGCGCGACCTCGCCGACGACCAGCGCACTCCGGACACGGCGCCGTCCGGGCGAGGCCGCCGAGCCCAGGCGGTCGTTCAACGCGGCGCTCGAGCTCACGCGGGCGCCCTGGAGGGCGGGCGCCAGCTGCGCCGCGACTCCGGTCAGCGCCGTGACGGTCAGCGCGAATCCCAGGACCCAGGGGTCGAGGTGGATGTCTTCGCCGCGCGGCAGGACCTCCGGACCGAGCAGCCGCAGCGCTCCGGTTCCCCACGCGGCGAGGACCAGCCCCGCGGCCCCGCCCAGACTCGCCAGCAGGACGCCCTCGGTCAGGAGCTGCCGCATCAATCGACCGCGGCCGGCGCCCAGGGCCGCCCGGATCGCAATCTCGCGCCGCCGTCCCGCGGCGCGCGCCAGGAGCAGGCTGGCCAGGTTCGCGCAGGCGATCAGCAGGACGAAGCCGACCGCCCCCATCAGGATGAGGATCGCGGGCCGGACGTCCCGCACGATCGATTCGCGAAGCGGCGTGAGGTCGACCGCGAGGCCCTTGTTCTCGGGGTGCTCCCGCTCGATCTGGGCCATGATCGAGCCGACGTCGGCGAGCGCCTGCTCGCGCGAGAGGCCGGCCTTCAGCCGGGCGACCATCGTGAGGAAGTAGTTGTTGTGCGTGTTCAGGTTGTCGCCCGGCTCGAACGCCATGGGCAAGAACAGCTGGGAGCTCGCGGGGTCGAACGCGAATCGCGGCGGCAGGACTCCGACCACGGTGTAGGCCTGGGCATTCAGTCGGATCGTCCGGCCGACGATCGCCGGATCGGCGTTGAAGCGGCGGCGCCAGAGGCCGTCGGTCAGAACAGCGGAGCGGTGCGCTCCCCACCGCTCGTCCGCCGGGACGAAACCGCGGCCCACGACCGGCTGCCGCCCCAAGACGTCGAAGAAGTTGGACGACACGACCAGGGCACGCACGCGCTCGGGCTCGCCCTCCCCGGTCAGATTGACGGGCCGAACGTAGAACGAGGCGAGCCCGTCGAGCGTGCGGGCGCGTTCGCGGATCGTGTAGAAGTCCGGAGGCGACGTCGCCCAGTCCTGTCGCGGCTCTCTTTGGATCGTCTGCGCGAGGAACAGGTCTCCCGCGCTCCGGTAGGGCAGGGGCCGCAGCAGCACCGACCGGACGACGCTGAACATCGCGGTGTTGGCGCCGATGCCGAGCGCCAGCGTCAGCACGGCCACGGAGGTGAACCCCGGATTCTTCCGGAGCCACCGGGCGGCGAAGCGCAGGTCCTGGAGAAGCGTCGACATCGTTCTCACTCCGAGCGGAGGGCCTTCATCGGATCGATGCGGGCGGCGAAGAGCGCCGGGATCCAGCAGGCCAGCAAGGCCGCTGCGGCGAGCAGAAGGGCCACCGCCGTGAACGTCGCGGGGTCGGTCGGCGGCACGCCGACGAGCATGCTCGTCATCAGGCGCGTCAGACCGAGAGCCGACGCCAGGCCGATCGCGATGCCCAGGCCGATCAAGCGCAGACCGTCGGCGAGGATCTCCCGGACGACGCGCCCCGGCGCCGCTCCCAGGGCCATGCGGACGCCGATCTCGGCGCGCCTCCGCCGCACCGCGCTCCACATCACGCCGAAGATTCCGACGCACGCGAGCCCGAGAGCCGAGGCCGCGAATATCGACAGCAGCTCCGCTCCGAATCTCTGCCGCGTCAGGGAGTCGTCCACGACCTCGTTCATCCACCGCACCCGGGCGATCGGCAGGAGAGGATCCACGGCGCGGACCTTGCGCCGGACCGTCTCGGCGAGACCGGCCGAGGCTCCGGGACCGCGCACGACCAGCTCGGACCAGCGTTTCCAGTCCATCTCGCCCTGGACGTAGGGCGTGTACACCGCCGGCTCGTCTCCCCCCGCGAGGCCGAAGTGACGCACGTCGCCGACGACGCCGACGATCTCAATCCAGTGGACCTCCTGCTGCCTCGCCCAGCGAAGGCGGCGGCCGAGGGGACTCGAATTCGGAAAGTAGCGCCGCGCCAGCGCCTCGTTGACGACGCCGACGCGCGGCGCGTTCTCGCGGTCGGACTCGGCGACGAGACGGCCCGCCTTCAGGGGGATGCGCATCGTGGCGAAGTAATCGCCCATGACGCTGCGGCTGTAGACGGAGGGCTCGTCGCCCGGCGCGAGCGCCGGTCCGCCGTCGATGACGAAGTTGTGATTCAGCGCGTCCCCCGACATCGGGATTTCGCTGATGAGCGCCGCACGCACGCCCGGCTCGCCGGCGAGGGCCTCGAGCAGTCGGCGACGGAAGACGGACTGCTCCTCCTTCTTCTCGTAACGGGACGCGGGGAGGTCGATGTGCGCCGCTAGGACTCCCTCCGTCTCGAACCCGGGCGCGACGTGCTGGAGACGCCAGAGGACCCGAAGCAGGAGGCCCGCACCGATCAGAAGCACGAGGGCGAGGGCGATCTCCGAGACGACGAGCGTCCCGCGGGTCTGACCCGTGTCGCGAAGCCCCGTCGAGCGAGCGCCGCCGAGAAGGCTCCCGAACCGCCGGCCGGAGGCCTGCCAGGCCGGAGCGATTCCGAAAACGACGCTGGTCAGAAGGGACGCGCCGAACGCGAAGGCCGCGACGCGTCCGTTCGCGCCGACGTTCGAGAGCCGTGGCAGCGCGTCGGGGAAGCGGGACAAGAGCGCTTCGACGCCCCAGCCGCTGACGAGAAAACCGAGCGCTCCGCCGAACAAGGAGAGCACCGCGCTCTCGGTCAGGATCTGAGCGACGATGCGGCGGCGCGAGGCTCCCAGGGCGACGCGTACGGAGAGCTCCGGCGCCCGCGACAGAACGTTGGTCATCTGGAGGTTGGCGAGGTTCGCGCAGGCGATCAGCAGCACGAGCCCCACGGCGGCGATGAGGATGGCCAGCGCGCGGCGGCTGTCGCCGACGACGCTTTCGAGCAGGGGAGTGAGGTCGGCCTCGAGCTCCTTGTCGGACTCCGGGTGCAGGCGGGCGAGCTCGCGGAACGCGGCGTCGAGGTCGGCCCGCGCGGCGGCGGTCGAGACGCCCGGCTTCAGCCGGAAAACCGGGCGCACGAAGTGGACGCCGCGCTCTGGAGCGGCTTTGGGGTATGCCACCCACAACGGCACGTACAGATCCGCCTTCTGCTCCGGCAGGGCGAAACCGGGCCCCATCACGCCGACCACGGTCCAGGGCGCTCCGCCCATGAGAATAGATTTCCCGACGACGGCCGGATCGCCTCCGAACTCTCTCCGCCACAGCGCGTCGCCGAGAACAACGACCCGCTCTCCGCCGGGCCGGTCGTCATCGCGGGACAGCGCGCGTCCCAGCGCGGCCTTTGCGCCGAGCGTTTCGAACAGGGCGCCGCTCGCCATGGCGGACATGCCCTGGACGGGCTCGGAGCCGGCCTGCAGATCGAACGGGTTCAGAGCGGCGCCTCCGACGCTCTCGAAGGAGCGGGTCATCGAGGCGGCGTCCGCCAGCTCGGGCGCGGAGAGGTTGCGGGGCAGCGTCAGAAGTCGGGTGGGATCCGCGTACGGGAGGGGCCGCAGCAGAATGCCGTCGACGACGCTGAAGATCGCGGTGTTGGCGCCAATCCCGAGCGCGAGGGTCGCGACGGCCACGGCGGTGAAGCCCGGGTTCGCCGCGAGGCGTCGCAGGGCGAAGCGAAGATCCTGGCGCAGCGCTCCCATCCCTTCCTCCTTATTCCGCCCGCAGGGCCGTCAGGGGATCGACTCCGGCGGCCCGCCGCGCGGGCCAGTACGCGGACGCGAGCCCCACCGCGATCAGCACCGCCGCGGCGCCCGAAAACACCCACGGGTCGGTCGCGCTGACTTCGAAGAGCAGCGCGCGCAGCAGGCGCGTGACGGCGAAGGCCGCCGCGAGGCCGGCGAGAACGCCGACCGAGATCATCCCCAGTGCCCGGCGCAGGACTGCGGCCATCACCTCCCGGCGCCGGGCGCCGAGGGCCATCCGGATCGCGATCTCGCGCACCCTTTCGCTGACCGAGTAAGCCATCACGCCGGCGACTCCCACAGCGGCGAGAATCAGAGCGAGGGCGGCGAAAGCCGAGAGCAGACGGACCGCAAACCGGCGCCCGCCCGCTGACTCTCCGATGACGTCGTCCATCCGCTGCACGCTCCAGACGGCGACCGACGGATCCAGCCCGTGAACGGTCCGGCGCACGTCCGCCGCCACCGCCGCCGCCGGGGCGCGCGTGCGTACCAGCAGACTCGTATACGACATCGGGAGCTGGGCTTCGGGCACGTACATCTGGGGGGACGCCGTCGAGTCGAGCGCACGCTCCCGCACGTCGCCGACGACGCCGACGATCTCCCAGGAGGGCGGACAGGGCTCGCTGCGGCGGCAGAACGAGATCAGAAGGCGGCGTCCCAGCGCACTCTCCCCCGGAAAGTACTCCCGGGCGAAGGACTCGTTGACCACGACGGAAAGCGGCGCTCCGTCCCGGTCGGTCTCGGCGAGGAAGCGGCCGGCCCGCAGGGGAATGCGCAGGGTTTCGAAGTAACCCGGTCCGACCCAACGCATCTCGGCCGAGTACTCGTCGCCGCGGGGCATCGGGCGTCCCTCGACGGTGAAGCCGTTGTCGAAGCCGTCCTGTGTGACCGGGAGGTGGCTGATGTAGCTCGCGGAGTCGACGGCCGGCAGCGCATCCGTCCGGGTACGCACCTCCTCGAAGAACCGCGGCCAGCTCGCCGGGTCGGGATACTGGGCGATGGGAAGGTTGAGGTTCATCGCGACCAGGTTCCCGGTCTCGAAACCCGGATTGATCGCCGACAGCTTCGCCAGGCTCCGCAGCAGGAGTCCCGCTCCGGTCAGCAGCATCAGGCACAGCGCGATTTCGGCGGCGACGAAGACGGCGGTTGTGCGGTGCGCGCCGGCGGTCCGGAGACCGGAGCCGCGAAGGCCTCCCTCGATCGTGCGTCCCGTCGCCTGCCATGCGGGCACGAGCCCGAACGTGATGCTCGCGGCGACCGCGAGGGCGAGCGAGAAGGCGAGCACGGCCGGCTCGATGCCGGCGGGCGTGCGGGGGAGGACGCGGGCCAGCGGCCCGGCCGTGGCCTGGAGGATCCAGACCGCTCCGAGCACCCCGAGCGCGCCGCCGCCGAAAGAGAGGACGAGGCTCTCGGTCAGGAGCTGTCGAATCAGGCGGCGGCGGCTCGCGCCCAACGCCACGCGAACCGCGATCTCCCGCCGGCGGCGGTTGGCTCGAGCGAGCAGGAGGTTCCCGACGTTGGCGCAGGCGATGAGCAGGACGAAACCGGCGGCGCCCAGAAGCAGCAGCAGCATCGGGCGCGACGCGCTCGCCACGTCCTGCGCCAGCGGAATGACCTCGGCCTGCCAGCCCGTGTTCTGGTCCGGATAGGCGCGGGCCAGATCAGCGCTGATGGCCGCCATCTCGGCGCGCGCTTGTCCGAGAGAGACGCCGCTCCGAATCCGCCCGACGACCGAGACCCATTTGGATCCCCGAGCCTGCAGATCCTGGGCCGTCAGAGCGAGCGGTTTCCAGATCTCGGCCCGCGAGAACGTCGGAAACTCCAGATCCGCCGGCAGGATTCCGACGATCGTGTTCGGCGAGCCGTTGATCTGGATCGAGCGGCCGACGGCGGAGGGATCGCTCCCGAAATGCGAGCGCCAGTAAGAATCGGACAGCAGGACCACGCGGTCGTTGTCGGGCTGCGCTTCAGACTCGGTGAAGCCGCGCCCGGCCGCCGGTCGCACGCCCAGCAAGGGCAGCAGGCTCGGCGAGACGAAGGCCACGCGGACGCGCTCCGCGTCGTCCCCCGAGAGAAGGTTCACGCCGGCCACTTCGTATCCCGAGAGTCCCTCCAGCGTGCGCGAGCGGTTCTTCCAGTCGACGAAGTTCGGAGGCGACACGTTCGTGTGCCACTCGCCCTTGGTCTGCCCCAGACGCACCAGCCGCTGCGGCTCGGCTCCGGGCAGCGGCCGCAGGAGCACCGCATGAGCCACCGAAAACATCGCCGCGTTCGTGCCGATGCCCAGGGCGAGCGTCCACAGCGCCGCCGCCGTGAAACCGGGTGAGCGCGCGAGGCCTCGGAGCGCGTAGCGCAAGTCCCGGATCATTCCGACCTCAGTGCGGCCACGGGGTCGATGCGCGTCACCCTGACCGCGGAGAGTCGCTCGGGCTCGCCCTGGCCGGTGAGGGTCGGCCCCCACGGCGTGAAGCCGGCGAGCTCCTCGAAACCGCGAAGCGCGGCCCGCGTGTCCTGGAAGTTCGGGATCGAGTAGAAGGCCTTGTCCCGATCCACGCGCGTGGCCCAGACCCACACGAGCCGGCCCGGCTCGCGGTACGGAAGGGGCTCGAGCAGCACGGCGCGCACCACCGAGAAGATCGCCGTGTTGGCGCCGATCCCGAGCGCGAGGACGAGGACGGCGGCGGCGGAGACGCCGGGAGCGCGGCGCAGCGCGCGGAGGGCGAAACGCAGGTCCCGGAAGATCGTCATCGTTCGGCTCCGGGGGCCGGCATCGCTACTCCTGCCGCAGCGCCGCGGTGGGATCGATGCGCGTCGCGCGCCGCGCAGGGATGGAAGCCGCGAGGAGGGCCACGCCGAGGAGGAGCGCCGCGACGCCGGCGTACGTGGCCGGGTCCGCCGGCCGCACGCCGTAGAGCAGCGACTCCAGCGAACGGGAGGCGAGGAACGCCCCGGCGACTCCGGCGGCGATCGCGATGCCGGTCAGGCCGACGACCTCGCGGAGCACGAGCCGCAGAACGTCGACCCGGGCGGCGCCCAGCGCCATCCGGATGCCGATCTCCTGCGTGCGCTGCGCCACGGTGTACGCCATGACGCCGTAGATGCCGATCGACGCCAGCGCCACCGCGACGAAGCCGAAGAGCGTCAGCAGTAACGTGCGAAAGCGGGGCTGGCCGAGCGAGTCCGCGACGACCGCGTCGAGCGGGCGCAGGGAGTAGATCGGCTGTTCGGAGTCCAGCGTCGCGACGGCCGAGCGGACCTCCGCTGACAGGCTGCGCGAATCGCGGCGCGTACGGACGACAGCCGCGATGCCGCCAATCGGGTGCTGCGCGAACGGCATGTACATCTGGGGTCCGGGCGTGCGATCCGGGCTCGTGTCCCGCGTGCCGGCGGCGATTCCGACGATCGTCGCCCAGTCCTCGGGCTTCGCGTCGCGGCCGGCGAGCGTGATCCGCTTTCCGAGAGCGTCTTCGCCCGGGAAGTACGTGTTCGCCATCGCTTCGCTGACCACGGCCACCCGCGGAGCCCTCGGAGCGTCCGCGTTCGTGAAGCCGCGGCCGCGGAGGATCGGGATCTTCAGAAGCGAGAAGTAGTCGGGGCTGACCGAGTTGTAGCGGGCCGACATCACCTTGCCCGGCTCGGTCGGCCGGCCCTCGATCTGGAAGGCCAGCAGCATCGTCCGGTCCTGCGTCAGCGGCAAACCCGTGATCGTGGCGACTCCCTCGACACCGGGAAGCGCGCGCACTTTCTCGACCAACCGGTCATGAAACGCGAGGACGTCGGGATCCTTGGCATATCGGGCCTCGGGCAGGTCGAGCTGGAACGTGAAGACGTCCCGCGTGTCGAACCCGAGGCGGGCGTGCTTCAGGCGCGAGAAGCTCTGGACCAGGAGCGCCGCGCCGACCACCAGAACCAGCGACAGAGAGACCTCCGCGCCGACGAGGATCCGGCGCACGCGGCCGCTGCCGCGCTGGGAGGCCGACGAGCGGTCGCGGAGCATTTCGGACAGCGCCGCGCGCGTGACCTGCCACGCCGGCGCCAGGCCGAATGCGAGCCCCGTCAAGAGCGCCGAGCCGAACGCGAAGAGAGCGACCGTCAGGTCCAGCCTCACCTCCGCCAGCCGCGGGATGTCCGGCGGCGCCAGGGCCTTGAGCAGGTCCACGCCCCACAGGGCGATCAGGACGCCGGCGACGCAGCCGCCGAGCGAGAGCAGCGCGCTCTCCGTCAGGAGCTGTCGGAGGAGCCGTCCGCGGCCCGCACCGAGGGCGGCCCGCACGGCGATTTCCTTCTCCCGCGAGGAGGCGCGGGCGAGGAGCATGTTGGCGACGTTGCCCGCGGCGATCAGCAGAACGACGACGACCGCGCCGAGCAGTGCGTAGAGGGCGGGCCGCACCGATCCGACCATCTGCTCCTGCGCCGGCACGAGCCGCGCGCCGAAACCCTTGTCGCTCTCGGGGTGCTCGCGCTCGAGCCTCGCGGCCACAGCCGCGAAGTCCGCGCGCGCGGTCTCCAGCCCGACGCCCGGGCGCAGGCGTCCGATGAGGCCGAGGTAGTGGCCTTGGCGGTTGTCGAGGGCGAAGCCGCGCGTGGTCGGGACGAAGACCTCGGTGCCCGGGTCCAGGTTGTAGAGGGGAAGCCCCGCCGGCACGACGCCGATGATCGTGAACGCCGAGCCGTCGAGCGTGATCGCGGAGCCGACCACGCGGGGATCCCTGCCGAAGCGCCGCGTCCAGAAGTTCGACGCGATGACCGCGAGAGCGTCCTTGCCCGCGGCGTCTTCGCCGGCGGAGAACGTGCGGCCGACCAGGGGCCGGACGCCGAGGAGCTTGAAGAAGTCGGCCGAGACCAGGGCCGCCCGGAGCCGCTCGGGAGTCTCGCCGCCGCTGGCGTTGAACGTCCAGTCGGAGTACGCCGCCATCGTCTCCATCGTTCGGTTCTGATCGCGCCAGTCACGAAACACCGGCGGTGCAAACGGAATCTCTTCCCGGAGCTGGCCCTGGCGCTCGGAGGTTTCCCACACCTGCATGATCCGTTCGGGCTCCGTGTAGGGGAGAGGACGAAGGAGGATTCCCCTGACGACGCTGAAGATCGCGGTGTTGGCGCCGATCCCCAGCGCCAGCGTCGCGATCGCGACGACCGTGAACCCGGGATTCTTGGTCAGCCAGCGAAGTGCGTAGCGGAGGTCCTGGCGAAGGGTGGTCATCGCGATCCCCTGGCTAGCTGACGCGGTAGCCGCTCTCTTTGAGTTCCTCTTCCGAGTGCGCGCGCTCTTCGCCCTTCTCTTCCTCGACCACGCGACCGTCGAAGAGGTGGATCGTGCGCTGGGCGTGCTTGGCGAAGCGCGGATCGTGCGTGACCATGCAGATCGTGGCGCCCGCGCGGTGCAGGTCCTGGAGCAGGCCCATGACCGCCTCGCCATTGACCGAGTCGAGGTTTCCGGTAGGCTCGTCGGCCAGGAGGATCAGCGGGGAACCGGCGATGGCCCGCGCGACCGCCACACGCTGCTGCTGGCCTCCGGACAGCTGGGACGGGAAGTGCTTCATGCGGTGCGCCATGCCGACCTTCTCGAGCGATTCGTGCACCCGCTTCTTGCGTTCGTGCGCGGGCATGCCGCGGTAGGTCAGCGGGAGCTCGACGTTCTCGTACACCGAGAGGTCGCCGATCAGGTTGAAGCTCTGGAAGATGAATCCGATCTCGCGGTTGCGGATGCGTGCGCGCTCGGAGAGCGTCAGCGACTCCGCCGGCTTTCCGTTCAGCGCGTACTTGCCTTCGGTCGGCGTGTCGAGCAGCCCCAGCAGCGACAGCAGCGTCGACTTGCCGCAGCCCGAGGGACCCGCGATCGAGACGTACTCGCCGTGCTGGATTTCCAGATGCACTCCCGACAGCGCGTGGGTCTCGACCTCGTCGGTGAAGAAGACCTTCGTGACCCCGTCGAGCTTGATGACCGGATGACCGTTGCGGTTTGCGCTCATGCCTCGTTCCTCACTTCAATCGCACTCTGTCGTACGCGTCCCACGCACTCATGTCCGAGAGAATCACCTTGTCGCCCGGCTTCAGGCCGTCGAGGATCTCGACCGTGTTGACCGAGCTCTTGCCGAGCCGCACCTTCACGCGCGTCGCCTCGTCGCCGTCCTCGTTCAAGCGGAAGAGGCCCACGAGGCTCTTCTCCTGACCGAAGGCCGGCCGGCCCACGTACAGAACGTCTTTCAGGCGGTCGAGCGTGATGACGCCGTCGACCGAAAGATCCGGCCGCGCGCCCATCGGGAGATCTCCCTCGAGCGCGACGTCGACGGTCACGGTTCCGTTCAGGACGGCCGGGTCGATGCGAACGACTTTGCCTTCGACAACGCCGTTGCGTGTGTCGATCGAGGCCGGCTGGCCGATCGTCACGTCCTTGGCCTGCGTCTCGGCGATCTTCAACTGCGCCTTGAGCTTCGTCGGCTCGGCCACCTTGGCGAGTGTGGTTCCCGGGGCGACGAGCTGGCCGACCTGCACCGGGAGCTCCTGAAGCACGCCCGAGATGCCGGCGCGGACTTTGAGGTTCTCCTTCTGCGACCGCTTCAGAGCGGCCAGGGCCTTGAGCTGGTCGACGTGCGCCTCCTGCACCCGGACCATGGCCTTGGCGGAGTCGGCGACGACGGAGAGCCTTCTCTCTTCGATCTCGTTGCGCGTCGCCATCTCCTCGGCGCGGACCTTGGAGAGCTTCAGCGTCAACCCGGCCACGAGGCCTTCCTTGTAGAGGCCCTCGTTCGTCTCGGCCTGGAGCTCCGCCTGGTGATAGTCGGAGCGGACCGAGGCGGCGGTGGCCTCCTGGTCCATGACGTCGCGGTCGGCCTTGGCCTTGACGTTCGCCAGCTCCGCCTCAGCCGCCCGCAGCTGCGAGTCGGCGTCGAGCGCCTCGCGGTCGAGAGACGGATTCGACATCTCGAGGAGAATCGAGTCGGGCGTGACGGGAGTGCCCGGCAGGATCACCTGCCGCTCGACGCGCCCGTCCGTGTCCGACGAGATCCACCGGATCTCCACCGGCACGAGCGTTCCGGGACCGCGCACCTGGCGGACCATCGGCCCGCGCTTGACGGTGTCCATCCAGACGGTGCTTTTTTCGACGGTCGGGGCCGCCGGTTTCAGGCGCGAAAGGCCCAGAGTGATGAGCAGGATCGCGCCCGCTCCCGCGGCGGCGAGCATGATCCGCTTCTTGCGGCGTTTCTGCGAGAGGTCCTCGCGAACGATGTCCACGGTGTGGATGGAAGGGCGAGAAGCGTGCCAGCCGCCGGGCTTCCTAACTCCTTGAAAACACAGCCCCGCGCTCGGGCCCGCGACCGCGCTCTGGCTGGTCTCGGGACGCAGGTGTTCGGAACCGGACAGGGCGCGCTCCCGATCAGCTGTGTCCGTGGATCCGCATGCTCACCAGATCGTCCACGGTGGCCTGCGGATCGCGCGCCTTCATCTTCTTCGCGAACTCGACCGAGACGCCGTGGATTCGCATCGAGACGAGGTCGTCGGGGGAGACGTCCCGGAAGCCCAGCGCTTTCACGTCGCGGGCGAACTCGGGCGTGACGCCGTGGATCCGCATCGAGACGAGCTCGTCGGGATCGAGGCGCCCGTACCCGAGCGCCTTCATCGCGGACGCGAACTCGGGCGTGGCTCCGTGGATGCGCATGGAGACCAGGTCGTCGGCGGAGAGGTCGGCGTAGCCCAGCTTCTTGAGCTCCTCGATGAACTCCGGGTCCGCACCGTGGATCCGCATGGAGACCAGATCGTCCGTCGAGAGACCGGTGTAGCCCAGGTCCTTCAGGGCGCGGATGAAGTTGGGCCCCGCTCCGTGGATCCGCATCGAAAGCAGGTCCTCGTAGGGCACGCGGTGGTATCCGAGACTGTCCAGCTCCGCGATGAACTTGAGCGACACGTCGTGCACGGCCAGCGAGAAGAGCTCGTCGCGGTGAGGCTTCCCGTTGCCGCGCTTCTGGAGCTCGTCGGCGAACGCGGGATTGCCCGTGAACGTGAAGCGGCCCGCGCCGCCGGAGGAGTTCAGCTGGCCTTCGAAGTGGATCGTTCCCGCGTCCCGCACCATGTCGAACGTGACCGGGACCTCGGCCGAGCCCTGAGGCCTCGCGAGGCCCTGAAAATCCTCGAGCCGGTACTCGTCCGAGCTCTGCCACAGGTTGCCGTGGCCGAACTCCCTCTGCTTCAGCGTCAGCTGGACAGAGCCGTCGGACTCGAAGTCGAGGAGCCATCGCCCCGTGACCGTCTGGGCGGACGCGATGCCGGCGGGCAGCAGGGCGATGGCGAGCGCGGCCGCGGCTCGCGCGAGGCGCGGCGCAATGCGATGGGATACGCGGATCATGTCTTCCCCTCCCGGTTCGGGATACGCCGGAGGATGCGGTAGGTTCTGGTGCCGGGGTCGGGTCAGGAGGTCCAGTGAAGGCTCGGGTCGAGACGCCCCGACGTCAGCAACTGGCGAAGACAGTCGATCCGACGGTAGCGGGGGCCTTCGAACTCTTCGAGCTTCAGGTCGGTCTTTCGGTAGGCCTCGTAGAGCTCCCGCGCGCCCTCGCGCACGGTCCAGCGGGGGCGAAACGCCGGCACCTGACGGGCGATCTTGCCGAAGTCCACGCGGTAGGACCGGGTGTCGGGGCCGGCGCCGGCTGCGAACTCGATCGTGCAGCCGGGCACGGTCTGGCCCACGATCTCGGCGATCTGCCGGATCTGGTAGTTCTCTTCGGTGCGGCCGACGTTGAAGACCTCGTTGTGGATCGCCTCGCGCGGCGCTTCGAGCACCGCGAGAAAAGCCCTCGAGATGTCTTCGATGTGGACGAGGGGGCGCCACGGAGTCCCGTCGGACTTCAAGTGGATGCGTCCCGTGGTCACGGCCCAGGCGGTCAGGTTGTTGAGCACGATGTCGAATCGATGCCGCGGCGAGACGCCGTACGCCGTCGTGGGGCGGAGGAACGTGGGACTGAACCGGTGGTCCGCGAGCGCGCCAATGTCCTGCTCGGCGCGGACCTTCGAGACCCCGTAGGGAGTCACGGGGTTCAACGGCGAGCGCTCGTCCACCATCGAGTCTCCCGCTGCGCCGTAGTTGCTGCAGGAGGAAGAGAAGAGGAAGCGCGAGACGCCGGCCTCGCGCGCCGCGCGGGCGAGGTGGACCGCCCCGAGGTGGTTGATCGAGTAGGTGGTGTCGGGATTGAGGTCGCCGAGCGGATCGTTCGAGAGGGCGGCGAGGTGAATGACCGCGTCGAACCCCTCGAGGTCGGGCGGCGTCACGTCGCGGACGTCTTTTTCGATCGACGGGATTTCCGGCAGAGGCCCGAGAAACGTGCTGCCTTCGTAGAAGTCGGTGTCCAGGCCGGTCACCTCGTGGCCCGCGGCAGCGAGAAACGGAGACATGACGGTCCCGATGTAGCCGCGGCTGCCGGTCAGAAGAACGCGCAAGGTAGCGGTCTCCTAAATAAATTAGGCAAAATCAGCTATTTTTCTTACTATTTATGGCAATTGCGGATAGCCCGGCCGCTTTCGCTGTGTTCCGGAGCAGCATCGCCACCGTCAGCGGACCGACGCCTCCCGGGACCGGTGTCAGCCAACCCGCGACCGTCGAGACGTCGTCATAATCGACGTCCCCGATCAGAATGCGGCCCTTTTCTTCGAGCGTCTTTCGGATCCTGTCGGAGCGCCGCAGGTGGGCGGGAGCCGACTCCAGCGACTCGAGTCGGTTTATCCCGACGTCGACGACCGCGGCTCCGGGCCGCACGAATTCGCGCGTGACGAAACCGGGCCTCCCGATTGCGGCGATCAGGACGTCGGCCTCGCGGCAGATCGAAGCTGCGTCTTTCGTCTTCGAGTGGCAGACCGTGACCGTCGCGTCGCGGGCGGTCAACAGGGCCGCGACGGGCTTGCCGACGATATCGCTTCTTCCCAGGACGACCGCGCGCCGTCCGGACAAGGGAATGTCGTAGGCCTCCAGAAGCTCGAGGATTCCGGCGGGCGTGCAGGGGACGAAGCGCGGGCGGCCCTGATGCAGGAGCCCGACGTTCTCGGGATGAAACCCGTCCACGTCTTTTCCCGGGTCGACGGCGTCGAGCACGCGGGACTGCACATGCCCCGGCGGCAAGGGGAGCTGGATCAGGATCCCGTGGACGGAGGCGTCGGAATTCGCGCGCTTCACCTCCGAAAGCAGAGCCTCGGGCGAGATCTCCGCCGGCAGCCGGACCGTCTCGGCATGGATCCCGGCCTCCAGCGCCGCCCGAGTCTTCGCGCCCACGTACGACAGGGAAGCCGGGTTGTCGCCGACGAGGAGCACCCGAAGGCCCGGCGGAGGATCTCGGCGGGCCGCGGCGGTCGCCTCGGCGACCCGCTGACGCACGGTCCGCGCGACCGCGGTGCCATCCAAAACGACGGCCGTCGATGCGAGCGAGCTCATGCTTCGAGAATCTCCGAGCGCTTCACTGAGACCGCGGCGCAGGCGGTTGCTCGCGGGGACTCCCGTCGCCCGCGGCCAGAGCGAGACCGACGATGCAGGCCGCGGTCGCCGGCACCGCCGCCGCTCCCAGGTTGAACTCCACGAGGCCGTCCAGTGCGATCGCCAGAAGGGCGCCAACGCCCGCGAGCGTGAGAGCGCGCTCCTCGCGATGCTTCTGCGCCTTCCAGCGGCGCAGCAGCACGACCAGCAGCGCGATGAATCCGACCACGACGAAGAACGCTCCTACCACCCCGCCCGTCACGAGGATCTGGAGAGGATCGGACTGCGCGTTGTCCACGAGCCCCGTCAGACCGGCGGGCTGCGTCCGGCGGAACGCGTCGCGGAAGGCGCCGAGTCCCGACCCGAAGACCGGGAAGCTCCTCCACGTGTCGAGAGAGGAGCGCCAGATCGCGAGACTCCGTCCGGAGCTCAAGTCTGCCGTCAGGGAGGTGATCGGAAGCGCGTGCGCGCGTGCGACGAGAAGGAGGGGGGCGACGAATGCGATCGCGGCCACCGCGACTGCGCGTCGCACGTCCGGTGGCTTCCGGGCCGCCAGCGCCAGCAGCAGCAGCATCGCGACGGCCCCAGCCGCCAGGTTGACGGGAGAACCCGTCAGCGCCATTCCGGCGGCGATCGTCGCGCACGCGAGGACGCGGAGCACAAGGGGCGAAAGCCGCAGCGCGAGACGATCGCCGCGGTCGGCCGTTCCCCGTCCGCGGTCGGCGTTCGTCAGGACCTCCGCCCACAGCGCGGAGAAGCCGACCGGAAGGAGGATCAGGAGGTAATCGCTGAAGTCTTCCGGGGAACGGAAGGCCCCCCGGAACGGGCGGCCAGAAGCCAGCAGCACCCCGGCCGCGACGACCTGCAGGCAGACGGCCGCGATTAAGGTTCCAATGAAGAATCGGCGCCTCGGCCGGGTACGAAGTAGATGTGCAGTGGCGGCGACGAGGATCGCATAACCGCCCAGTCGCAGAACAGTTGCGACGGTTTCGTCGGTCGCCAGCGAGAGCCTCGCGGCGGGGGCCGAAACGCCGTAAAGGCCTAAAAGCTCAGCCGTTTCGTGGTAAATTTGAAGATTCACGGGAGCAATCTGCGCGAGGGCGGCATCGGGCAGTGGGACAAGCTGCAGGACTCCGAGTATCGTCAACCCGAGGATGGCCGCGACCGGTAGAACGAGCGGACGGATAGACCGAAACGAGGAACGGGAGGAAAAGGCGACGGCGCCGATCGCGAATCCGAACGCGGGAATGACCAGGCGGCCCATAGGGGCCGGCGTCCCGGCGATCCAGTCCGGCAGATTGGCGCTTCCAAGCCAGGGAGCCACGAGGATGAAAGCCAGGAGCATCAGAAACGCGAACCGGTCCCGGAAATCGCTGTCCATCGGGACGACCGCTTCGCGGGTCAGCGAGGTCCAACGTTGAACAAACGTCACGGGCTCATCCTACTCGCTCTCGGGTCGCTCACGGTCTCCAGCATCCTCTCCGCGGTCGGCGACGACCCCGCCGAATTCAACAAGGCTCGCCTCGACGCCGGCGAGAACCTCTTCAACGAGAAGAGGTACCTGGAGGCCATCGACCAGTTCCGCATCGCGGCGTTCGGCTCCCTCAACCGGCCGGCGACGCTGGAGGAGTGCCTCATTCGGCTCGCGCTCGCCCAGGACGCCGCCTCGCGCCCGGCCGACGCCGACGCCACGATCTCGCGATTCATGGAAGTGGAGCGGCGATTCCCCTCGTATCCGCCGAAGGGACTGCCGCCGGAGCTGCAGGCGGACTTCCGGAGCCTGCTGATCAAACGCGTGGCGCCCTCGTCGCTCCAGTCGGTGCCGTCGCTCGCCAACCTCATCGAGACCGAAGAGCAGAAGATCGCCAAGCTTCCCCCGGCCGAACGCCGGAAGGCGCTCGAAGCCGCGGCGCGGCGCGATCCGTCTTCCGCGGTCTGGCCCCTAGCCCTCGCAAGGGACGCCGTGGCGAGGTCGGACTGGAAGGACGCCGAGAACTGGGCCGACAAGGCGCTCGCGATCGACCAGTACAACCAGGAGGCCGCAGGCCTGCGGGCGCGGGCGCGCGTGCAGAGGGGAGACCTCGCTCGGGCGCGCGCCGACCTCGCTGTCCTAACGCCGTCCGAGTTCGAGAAGCATCCCGAGCTCTACGCCGACCGGCTCGTCGTCCTGGTCGACGCCGGAGACTGGTCGGCTGCGGAGGCGGCTGCCGCACGCGTGCCCCAGAGTCTGGCGTCGCGTCCCGACGTCGTGAAAGCGCAGCAGACGCTGGCCGCGGAGCGCCAGCGCCGCGCTTCCGCCCCTCCGGCGCCGGCACCCGCGTCGGCAGGTTCGGCATCCTCGCGGCCGACCCGGCCCGCGCCGCCGGCCGATCCCGCGGCGGTGGCGGCTCGCACCAAGGACATTCTGGCGGAGAGCCGCCGGATGATCGCGGCCGGCCGCGCCGGAGACGCGCAGAAGGCGTTGTCCGATGCACTGACCGCCGATCCGACCAATCGCGACCTGCGACTGGCGCTGCTGGAGGCGGCGTGCCTGTCCCGGTCGTACAGTGAAGGCGCCGCCCAGGTGACGTTGGTGACGCCGTTCGTCGAAAGCGAGGCTCCGTCGATGTTCTACGCCGCCGTCGTTCTGTACGAAACCGGTAAGACAGACGAAGCCCGCGGCTACATGCGGCGCGCGATGCCCCGCGTGACCGGGCCGCTCGTGGACGAGTACTCGAAGAAGATTCTGGGTACGCCGTGAGGGGGCTCGCCGCCGCGCCTTCGGGCCTCCGGTTGCCCTCGCTTCGCCTGTTCTGGGCCGTCGCGATCCCGGGACTGGCGGCGCTCCCTGTTCTCGCCCAGGGCGGCGGTCCGGCGCTGACGTCGGATTCGGTTCCCCTGGGGCGAACGATCCCCGAACGGGAGCTCGTGGCCAACGACATCGCTCGTTCCCGGTACCACCTCGGACCGGTCCGTCTGCTGCCCGGGTTCGCGGTCCGGAACGCGGGCTATGACAGCAACGTCTTCGGAACCTCGACCGACGTCGTCGGTGACTGGACCGCGACCTTCTCCGTCGGTTCGCGTTTCCTGCTGCCGATGGGCGCCAAGTTCGTGCTGGTCGCGGAGGCCTTCCCCGAGTACACCTGGTACGCGGAACTAAAGCAACGCGATCAGTTCGGCGGAAACTATGGCGGGACGCTCTACGGGTTTTTCAATCGGGTCACCACCGAGGTGACCGGCCGATACACCGAGCGGTACCACATCTACAGCAGCGAGATCGAGTCGCCGGTCTTCACGAAGACGGAAGACGGGCTGGTTCGCATGGAGGTCGAACTCGGCGTGCACTGGTCGGTGTTCGGCTCGGGCCAGATCGACCGCGTGCGTTACGACCAGATCCAGGGTCCTCCGGAGCAGGAGATCGGGGTCGAGCGCAACAATCGCACGGCCTGGGCCGGACGGGGGGGGCTTCGATACTTGATCTCACCGGAGTGGCAGGTGGCGGGGGTGGTCGAGGGGAGCTGGGCGGATTTCGAATTAGAGCCGAGGCTGCGCAACAACACCAGCAATGCGTATCTCGGGACCCTCGAGTTCAAGCGGCCCCGGCTCTTCATCAACCTCGTCGCGGGTCTGCGCGAGGGAAAGGGTTCGGACACCGAGTTCTTCCCCAAATATTCCACCGGCGTCGGCTCCTACTTCCTCTCCTTCTTTGCCCTCCACTGGCTCGAGTTGCAGACCTTCGGCCATCGCCAGGTGGCCTACAGCATCACCGCCGGTATTCCGTACTACTTCGAGAACCGGATCGGCGGAAAGATCAACATCCAGGTCGGGCCGCGGCTCCTCCTGAACGGCTATGGCCTTGCAGGCCCCAACAACTACCCCCGCGCGCAGCCGGTCCACGACGTGGGCCTGGTCAAGCGCCGGGACTACCAGAAGCTGTACGGAGGAGGCTTCTCGCTGCTGGCCTGGAGTCCCATCGTGGTGACGGGCCTGTACACACGCAATCAAACGACCTCCAACATCCCGGGGAACGGTCGCAGTTACGACCGGTATACGTTATTTTTGTCCTTCTCGGGGGTGCTTGAGCGATGAAACGGTCGGGGGGGTGGGGGCTGATCGGCGTTCTCCTTCTGATCGCTCGCGGGCTGGCGGCCCAGGGCCAGGAGGCCGTGAGCGACTACGTGGTCGGACCTCGGGACCTCCTGGAGATCAAGGTCCTCGAGCTTCCGGAGCTCAGCGTCGACCGCCGGGTCTCCGACGGCGGCCAGCTCGACCTTCCTCTGCTCGGAAGCGTTCCTGTCTCCGGGATGACCGCATCCGAGATCCGCGCGAAGCTCGAAACGGCACTGACGGCCAAGTACGTCAACCGGGCCAACGTCTCGGTCGTCGTCAAGGAATTCGCGAACAAACCGGTTTCGGTGCTGGGCGCCGTGATGCATCCGGGCTCGCTGGCGATCTCGGGGCGCTGGACGCTGATGACCGCGATCACCGCGGCAGGCGGACTGTCGGACAAGGCGGGCCGGCGCATCCTCGTCCTGCGCCGGGCCGAGAACGGTCTCTCCGACACGCTCGAGATCAAGACCGAAGATCTCTTTCAGAACGCGACGCCGCTCTGGAACATCCCGATCCAGCCGGCCGACGTCATCAACGTCGTTCCACGCACCAACTTCACCGTGTTCTGTCTCGGAGAGGTCAAGACGCCGGGAGCTCTGCAGTTCGACAGCGACGACCGCCTGACGCTCCTGTCGGTGATCTCCAAGGCCGGTGGACTGACCGATCGCGCGTCCAAGTCGATTCGCGTCAAACGACAGGGCCCCGATGGCAAGGACACGGAGAAGGTCGTCGACTTCAAGAAGATCGTCGCGGGACAGGAACCCGATCTGCCGATCGAGCCCAATGACGTGATCGTCGTCAAGGAGTCATTCTTCTAATGGCCGAACTGGAAAGCTACGACGAAGGCGTCGAAGGCGCGGCGCCGCACAAGGAAATCCATCTCGCCGACTACTGGGCGGTCGTCGTCAAGCGCAGGCGGCTGATCCTCATCTGCCTGGCGGCGGCGCTGATGGGGGGCGTTCTGGCCACGGTCCTGAAAACCCCCAATTACAGGTCCAAGACCGTGCTCGACGTGGAGCGCGACGCCAGTCGTCCGGTGCCCTTCGCTTCGCAGGGCAACGAAGGAACGGCGTCCGAATTCCTGCCGAGCCAGATCCAGCTGATGCAGAGCCGCGAGATCGCCGAGCGCGTGGTGCGCCGGCTGAACCTTCTGGCGGACCCGGAGTTCAATCCGAAGCACTACCAGCGCTATCGCCCGGACAGCAAGGGAAAGGCTCCGGTCATCAAGGAGAAGGACATCGTCGACGCGGCTCTCGATGTCCAGAATTCGCTGGACGTGACGATCATGCGCAACACCAGCCTGGTCGAGGTCTCGGCCTCGGCTCCGTCGCCCCGGCTGGCCGCCGCGATTCCCAATGCCGTGGCCGATGCGTACATCGACTGGAACGTGGAATCCCGCTTCAAGCTGATCGGCCAGTCGAGCCAGTTCCTGTCCACCCAGATCGAGCAGGCCAAGGCCGAGATCGAGGAGAAGGAGAAAGAGCTCCTCAACTACGGCCGACAGAAAGAGATCGTGTCCCTGGACGCGAACGCGAATCCGGCGCTCGAGAAACTGCAGTCCGTCAATCGGGACCTCGCCTCGGCCGTGGCCGACCGGGTGGCGAAGGAGGCCAAGTACGACGAGCTGCGCCTCGCGCCTCCGGAGACGATCGCCGAGACCACCGGCGGGAACGTCTCGACCCTTCGGGCCGACCTGCAGAAACTCGAGCGTGACTACGCCGACAAGTCCAGCATCTACAAGCCCGAATGGCCGGCGATGCAGCAGCTCAAAACCCAGATCGAGGAGACGAAGAAGAACCTGAATACGGCGGTCACGGAGGGGGCTGCGAAGACGGTGCAGGCTGCGCGCAACGAGTACATGACGGCGCTGCGCCGCGAGCAGAATTTGCGGACGATGACTCGCACGGAGCAGTCGGCGGCGCTCTCCGCCGGTGGCAGCGCTGTGGAATATCGCAACCTACGCGTGGAGGTCGACACGAAGCGCGCCCTGCTGGACAACCTGCTGCGCCAGCAGGGGGAGACGGAAGTCATCTCGCGGCTGCGCGACGACCAGCTCACGAGCGTCCGGATCGTGGACCGGGCCCTGGAGCCGGGCAAGCCCTACGAGCCGTCGCTGAAGAAAAACCTTCTCATCGCCGTGTTCCTGGGCGGAGGGCTGGGCATCGGCCTCGCCTTCTTCCTCTCGTATCTCGACCGCACGTTGCGCTCTCCCGAGCAGGTCGAGCGACTGGTTCAGCTGCCCCCGCTCGGCGTCATCCCCGCGCTTCCCGAGGCCACGGCGCCGGGAATGGCGCGGACGCGGATCTTCCGCTCGAAGGCGGCGGTGGAGGACGGCGAGATCAACCGCGACGCGATCGAGCTCGCCCCGCACAACGAGCCGCGGTCGCCGATCGCCGAGGCGTATCGCGCGTTTCGCACGGCCCTCATGCTCTCGCGGGCGGGCGGAGTGAAGTCCGTCGTCATGACGTCGGCGTTCCCGCACGAAGGAAAGACGACGACTGCGGTGAACCTGGCCGTTGTGCTGGGACAGCTGGGCCGCCGCGTGCTCCTGGTGGACGCCGACCTTCACAAGTCCCGCCTGCACGAGATCTTCCGCGTCCCGAATCGTGTCGGACTGGTCTCGGTTTTGGCCGAAGGCATCGAGCCCTCGCGCGCGATCGTGAAGACCTCGGTGCCGGGGGTCTTCGTCGTTCCGTCGGGGCCGGAGGCACCCAATCCTTCCGGACTGCTCGCCTCGGAAGCGATGCGCAAGTTCCTCGAGCTCGCGGCGGTCAACTTCGACCACGTCATCGTCGACTCCCCGCCGGTGCTGCCGGTGTCCGACACCCTCGTCTTCGCGCTGCAGACCGACGGCGTTGTGCTCTGCGTGCGCGGAGGCGCGACCTCCCGCGAGCACGTCATCCGGGCGCGGGACCGCCTCCGGCGCAGCGGAGTTCCGATCGTGGGAGTTCTGATCAACGCCCTCGAGCCCGAACGCGCGGCCTACGACCGCTACGAGTACGCCTACGGGTATCCCCGTGAAGGACGTCCCGAGGTCGAGGAAGCGAAGGCAGGCCCGCGGGTCGTCCACAGCTAGCCGGCCGGAGACCGGCCCTTCGTGAATCCTTTTCGCGTTCGCTTGTCGGGCGGCGCCGATCGGGCGACGGGATGAGCGCATCTCCGCTGCCGCGATTCATCAGCCTTCGGCCGGGCCCGCGGCGGGGACTCGCGTTGCTGTGTCTCCTTTTGCTCCTGCTGACTCTGGGCTCGGTGGCCTGGGACGCGATCGACCGCCGCTCCTGGTCCGACGTGGCTCGCGATCGGGGACTCGCGAGCCGCCGCCCCGCGATCCTCGAAACCGCGAAGATGATCGACGAGAGCGACGCGGCGGGGCTGGTCGTGGCCGAGGCCCTTCTCGAAGATCGCGCCGTATCGCCGGCCGGCCGTGCGGCGGAGACTCCTCCCGAGATCCGCGGCATCGTGCTTCGGGGGATCGAGGGGCGGCCCGGCTCGGCGTACGGCCGGCTACTCCTCGGCCGGAGCGCTCCGGCGACCGGCGGGACGGCCCTCTGGATGCGGCCCTTCGAGCTCGCCGTGGCGGCCGCACCGGGTCTCGACCTCGCCACGTCCGAGTTGGCGCAGCGCGACATCGCGGCATGGCGTTCCCTGCCGACCGCAGACCGGCCGAAGGCCGCTGCCACGATCCGGCGGGCCTTCCGGAGCCCGCCTTTCCTTCGGACCAGCCTGGTCCCGGCCCTGGGCACGCTGGGTCCCGAATTGACAGTCCGCGTGCTCCCCGAGGACCCGGCCACCCTGCGCCTTGCGGCTCAGATCTTTCAACAGTCGGGGCAGAGTCAGGCTGCGGAGCTCCTGGCCTCCCGCATGAAAGAGGCTTCTGTGCCGGCAGAGGCCAGCCGGCCGAAGGACTGAACGAACGAACAGGGGATGGTATACTGAGCTTTCAAAGCAAAAAGCTCCGTGACGTCAGCGAGATAGCTGTAGTCTCGGGAGAGAGGGCCAGCGCGTGCCTCTGCTGAAACGGGGGCCTGAGGTCTTTCCTCAGAGTCTCTTCGATTCGATGGCGGTGGATGCTCCTTGGACGGTCGCGCACACGCGCAGCCGCCAGGAAAAGGCGCTGGCCCGCCACCTCGAGCCCTTGGGGGTCGCCTTCTACCTTCCTCAGTACGAGCGCCGGGCGCGCCGCTCGGGAAGGGACTTTGCGTCTTTCATTCCCCTCTTTCCAGGTTACGTCTTTCTTCGGTGCGACGCGGGGGCGCGCGACAAGGTCTTCCGCAGCGGCCTCGTCGTGCGGCTGCTCGAGGTCCGCGACCAGGCCCTTCTGGATGGCGAGCTCCGGCAGCTGCGATCGCTCCAGCTTGCCGGAGCGTCCCTGGCTCCCTACGAGCAGCTGATCCCGGGAGACCTGGTGACGATCGCCGACGGCCCGTTCCGGGGGCACCGCGGGCGGGTTGTGCGCGAACAGTCCGGGTTGCGGCTCATCGTCTCGATCTCGATGCTGCGCCAGAGCGTGGCCGTCGAATTTGACCGGTCCTGCCTGAAGCGGGAGCCCCGCCGGACGGGAGCCGGAGAGGATCGCAGCGCCGTCGCTTAACTGGAGTCGCCGGCGCGACATGGTAATGGAGACCTCCACGTCGGTGTGTACACCGAAGGGGGCGAAGCCCGCCGGGCGGGCCGGAAGGAGTCGAATTGGCGATCGAACGAAACGAGGCAGCGGCGCACCTGAAGGCGAAGATCGACGACCGCTCCGCGGTGATCGGGATCGTCGGCCTGGGGTACGTCGGCCTGCCTCTGGCCCTGACCTTCTCCGAAAAGGAATTCTCGGTCCTCGGCTTCGACGTCGACTCCGGCAAGGTCGAGGCCCTGAACGCCGGCCGCAACTACATCCGTCACCTCGACGGAAGCCGCCTGACGCGCGCCCTCGGGAATCGGGCCTTTCAGGCGACCGCCGACTTCCGGCGCCTGGGAGATCCGGACGCTCTCATCATCTGCGTGCCCACGCCCCTGACTCCGCAGCGCGAGCCCGACATGAGCTACGTGGTCAACACCGTGCAGCAAGTACGGGCGAGGCTTCGCCCCGGCCAGCTCGTCGTCCTGGAATCCACGACCTACCCGGGCACGACCGACGAGCTCGTTCTGCGGATCCTGGAAGAGTCGGGCCTGAAGTGCGGCCGCGACTTCTACCTCGCGTTCTCGCCGGAGAGGGAGGATCCGGGCAACGGGAAGTTCTCGACGGCGACGATTCCCAAGATCGTCGGCGGTGTCGACGAAACCGGTGGCGACCTGGCGCAGAGTCTCTACGACCAGGTCGTCGTGCGGACGGTGCGCGTCGGAAGCTCCCGCGAGGCCGAAGCCGCCAAGCTCGTCGAGAACATCTTCCGGGCGGTCAACATCGCTCTCGTCAACGAGCTGAAGATCGTGTTCGACCGGATGGGCATCGACATCTGGAGCGTGCTCGACGCCGCCGCGACCAAGCCGTTCGGCTTCATGCGATTCAATCCGGGCCCGGGTTGGGGCGGCCACTGCATTCCACTGGATCCCTTCTACCTCTCGTGGAAGGCGCGCGAGTACGGCGTGACGCCGAAGTTCATCGAGCTCGCCGGCGAGGTCAACGTCCAGATGCCCGAGTACGTCATCGCCAAGCTCTCCCTGGCGTTGAACGACCGGCGCAAGGCGGCGCGCGGCAGCCGCATCCTCGTGCTCGGCATCGCCTACAAGAAGGACATCGACGATCCCCGCGAGAGTCCGGCCTTCGAGGTCATCGAGGGCCTCCTGAAGCTAGGCGCCGAGGTCACGTATCACGATCCGTACGTGCCGAAGGCGCCGCGCATGCGGTCGTGGCCGGACCTGCCGCCGATGACCTCGGAGCCCCTGACTGAGGACGTCCTGAAATCCAAGGACGCGGTCGTGATCGTGACCGACCATTCCAACGTGGACTACGAGGCGGTGGCCCGACACGCCAGCCTCGTGGTCGACACCCGGGGCATTTACCGGACGCCCCTTCCCAACGTGGTCAAGGCGTGATTCGTGCATCGGCGCCGGGAGAGGTCGAGGAGGACATCATGAAGGACGGAGAACTCGTGCTCGTCACCGGCGCGGCCGGTTTCATCGGATCGCATCTGGTCGACGCACTGCTGGCTCTGGGAAAACGAGTGCGCGCGCTCGACAATCTCTCCAACGGCAAGCGCGCCAACCTCGAGCACTGCGCGGACCGCATCGAGTTCGTCGAGGCCGACATCCGCGACCCCCGCGTCTGCCGCGACGCGTGCGCGGGCGCCATGACGGTGTTCCACCAGGCGGCCCTGGGCTCCGTCCCGCGCTCGATGAAGGATCCCGCGACGAGCATCGCCGTCAACGTCGGCGGAACCGCGAACGTCTTCGCCGGCGCCCGCGACGCCGGGGTCCGGCGAGTCGTCTACGCGTCCTCCTCGAGCGTCTACGGCGACAGCACGCGTCTTCCGAAGAAAGAAGGGGAGGAGGGGACGCCGCTCTCCCCGTACGCCCTCTCCAAGGTGATGAACGAGGAGCTCGCCGCCAACTTCGCGCGCTGCTACGGGCTGGAGCTCGTGGGCCTGCGCTACTTCAACGTCTTCGGTCCGCGGCAGGATCCCGACGGCCCGTACGCCGCCGTCATACCGCGGTTCTTCAAGGCGTACCTCTCGGGCGAGGCGCCGGTCATCTACGGAGACGGGACGCAGAGCCGCGACTTCACGTACGTGGCCGACGCCGTCGAGGCGAACCTCCGGGCCTCCGCGGCGCCGTCCTCGGCGTGCGGCCGTGCTTACAACGTGGCCGGCGGCCGCCAGACCTCGGTCAACGATCTGGCGCGGGCGGTGCGGGAGGTCGTCGGCGACGGCGGGCCCCCGCGTCACGAGGCGCCGCGACCCGGCGACGTGTTGCACTCGGCGGCGGACCTCTCGCTTTCGGAGCGGGAGCTCGGCTTTCATCCGGGGGTGAGGTTGGCGGACGGGCTCGCCAAGTCTCTCGGCCATTACCAGTCCGTCGTCGGAGCAGGAGCCTGACAATGCGAAGAATCGCCGTCCGGGTCGAAGGCCTCTCCAAGGAATACCGGGTTGGTCTTCGCGCCGAGAAGTACAAAACTCTCCGCGACTCGCTGGCTGCCCTCGCCACGGCTCCGGCGCGCCTGTTCAAGCGCCGCGAACGCAAGGTCGAGGACGAATGGATCTGGGCCCTCGACAACGTCAACTTCGAGGTCCGGGCGGGCGAAGTGGTCGGCATCATTGGCCGGAACGGCGCTGGGAAGAGCACGCTGCTGAAGATCCTCGCTCGGATCACCGATCCGACTCGCGGGTCCGTAGAGATTCACGGGCGCGTCGGTTCGCTCCTCGAGGTCGGAACCGGCTTTCACCCCGAGTTGACCGGGCGAGAGAACATCTACTTGAACGGCGCGATCCTAGGCATGCGCCGCTCCGAGATCGAGCGCAAGTTCGACGAGATCGTCGCATTCTCGGAGGTCGAGCAGTTCATCGATACTCCGGTCAAACGCTACTCGAGCGGCATGTACCTGCGCCTGGCCTTCGCGGTCGCGGCGCATCTGGAGCCGGAGATCCTCCTCGTCGACGAGGTGCTGGCGGTCGGGGACGCCGACTTCCAGAAGAAGTGCCTGGGAAAAATGGGCGATGTGGCCCAGGAAGGCCGCACGGTCCTCTTCGTCAGCCACAATATGCCCGCGGTGCAGGCTCTGTGCGCCCGAGTGATTCTGCTGCGCAAGGGAGGGATCGCGATCGACGGTCCGACGGGCGACGTGCTGCGGGAGTATCTCGGCCACCTCCAGGCGACCGCTGCCCACGCCTTCGAAGACAATCCCGAGAGGCGCGGGGACGGTACCGTCCGCCTGACGGCGGCGCGGGTGCTCGACGACCGGGGACACCCCACGGAGCGCCCGGTCGCGGGCGCGCCGATGTCGCTCGAGTTCGAGTACGAGAATCGCATCGGCGCCGAGCGCGCCGACCTGATGCTGTCGATCTGGAACCACCTCGGGATCGCTGTCGCGCACATGAGCACGCGGATCGCCGGAGAGCCGGTCGCCCTCGCGTCCAAAGGCGTCGTGTCGTGCCGCATCCCGAACCTGCCGCTGCCGCGAGGCGAATATCGCGTGGCCGTGAGCGTGAGGTCCCAGACGCGGCTCGCCGACCACATCCCCAACGTCCTGGCATTCAGCGTGGAGAGCTCGGTTTTCTTCGCCACGGGTCGCATGCCTCAGATCCAGTACGGCGCCTGCCTCATGGCGCACGAGTGGGGGCATCAGGCCGGAGCCCTGTCGGCGCCCGCGGCCGTCAGTGCGACGACCCGTAGCTAGCGGCGTGGTCGTTCGGCAACGGATCGACGTCCGGGAGAACGTTGCGGTTCGCGCCCGCCTGGTCAGCGAGGTGGGGCGACGACAACGGAAAGCGACGCCGGATCGCTCGATGGACTCGCTATCGCGATGAACATTCTCATTGAATTCGGAAGCCGCGCGCTCAACAACGTCGGCGACGTCGCGATGCTTCAGGTCGCCGTGAGACGGCTGCGGTCGCTCTGGCCCGACGCCGCCATCCGCGTCCTCTCCTCGGCGCCCGAATCGCTCGCGCGTCACTGTCCCGGGACCTCCTCGGTCCCGGCCAACGGCCGCCGGAAGTGGCTCGAGATGAGCTACCTGCCGGGAAGGTTTCACGTCCCACGGGCGGTGGCGCGGCGCCTGGCGGCGACGGACCGCGCGTTCCGAGAACATTTCCCCGGACTGAGCGATCGCCGTGCCGTCGGGAGGACCCGATCCCGACCGGAGGATCTGGCCGACCTGACGGAGTTCCTGGATGCCGCCAACAACGCGGACCTGCTCGTGCTGAGCGGGGGTGGTTATCTGACCGATGTGTTCCACGGCCATGCCTGGGCTTGCCTCGACACGCTGAGCCGCTTCCAGCGCCGCGGAGCCTGGACCGCCATGGTCGGGCAGGGAATCGGTCCTCTGCGCGATCCGAGACTGCTCGCCTACGCTCGGGAGACGTTTCCCCGAGTCGAGCTGATTGCGCTGCGGGAGGGTCGGGCCGCTCTGCCGCTGCTCGAGTCCATCGGAGTTCCCAGGGATCGGATCCGTGTCACCGGAGACGACGCGATCGAGCTCGCGTACCAGTCCCGCCCGGATCGGCTCGGGACCTTCCTGGGCGCCAACGTCCGCGTCTCGGGGTATTCCAACGTCGGAGGAGGCCTCCTTCGCAACTTGGGCGCGGCGCTCGAGAAAGCGGCCGCGGGAGTCGGGGCGGGATTGCTCCCCGTGGCCATCTCGACGGCGGCGGCGGACTCGGATGTGGAGGTTTTCCGGAATCTTCTGCCCGAAGGCGCGTCGGACGAGACGATGGATGTGATCGCCTCCCCGTTCGACGTGATTCGTCGCGTCGGTCTGTGCCGGGTCGTCGTCACCGGCAGCTATCACGCTGGAGTCTTCGCGCTGTCACAGGGGATCCCGGTCGTGGGTCTCAGCCGTTCCGATTACTACACGGACAAGTTCATGGGTCTGGCGGATCAGTTCGGAATCGGCTGCCGCCTCGTTTCCCTCGATGCGCCGAAGATGAGCGACTCTCTCGCGGCCCACGTTCGGGAGCTCTGGGGCGAGGCGGAGTCGCTTCGCCCCGAGCTGCTCGCGGCCGCGGAGCGGCAGGTCCGCGAAGGTCACGAAGCCTACGAGCTCCTCGGCGCACGGATCGGGCGGGCGGCGTCCCTCCCGAGTCCGGCGGCCGGGTCGGGAGTTCCGGGATGAATTCGCGTTCCCGCGGCGGGCAGGGGAGTCCCGCGGTCAGCGTCCTGATGGCCGTGTACAACGGGCAGAGACACGTCCGCGAAGCCATCGACGGCGTTCTCGCTCAGACCTTCCAGGACTTCGAGTTCGTGATCGTCGACGACGGATCCACCGACCGGACGCCGCAGATTCTGGACGGATACACCGATTCGCGGATCGTCCGACTCAAGCACCCGCAAAACCGCGGGCTGATCGCCGCGTTGAACACGGGTCTGGCCGCCGCACGAGGCGATCTCGTCGCGCGACAGGATGCGGACGATTTTTCTTTTCCGAACCGGCTTCAAGTTCAGGTGGACTTCCTGCGATCCCGGCCGGACGTCGCCCTCGCGGGCGCGAGCTGGCTCTTCGAGCCCGTGCCTGGCGGCGCGCGCAAGCCCCGCAGACTCGAACGGGATCCGCTGCGGCTGGCGTGGCTTCTCCTGTTCCATTGCCCGCTGACGCACTCCTCGGTCGTGTTTCGCCGCAAGATCATTCAGGACCTGGGCGGCTACGGTAAGGACGACCTCTTCGTCGAGGACTTCGCTCTCTGGTCCCGCGTGGCGCAGTCGTACCGGATCGCGAGCGTGGAAGAGACGTTGGTCGTTCGCCGCCGGCCTCCCGAGAGCATCACGGCGCGGCATAACTCGAACATGGCCCGAGCCGCGCGCGACATCAGCCTGCAGAACCTGGAATGGGTATCGCGTGCGACGGTCTCGGTCGCCCGGCGGGACGCGCTCCAGGCGCTTCTTGGAAATCGACCACTGACACTGCCGGAAGCCCTTGCGCTCGAGACGCGGGGGCTTCGAACGGCGGCCGGGCTCGTCTTCGAGGGCTTCCGGTCCAGAATGGATCTGTCTTCGGCGATGCTTCCGGGATTTCGGAAGTGGGCCTTCCGGTGGATGAGCCGCGCTCTTCTGAGACGCAGCCACAAGATTCTCGCGCAGAGCGAGGCCCACGAGGGCGCGGAGAAAGCCCGCGGCGTGCGTCTGGCGCGGGCGCTGGCCCTCGATGCCGTCTCCATGAGCCCGTCTGTGATCTTGAGTCGGCGTGGCGCATCCGTTGCGCTTCGCGCAATCCGGAGCCGCGCGTGAAGCCCGAGCCCGTTTTTCCGGCCGGTCGGGGAGTGGGCGCCCGCGCGGCGAAGCCGCACGTCATGCATGTCGTCGGGACGCTCGGCGCGGGGGGCGTGCAGCGCCTGATTCTGGGCGTCGCGGCGACCGAAGCCGGCCAGGCGTACCGCCACAGCGTGTTGTGCATGTTCGGAGATTCCGGCAATCTCCGCGAGAGTTTTCGACGGGCCGCAATCCCCGTGGGCTCCTGCGCGGTGCCGTGGCCACCGACGCTCGACCTCGGTTCGTACCGCCTGTCGCGGTTCGTGCGCCAGCGCTTCGCCTGGCTGTTTCCGTTCCGATTCGCAGGCGAGATCGCGCGCCGAGGCGTCGACCTCGTTCACACGCACGTCTCGCATCGGATCGATCTCCAGGCCGAGGGTGCGGTTCGGCGGGCGGGGGTTCCGCTCCTCTGGACGATCCACGGGCAATACCGCCCCGAGGGAAGGGAGCTCGAACGCTGGCGGAAAGCGACGCGGCTGGTCTCCGAGAGGCCAGGAGGCATCAGCGTCGTGGCCGAGGATCTGGCCCGCGATTTCCGCGCACGCGGCCTGGACCATCCCGATGGGATCTCGATTTCGCGGGGCGGCGTGGACCTCTCCGCCTTCCGGCAACGCCGCGAGCGGGACCCGCTCTGGCGCGAGCGTTGGAACATCCCTCCGCAGGCCGTCGTCTTCGGCTCGAGCGGGCGACTCGTCACGGAGAAGGCGTACGAAGTGTTCGTCCGCGCGGCCGGACGGATCGTCGCGGAGGGTGCCGACGCCCATTTCGTGATCGCCGGCCGCGGCCCACTCGAGGCGCAACTCCGGGTCGAGATCGCACGCGCCGCGCTGGAGGGCCGGTTCCACCTGGCGGGATTCGTCGACGACGTGCCTGGGTTCCTTCGAGAGCTCGACGTATTCGTCCTCTCCTCCCGCTTCGAGGGCTTTCCCGTCGCTCTCGTCGAGGCGCTCGCCGCGGAACGTCCGTGCATCGCCACGTCCGTCGGCGGAGTCCGGGAAATGGTCGGCGCTCAGGGCGCCCTCGTCGTGTCTCCCGAATCCGAGGAGGACCTCGCCGCGGCGATGCGGCAGATGCTCTCCCCGCAGACACGCGCCGCCTACGCTGGACGGGGTCCGCAGCTGGCGCAGCGTTTTTCGATCGACCGGACGGCCGAGGGCTTCTCGGCGATGTACGAACGGCTCCTGACCCGGAAGGCTCCTCCAACCGAAAACATGGGAAGGTGAACAAACGATGAGCAGCCTGGCGCAGCAAAAAACCGAGGTCCCCACGATCGTCATCCGGCCGAGCCGGGGATGGATTGCCCTGAAGCTCGGTGACCTGTGGGAGTACCGGGAGCTTCTCTACTTCCTCGTCTGGCGGGACATCAAGGTCCGCTACAAGCAGACCGCTCTGGGAGCCGCCTGGGCGATCATCCAGCCGTTCTTCTCGATGGTCGTGTTCAGTCTCTTCTTCGGAAAACTCGCGAAGATGCCGTCCGACGGGATTCCGTATCCGATCTTCGCTTTCGCCGGCCTCGTGCCGTGGACCTTCTTCGCCAACGGGCTCGCGCAGTCCGCCAATAGCCTCGTCGACAGCGCGAACCTGATCAAGAAGGTGTACTTCCCGCGTCTGACGATCCCGATCGCCAACGTTCTCTCGGGCCTGGTGGACTTCTCGCTCGCGTTTATGGTCCTCGTCGGGATGATGCTCTGGTACGGCGTGATGCCGACCGGGCGCATCCTCTGGCTGCCGCTCTTTCTGCTGCTCGCCTTCGTCACCGCGCTCGCGGTCGGGTTGTGGCTGTCGGTCCTGAACGTCGAATACCGCGACGTGAAATACACGATTCCGTTTCTGACGCAGTTCTGGATGTTTGCCACCCCCATCGTCTATCCGAGCACTCTCCTGAAGGAGCCGTGGCGCACGGTCTACGGCCTCAATCCGATGGTCGGCGTGGTGGAGGGGTTCCGCTGGGCGCTCCTCGGCACGAAAACGGCTCCCGGACCCATGATCGCGGTTTCGGGCGGCGCCGCGATCGTGCTCCTCGTCGGAGGAGCCTTTTACTTCCGCCGGATGGAGAAGACGTTTGCCGACGTCGTCTGAGAGCGCCGACGCGATTCGCGTCGAGGCCCTGGCCAAGCGATATCGGATCGGCGAGAAACACGCCCGCTACAAGTCCCTTCGCGACGTGCTCATGCGGGCCGTGGTCTCGCCCGTGCGCGCACTGCGGACACTGGCCGGCCAGACGCCGGACGGGGGCGCGCCGCAGACCATCTGGGCGCTGCGCAACGTCACGTTTCGGGTGGGCCACGGAGAAATCGTCGGGATCATCGGCCGTAACGGCGCCGGCAAGAGCACCCTCTTGAAGATCCTGTCGCGGATCACGGAGCCGACCTCGGGCCTGGCCGAGATCCGGGGGCGAGTGGGCTCGCTGCTGGAGGTCGGGACCGGGTTTCACAACGAGCTGACGGGCGGGGAGAACATCTACTTAAACGGCGCCATCCTCGGGATGCGCCGGCGGGAGATCGAACGCAAGTTCGACGAGATCGTGGCCTTCGCGGGTGTCGAGAAGTTCGTCGATACGCCCGTCAAGCACTATTCCTCCGGTATGTATCTGCGCCTGGCATTTAGCGTCGCCGCGCATCTGGATCCGGAGATCCTCCTGGTCGACGAGGTACTGGCGGTCGGCGACGCCGCCTTCCAACGCCGGTGTCTCGAGAAGATGGAGGACGTCGGCCGCCACGGCCGGACCGTTCTCTTCGTTTCGCACAACATGCCGGCGATCACGCGGCTGTGCAGCCGCACGATTCTGCTGGACGAAGGGGGCGTCCTCGCCGACGGGCCCTCACACCAGGTCGTGGGCAAGTACCTTTCTTCCGACGTCGGCACGACTGCCGAGAGGGAGTGGCGCGACCCGGCCACGGCTCCCTCGAGCAAGGCCGCGCGGCTTCGCGCCGTGCGGGTGCGTGGAAACGGCGACGCCGTCACCGAAGCCGTCGACATCCGAAAACCGGTGGGGATCGAGATGGAGTTCGACGTCCTGGAGGAGGGTTGGCGGCTCTGGGCGAGCTTCGACTTCTATAACGAAGAGGGGCTGCTCCTCTTCGGATCGATTGAGACCGATCCCCAGTGGAGGGGAAAGCCCCGTCCCCCCGGGCACTACGTCACGACGGCCTGGGTTCCCGGAAACCTGTTCTCCGAGGGTCCGGTGATCGTCAACGTGGAGCTGCTGACGACGCATCCTCACGTGCGGCACTTTCAGGAGCGGCATGCCGTCGCGTTCCAGGTCGTCGACACGATGGAAGGAGACTCGGCTCGCGGTGATTGGGGAGGAGAATGGTCGGGGGCCGTCCGGCCCATGCTCGCCTGGAAGACGCGCTACGAGCGACCGGGCGCCGAACGGCGCGCGCTCGGCCCGGAGGCGCCGGTTGATGCTCGGTAACGCGG
Organism: Acidobacteriota bacterium; assembly: GCA_046725935.1. Lineage (GTDB taxonomy): Bacteria > Acidobacteriota > Thermoanaerobaculia > UBA5066 > Gp7-AA6 > DAHUXD01. The sequence continues at coordinate 43,436 of JBKOZO010000014.1, read as the reverse complement.
GCGAGGCGATCCTCGCAGGCCGGGGACTGCTCCAGGGACTCCTGCGGGGCTCCGTCAGGCGCCGGGGCATCCGGATCCTGCTGTACCACGGGGTCGTCGAGAAAAAGACCGACCCCGTTCTCGAAAGGAACCAGCAAACGCTGGACCGTTTTCGCGCCCAGATGCGTTACCTCAAGCGCTTCCGCGTGCTCGGCATGGGCGAGCTGCTGGATGCCCTGGACCGGCCGTCCAAGGAGCCCACGTCCGCGGCGATGGTGACGTTCGACGACGGCTTTGCCAACAATCTCGAGGCCGCGGAGGTCCTGTCGCGCCTCCGGCTACCCTGGACCCTGTTCGTCTCCGTCGGAGCGGTCGGAGAGAACCGGACGATGTGGCTGCCGGAGTTCTCGCTCCTGATGCTGCATGGAGACGCCGCGCGCGTCGACGTCGACGGCGCCATCTGGCCGCTGAAGACTCGGGAGCAACGGGAGTCTTCGCACCGGCAGCTCCGGGGCCGACTCAAGGCGCTGGCCGCGCGGGCGAGAAACGAGGCCATGGAGCAGATCCGCGCCCAGTTTCCCGCCGGCGAGTCCTCGCGGTTGCTCGAGAGGTTCCCCTCCATGCGCATGCTGAACTGGACGGAGCTTCGAGAGCTCGGGGCTGCCGGTGTGGAGATCGGCAGCCACGGAGTCCATCACGAGGCGCACCACGCGAACCAACCCGCGGCCGACCGGATCCGCGAGCTCTGTCAGTCCCGGCACGAACTGGAGTCGCGCCTCTCGCGGCCGTGCCGGTCGTTCGCGTTCCCCAACGGAGACTTCGTGCCCGAATCTCCGGAGGAGCTGGCCGGCGCGGGTTATTCCGCCGCGTTCACCACCCAGGAGGGGACCGTCGATGGAACCGCCTCGCGCTACCTGCTGCCGCGCCTGTCGGTGCCGCATTCCCTCGTCAATTTCGTCCGCTCGCTGTGGTGGCGGGAGAAACCCGCGTCGCCGGCGCCGCGCGAGGCGGCGGGCCAGGTCGGGGCGTAGCCGATGTGCGGAATCGCGGGCTTGTGGACCAGAGAGCCGAGAGCGGGAGGCCCCGACTTCGGCGCCGCGATCCGGCGGATGACCGCGCGTCTGGCTCGCCGCGGACCGGACGACGAGGGATTCTGGTCGGATCCGGGCGGACGCCTTCAATTCGGGTTTCGCCGCCTCGCGATCATCGATCCGTCACCCGCGGGACACCAGCCGATGGTCTCCGGAGACGGCCGATCGGTCTTGATCATGAACGGCGAGATCTACAACTATCGCGAGCTCGGCCGCGAGCTCGAAAGCGCGGGCGTCGTTCTTCGCTCCAAGTCCGACACCGAAGTGCTGCTCGAAGGGCTGAATCGCTGGGGGATCGACCTCGTTCCCCGTTTGAACGGGATGTTTGCGTTCGCCTGGTACCGGGTCCCCGAAGGCGAGCTCGCGCTCGTGCGCGACCACGCCGGGATCAAGCCTCTGTATTGGTTCGCGCCTCCGGATCACTCCGGCCTGGCCTTCGGCTCCCAGTACGACATCCTGCTGCGAACGCCCTTCGGGGACCCCGGGCCCGTGCGGCTCGACGTCATGCATCTCTATCTTCGGCTGCAACACATCCCGCCGCCCTTCGGGCTCCTCGAGAACACCCATCAGCTGGCTCCGGGGCACTGGCTGCGGATCGGGCCCGACAGGACGCTCGAGCAGCGCGCGTGGTGGACCCTTCCGCGCTCTCCCGAACCCGAGCTCGCCGGCGACGGCGCTCTGGAGCCGCTGGCCGCGGCCCTGGATCAGTCGGGGCGCCGCCAGCGCATCGCCGACGTCCCGCTCGGGGTCTTTCTTTCGGGCGGCGTCGATTCTCCCCTGGTGACGGCGGTCGCGCGCGCGCAGGCCGGCGCCGCGCTGAAAGCGTTCACGATCGGGAGCCCCGGGTGGGCCCAGGACGAATCGGAGGATGCGCGCGCCTACGGGCGCAATCTCGACGTGGATTTCCGGCTGCGTCCGGTCACGGGCGAGGAAGCGCTGGCGGCGATGGCGGAGGTGGGGAAGGCCCAGCACGAGCCGTTCGCCGATTTCTCGATCCTGCCCACCATGCTCGTCAGCCGCTTCGCGCGCGAAGAAGTCACAGTCGCGCTCTCCGGCGACGGAGGCGACGAGCTGTTCTTCGGGTACGAACGTCCCGCGTCCCTGCTCAAGAGCGGGTCTCTCTTCCGGTGGCCCCGGCCGGTCCGGCGGGCCCTCCACGGGGCCGGCCGGCTCGGCATCGGGCCGAGGCGAAACGATGCCGTGGTGGCGAAAGACCCCGGCGCCTACTACTTCGGCGTGAACGAACACATGAGCGGGGACGACCTGCGCGCTCTGGCGCCGTGCCTGCCGCCGCTGCCCGAAGACTTCGGCCTCTACGACTTCGGAGATTTTCGAGGCACCCGCGACCTGGCGAACTATTCGCGCTACGTCGAGTTCTACGGGCAGCTTCAGCGGGGCCTGAAGAAAGTCGACATGGGCTCGATGCATCACAGCCTCGAAGTCCGCGTTCCGCTTCTGGATCGGGAGGTCATCGACGTCTCCCTGCGAATCGATCCCTTCACATGCATGCGCAACGGGACACGCAAGGCGCCTCTCCGGGATCTCCTCGCCCGCTCGGTGCCGGCGGAGTCCATCCCGCGGCCCAAGCGAGGCTTCGCGGTGCCGCTGGGAGACTGGCTGCGCGGCCCCATGCGGCCGTTCGTCGAAGACGTGCTGTGCGCCGGAGATCTCTATCCGTCGGGGGTGTTCGACCGCGCGGCCGTCCGGAAGTATTGGAACGGTCACCTGCGCGGCGAAAACCGCAAGTGGGGAATCTGGACTCTTCTTGCGCTTCAACTCTGGGCGCGTGAGCACGCCCGCCCCTCCGGCGGACCATGAACTCCGCGGCGCCGATTCTCTTCACGATTCCCAATTTCGACACCGCCGGCTCCGGAGCCGCGCTCTGGAACGTCGTCTCTCGCCTGGATCGCCGCCGATTCGCTCCAGCGATCTGCGTGCTGCGCCCCGGCGGGTCCCTGGCGTCCGAGATTGAACGATCCGACGTGCCCCTCTTCAGCGCCCGCTTTGTGGTTCCGGTTCATCCGCTGGCCACGTTTGCCTTCCGGCTCCGGCAAGCGGCCCGCCCGTTTCGCGGCCGCCGTTTCGCGCTCTGGCATTCGTTTCACTACGTCGACGACTACACCGAACCGCTGGTGGCGCGCTTTGCAGGCACGCGGGCCTGGATCTACACGAAGAAGAACATGAACTGGCATCGGCGCTCCTGGTACGTCCGGTCTCTTCTCGCGACGCGCATCGCCGCGCAAAACACGGACATGATGCGCGGCTTCTTCGCTCCCGCCGCGTTCCGCCGCCGCGCCCGGCTCGTGCCCCGGGGCGTGGACACCGCGCGATTCTCCCCGGACCGGCCGCCTCGTCTCGGACTTCGTTCGGAGCGGCAGGTGCCGTCGTCGGCAACCGTGGTGGGATGCGTGGCCCACCTGCTCCCGGTGAAAAACCAGGAGATCCTGATTCGCGCCGTCGCGCAGGTTCCGGGAACGGTTCTGTGGCTCGCGGGCAAGGAGTTCGACGACGGCTACTGTTCGACTCTGCGGCGCCTCGTCGCGGAGCTCTCGCTTTCGGATCGCGTGGTGTTCTTCGGTAACGTCCGCGACGTCCCGTCCTTCCTGGCGGAGATCGACGTGTTCGCGCTTCCGACGCGCGCCGAAGGCCGGATGGAAGGATGTCCCGTCGCGCTCCTGGAGGCCATGGCGAGCGGACGGGCGTGCATCGCCTCCGACATCCCGGGCTCGAGAGACATTGTGGAACCGGGCCGGAGCGGCGACCTGGTTCCCGCCGACGACGCGGGCGCCCTCGCGGAGGCCATCCGCCGGCTGGCGAACGACCCGCCGACTCGCCGTGCTCGCGGCGAGGCGGCGCGCCGCCGCGTCCTCGAGAAGTATTCCATCGAGCGCGAGGTGGAGGCACACGAGTCTCTGTACGCCGAAATCCTCGACGCGAATGCGAAGCGGAGCGCGGCGTGAGCGCCAGAGCGCCGGAAATCGCGGCCGGCGATCCTCTGGTCAGCGTCGGGCTCCCCGTCTACAACGGGGCGAAGACGATTCGGGAGGCCCTGGAGCAGATCCTCGCGCAGGACTACAGGAACATCGAGCTCGTCATTTCGGACAATTTCTCCGACGACGCGACGTCCGAGATCTGCCGGGAGTACGCACGGAAGGACCCGCGCATCCGCTACACGCGCACCGACGAGCTGTTGCCCCTGTACGTGAACTGGCAGCGCGTGTTCGAGCTGTCGCGCGGCGAGTTCTTCCTTTGGATCGCGGCCGACGACCTGCGTCCGCGTGAGACGATCCGGAGACTGGTCGACGCGCTGCGGTCCGAAGCGCGCGCCGTCATGGCGCACGGACCGATCCTCGTGGAGCTGCTCGGTACCGACGAGGTCATTCGCGTCGGCAACGAATTCCCTTCCGTCGGTCTCGACCTCGCGGAGAGGGTGCGCGCCTATGTCCGCGGGATCCGTCACCCGGGGATGATGCACGGCTTGCTGCGGCGATCCGCGCTCGCACGCCTGCCTCTGCTCACGGCGCCCGCGCAGACGCGGAAGGGCGGACCGTACGGCCAGGACTATCTGTTCAATCTGCGGGTGGTGGCCCTGGGACCGGTGGTCTGGATCGCCGACCCGATCCTGCGGTACCGCGACCGGATCTGGAAGGGCTCGCGTTTCGACGACCCGATCGGAACGCGGACGCGGTGGACGAAGCAGGGGCTATTTCGAGCCGACGAGATGGAGCGGCAGAAGTATCGCACTCTGCTCCGGCTGGGACGCCGGTTCGTCGCGGAGACCGACGGCGCTTCGGAAGCGGAGCGTCGCCGCGGTGCCCGCGCGTATGCCCGCGCGTTCGTCAGGGCTCATGCGGTGCCTCTGCTGCGAGAGAGTCTGCTTTCGCTTCTTTGGAGACTCGCCGAAGCCGGCCGCCGGCTGGCGGACCGGCATCGGGAGCCGGGTCATCGATCGACCGTGCTCTGATGTGGGATTTCACGCTGATCGATCGATTCGAAGATCTCGACCCGCTGCAACGCGAATGGGACGAGCTCGCCGCGCGGAGCGACTTCGTCGACGTGTTCTCGACGTTCGGCTTCGCGCGCGCCTGGTGGCAGGCTTACGGCGACGGAAAGCTGCTGCGCGCCGTGACCGCTCGAGACCAACGGGGCGCGCTCCGACTGGTCGCGCCCATGTGGGCGGACCGCGGCGCCCCCGAGCGGTGGCGGTTCGTGGGCAACGTGCGGGCGGACTACAACAACGTGGTCTTCGATTCCGGAGAACCCGACGTCCTCTCCGCCTTCATCCCCTGGTTGCGCCGGCGCAAGGACTGGCAGCAGCTCGTCTTCTCGAAGGTTCCCGCTTCGTCGGCGACGGCGAAGGTCTTACCGGCCTCCCTGGTGCGGGATGCCGGGCTGCCCGCCCGCGTTCGCGCGTGGCTGGATCTTCGGAACCCTCTCTCGTATCTGCGATTCGCGCGCGAGCACCCGTACCTGCGCAGCGCTGCACTCCAGCGAGGCGCCGCCGTGCTCGACGAGCCCAACTACCGGGAAAAGGTCCGCAGGCTGGGTCGGGCGGGGACGCTCGTCTATCGGTGCATCCGGGGTCCCGGCGAGATCGCGGGGTGGCTCGAACCTTTCTTCGAGCTGCACGTCCGCGCGGGCGAGCACAAGAGACAACCGAGTCTCTTTCTGAAACCGAAGAACCGCGAGTTCTACCGGCTGCTCTTGAGGCATCTGGATCCCCGGGCCATCCGCCTCGACGTCCTCACACTCGACGGGTCACGTCCCATCGCGGCGCACTTCGGCTTCGAATGGGCCAGCCGGGTGTACTACTACAAGCCCTGTTTCGAGCCGGACTTCTCCAAGGAGAGTCCGGGAAGAGTCCTGGTTCCCTACGTTCTTCGCCAGGCCTGTCAGGCCGGCATGGAAGAGGTGGATTTCCTTCAGGGACTCGAGGAGTACAAGCTGCGCTTCGAGCCCGAGCTTCGGGAAACGGCGTGGATCGAGGTCTATCGTTCGCGGGCTGCCAAGCTGCTGGCCGGAGCCGCGTGATGACGACGGAAGCTCCGGAGACCGCCGCGGTATCGACGTGGGGGGATTTTCTCCTCACGTTCGACCCGCAGCCTCCGGCCGCGGCCCGGCAAACGGGCGGCTGGATCGAAGAGGCGTGCGGCGGAAGGGGCAAGCTGTGGCGACAGGAGGCCGGCCCGGCCTGGCGGGGCTTCCCGGCGGAGCGGATCGCCATTCCCGACACGACCCTCTGGCTTCTGGGGGAGCTGTACGGCGACGGTGAGACGCGGGCGGACGTCCTTCTCGCGGTGGCCGGCGGCCGCCGGAGCCCGTCCGACTTGAACGGGCACTTCGCGCTGCTCGGCTGGAACGCGATCGAGCGGCAGTGGCACGTCTGGACCGACCGCTTCGGCACCGTGCACGCCTACGTCGGCGGGGATGGGTCCCGGCGCGCGCTCGGGACCCATTTCGCTTCGGTCGCCGCCGCGGCCTCGCGCCGCAGGCTCGACTGGCCGGCCCTCGCCGGCTTCTTCGCCTGCGGCTTCTTTCCGGGGGATCGGACCTTCTTCGACGACGTGCGGATTCTCCGGCCGTCGACGCACGCCGTCTTTGCGGCCTCGGGCGAGCTCGTGCGCGAGGAGAGGTACTGGAGCTGGTCCCACGTTCCGCACAGGACCCGGAGCTACAACGATACGGTCGCCGAGTTCGCCGACGCCCTTCACCGCGTCATCGACGACGACGCCGCCCGCGGAAGGATCGCCGTGCCGATCTCCGGAGGGCTCGATTCGCGGACGACGGTGGCCGCGCTGACGCGGCCGGGTTCGCCCGTGCGCGAGCGCCTCTGGTCGTATTCCTACGGCTACGCGGCGGACTCGATCGAGACGCGCATTGCTCGCCGCGTGGCGGGGGCGCGGGGCGTTCCGATCGAGACCCTCGTGATCGAACCGTATCTCTTCCAGAGACTGCCCTCGGTGCTCGCCTGCGTCGAGGGGTTCCAGGACGTCACGCAGGCGCGACAGGCCGTCGTCGTCGGGCGTCTCGTCGAGGCCTCGGACGCCGTCATCGCGGCGCATTGGGGAGACGTGTGGCTCGACTCGATGGGCGTGGCCGAGGGCGTCGCCGACGAGGCCTCCTTGGCCGAGCACGCCTTTCACAAGGTCGCGAAGCGAGGCCGAGACTGGCTGCTCGGCGAGCTCGCCAGGCCGAGGCTGTCCGGCGAGGACCCCGCGGCCGTGGCGCGGCGCTTCGTCGGCGTGGAGCTCGAACGGTATCGCGGTGTCGGGGATCCCGATTTCCGGGTGAAGGCGTTCAAGACCGATCAGTGGTCTTTTCGCTGGACGCTGGCGAGCCTGCGCATGTATCAGGCCGGGGCTTATCCCCGGCTCCCGTTCTACGACACGCGGTTGACGGATTTCTTCGCCACGGTGCCGACGTCCTTCGTCCAGGGCCGCCGTCTCCAGATCGACTATCTCAAGCGTTTTGCTCCGGACCTCGCCCGGATCCCCTGGCAGGCGTACGGTGTGAATCTCTATTGGCAGCGCCACTTCGACACCTGGCTTCTGCCCTGGCGGGCCGCGCGGAAAGTGGCGCGCGCGTTGCGAAGAAACGGAGCCGTGGCCGAGCGCAACTGGGAGGTTCAATTCTCGGGCCGTGGCGCCGAGAAGCTCCGGACGGCGCTGCTCGCGCGCGGATCGCGCGTGCACGAGTTCGTTCCACCGGCCGCGATCCAGAGGCTACTCGACGCGTTCGCGGCCGCTCCGCTCGAGGAGGGCAGGGGATACACGGTTTCGATGCTGTTGACGTTTTCGGCCTGGCTGGAGGCCCATGGTTAAGTCGAAGAAGCCGCTGCGGATCCTGGTCGTCGGGAGCTCGTGGCCTCCCCAAACGTTCCTGGGACGCCTGATGCGGGGCCTGTCGGGCCTGGGCGTTCAAGTGCGCATCGCCTTTTCGCGGTGGCCCGACCAGGATTGGTTCCTGAAGTCGGGCCTTCAGACGCTCAAGACCCGCGCGTGGCAGGGGCCTCGTCTCGGGCGCGTGATCTGGGTCGCTTGGCTGTCGGTCCTCGCGCTGTTCCGCTCGCCGCGCGCCTTCCGGATGTTCTGGCGCGCCGCGTCTCGGGAGGCGAAGGCGGGAGAGCGCCTCCGGATCCTCAACCGACTCCTTCCCTTCGCCGGTGTTTCTTGCGATGTCATCTACTTTCCATGGAACTCCGCGGCCATCGACTTCCTCCCTCTCTTCGACCTCGGCAAGCCCGTGCTCGTGAGCTGCCGCGGTTCGCAGGTGAACGTCGCACCGCACCATCCGGGCCGCGGAATTCGGGCCGGTCTGCCGGCGACGTTCGCCCGGGCCGCCGCGGTCCATTGCATCTCGAGCTCGATCCAGCGCGAGGCCTCCCGTTTCGGGCTCGACATCGCCAAGTCCCGGGTGATCCGGCCGGGAGTCGATCCCGAGTTCTTCAGCCCTGCACCCGTTCGCGCCTCGTCTCCGAACATTCGGATCATCACCGTCGGGTCTCTGGTCTGGGTCAAGGGCGTGACCTACGGGATCCAGGCCATCCGCCACGTCGTCGATTCCGGGATTCCGGTCGTGTTCACGATCGTCGGAGACGGGCCGGAGCGCCAGCGGGTTCTGTACACGATCGACGACCTGGGCCTGCAGGATCACGTCCGCCTGCTCGGCCGGCTCTCACCGATCGCCGTGCGGGACGAGCTGCGTCAGTCCGACATCTTCATCCTTCCGAGCCTCGCCGAGGGATTCTGCAACGCGGCCATCGAGGCGATGGGCTGCTCGCTTCCGGTCGTGATGACCAACTGCGGGGGGGCGCTCGAAGGAGTCACCGACGGTGTCGAGGGCTTCATCGTTCCGATCTGGGACCCCGAGGCGATGGCCGAAGGCATCCTTCGGCTGGCCCGGGATCCCGCCCTGCGGCAGACGATGGGCCACGCGGCGCGGGCGCGGGTGGTCCGTGACTTCAACGTGAAACGCCACGTGAGCGAGTTCGCCGACCTGCTCGAGGAGATCCAGTGCGGGGCCGCGTAGTCCTCGTCGTGCCCGCGTTTCCGAGGCTGTCGGAGACGTTCATCGTCAGCAAGTTCCTGGGTCTTCTGGAACGCGGATGGGACGTTCACGTGGTCTGCGGCCGCAGCCAGAAAAAGAACTGGGAGCTCTTTCCACAACTCGCGGCCGTCCCGTCGGCTCGCCGGAGAGTCCACGTGACCTGGCCCTCCGAGCCGGCCTGGAAGGCGTCGCTGCTGCTGCCGCTCGCCGTCCTGCGCTGCTTCCAGTCCCGTCCTCTGCGGACGCTCCGTTACCTGTGGCGGGGACGCCGGCACTTCGGTGTCTTCGAGACCGTCGGACGCCTCTATCTCGACGCGGACCTGGTGCGGCTGTCTCCGGACATCATCCACTTCGAGTTCGGCGCCCTGGCGCCGACGCGCATGTACCTGCGCGAGCTCATGGGCTGCAAAGTGGTCGTCAGCTTCCGCGGCTACGACCTCAACTACGTGGGGCTCGATCGACCCAACCACTATGCGCCGGTATGGTCCCAGGCGGCTGGTCTCCACTTCCTGGGCGAGGACCTCTGGCGACGGGCGCGGCGGAGGGGATTCCCCGAAGACTGCTTCCGCGTCCTGATCGCGCCGGCCATCGACACGGAGATCTTCGCGCCGCGCTCCGGCCAGCCCAAGCCGCGCGACGGCCAGCGCCCGCTCCGCATTCTGAGCGTGGGACGGCTGGAATGGAAGAAGGGCTACGAGGACGCTCTCCTCGCGGTGCGCAAGCTGCTCGATCGCGGGATGCCGTTCGTCTATCGAATCGTCGGCGGCGGCGATTACCTCGGAGCGCTGGGTTTCGCGCGATATCGCCTGGGTCTGGAGAGCTGCGTGGAGTTCGTGGGGGCGGTGCCGCGAGCGGAGGTCCTCGCGGAGATGGAGAAAGCCGACGTCTTCCTCCACGCCGCAGTTTCGGAGGGATTCTGCAACGCCGTGCTCGAGGCCCAGGCGATGGAGCTTCCGGTCGTTTGCACCGACGCCGACGGGCTTCCCGAGAACGTGGCGACCGGCGAGACGGGCTTCGTGGTCCCGCGCCGGGAGCCTGCCGCGATGGCCGAGAAGCTGGAGGTCCTGGCTCGCGATCCGGCGCTGGCGAGACGGATGGGCCAGGCCGGCCGGCGTCGCGTGCAGGAGCGGTTCCGCCTCGCGGATCAGCTCGACCGCTGGGAGAAATTCTATGGCGAAGTGCTGGGACGCGAAGCCCCGAGCCTCGCCCGGTCCGGGAGCGAAACCGAAACCTCGGAACCAGCGGAGGCCCGGCCCCGCGAGCGGGCGGTCCCCGTGACGGTTGCCGATGGAGAGGACGGCGGATGAACGACGAGATCACGCTCGTGTGGATCGGCGGCGGGGAGGCGCCGCCCTGGCCGAAGGGCCCGATCCTGCGAGCGGAGGCGCACCCGGGACCGCTGGCCGAGTGCATCGCACGAGAGCTGCCGCGCTCGGAGGCGCAGGCGTGGCTATTCTGGGATGGTCGCCTCGGCGCGCCCGACCCGGCCCGGGTTCAGGAAGTGCTGACCCGGGCTGGGGACCTGTGGCACGCCGGTCTTCGCCTGGGAACGGCCGGGCTGCCCCGCGCCATCGACCACGTGGAACCGACCTGGATGCTCAATCGCGACCCGGATTCCTCGATCGAGGCCACTTCGTGGCGGGTTTCGTTGAGGGCCTGCCTGGTTCGTACGGATGTCTTGCGACGGCTGGGGGGCCCACGTCCGGAGTTCCGAACGCTCGCCGCGGCCGGCCTCGAGTTCGGCCACCGCTGCATCGGAGCCGGAGCGCTCACGCGCCACATCGGATGGCTGGCCGGGGAGTCGGCAAAGCCCGAGCCGCCGGAGATCCCCCTTGAGGACGAGCTGCGCTTCCTGCACCACCGATTCGGCAGGCGCTGGACACGCTGGTCGGTGTTTCGGACGGCCTGGAGCGCCCCGTGGCGGGCGCCGGCGCTCCTGTCGGCGCTCGGCCGTGTCGTGCGCGAGAAGCTGCCTCCGGCGCCGCCTCCGTTTCGCGGTGGGATCGGCGTACGGGGAGCCAGGCGCGCTCCGGGTTCGGTCACCGTCTTGATTCCGACCGTCGATCGCTACCCGTACCTCGAGACGCTGCTGGGACAGCTCCACTCCCAGACCGTCCCGCCACTGGAGATCGTCATCGTCGATCAGACACGCAAGGAACGGCGGCGCACGGATCTCGCCTCCCGATTCCCCGACCTCCCGATCCGCGTCTTCACGCTGGATCAGGCCGGGCAGTGCTCGTCGCGCAACGTCGGGATCGAAGCGTCGCGCGGCGACTTCTTGCTGTTCCTGGACGACGACGACGAGGTGCCGCCGGACCTGATCGAGAGGCACCTCACCGCGCTCGAAGCCTTCCGCAGCGAGGTCTCCTGCGGCGTCGCCGAGGAAGACGGCGCCGGACCCTTACCCGACGCGTTTCGACGGACGCGGACGAGCGACGTCTTCCCGACCAACAATTCGATGATCCGCAAGCGCATTCTCGCTGCCTCGGGCCTCTTCGACCTGGCCTACGACCGGGGTGCGAGAGCCGACGCCGATCTGGGCATGCGCCTGTACCTCGCCGGCAATCTCATGGTGCTCAATGCGGACATTCGCGTGCTGCACCGTCACGCACCGAGCGGAGGGCTGCGCACGCACGGCGCGCGCGTCGTCACGTACGCCAGCAGCCGGAGCCGCCTCCTGCATCGTCACCTTCCCGGAACGACCGAGATGTACCTCGCCAAACGCTACTTCTCGGCCCGGCAAGTGCGCGAGGCGCTGTGGCACTCGGCGCTCGGCACCTTCAGCGTGCGCGGGGGCAGGCTCCGGAGGGTCGTCAAGGCCGGCCTCGCGATGATTCTGCTTCCTCACAGTGTCTGGGCGGCGAGCCGGCGGGGGAGAGCCGCCGAGGCCATGCTGCGCCAGTACCCCCAGATTCCCCCTTATGCGACGACCGGCCGCGCGGCGCGTGCGATGTGATGAAGCTCGCGATCTTCTCGACCGAGTTTCCCCCGGGTCCTGGTGGTATCGGTACGCACGCCTTTGAGCTCGCGCGAAACCTGATTTCCCACGGATGGGCAACGTCCGTCGTGGCCTCGCAGGACTACTGCTCGGCCGAAGAGGTCGCGGCGTTCAACCGGAGTCAACCTTTCGAGATCGACCGGATGAGCCGCATCGGGTGGGCGCCACTCGAGGCGTCCTATCGACTCGCGATGGGCCTGCGCCGCGTTCGGCGCTTCCGGCCGGATCTCCTCCTGGCCACGGGCGAACGAGCAGCCCACGTCGTATGGGCGATCTCGCAGATGAGCGGGATTCCCTGGGTCGCCGTCGGGCACGGCGGCGAGTTCGGCGATCCGTCGAAGGTCGCGCACGCCCTCGTGACCTGGACGTACTCGCGTGCGCGGGCAGTCATCTGCGTCAGCGAGTACACGCGGCGATTCATGGAACGTTCCGGAGTTCGGGCCCGCAACGTGTTCGTGATTCCGAACGGGGCCGACGATCAGCGATTTCGCGTGGTGCCGCCGCACGACGTCGAAGCCGTGGTGCGCCGCCTGGGCTTCTCGCGGTCGTCGCGAATCCTCCTCACCGTTGGGAACGTCTGCGACCGCAAGGGTCAGGAGCTGGTGATCCGGGCGATGCCGCGGGTCCTGGAGCAACATCCGGAGACGCACTATCTCGCGGTGGGGCTTCCGACGATCCAGGATCGGCTGAAAACGGTCGCGAGGGATCTGAACGTGCACGAGAACGTTCACTTTCCGGGTCGTCTCGACGGCGAGGACGTTCTCCATCTCATGAACGCCGCCGATGTGTTCGCGATGACCAGCCGGCACACTCCCGATGGGGACTTCGAAGGGTTCGGGATCGCGGTCGTGGAGGCGGCCCTCTGCGCGACGCCGTCGGTGGTGACCGCGGGATCGGGCCTGAGCGAGGCCATCGTCGACGGCGAGACCGGATTCTCGGTGCCGGAAGGCGACGTCGACGCCCTGGCCGGGACACTGGTGCGGCTTCTCGGAGACGAATCGCTGCGACGCCGAATGGGCGAAGCGGCCCGGCAACGCGCTCTTCGGGAACAGACCTGGCATTGCCGCGCGGCCGAGTACGACCGCACGCTACGCGCCTTGATGAGCGGAAGCCCGGCGCGACCCGAGCCTCATGCGAAGGAAATGGCGTTGAAAGACGCTCGGACATCCACAGGGAGGAGCTGAAAGCCCGTGTGCGGCATCGCCGGCTGGCTCGGGCGAGGTGAACGGGACCCGGATCTCCCGGCCCGGATGATGGCGGCGCTGCGCCATCGCGGGCCCGATGCGACCGGATGTCGAAGCTGGCCCGAGGCGGCTCTGGTTCACACGCGGCTCAGCATCATCGATCTCGCGTCCACGGGCGCGCAGCCCATGGGCAACGAGGATGGTACCGTCTGGATCGTCTTCAACGGCGAGATCTACAACCACCGCGAGCACCGGCAGCGACTCGAGGCGCGAGGTCACGTCTTCCGCGGTCACTCCGACGCCGAGATCCTCCCGCACCTCTACGAAGAGGAGGGAGCGAACCTGGTTGCCGCCCTCCGGGGGATGTTCGCGTTCGCGATTTACGACTCCCGCCGGCGGCGGCTCCTGCTGGCGCGAGACCGTTTCGGAATCAAGCCTCTTTTCTACGCCGCCGACGCAGGCCGTCTCGGCTTCGCCAGTGAGATCAACGCGCTGAGGCTCCTGCCCGGGGTCGACGATCGGCCGGATCGCCAGGCGATCTACGACTTCGCCGCGCTGACGTACATTCCGGCGCCCCAGACCTTCTATGCCGGAATCCGTTCCCTGGAGCCCGGGGAGCTCCTCGAAGCCGAGTTCGACGGAGAAGCGGTCGAGTGGACCGTTCGACGCTACCACCGCTGGAGCATCGCGCCGGACGCTTCCCTGACGCTGGATCGAGCGATCGATCGAGCCGATCGCCTTCTGGAAAAAGCGGTCCAGAGCCAGCTGGAGAGCGATGTGCCGCTCGGGTCATTGCTGAGCGGAGGCATCGATTCGTCGCTCGTCAGCGAGGCCGCCCAGCGAGGGGTTCCGGGAGGCGTCAAGACGTTCAACGTCAGCTTTGCCGACGCGGCCTACGACGAGACCTGGGCGGCGCTGGAGGTCGCACGGTCCATCGGCAGCCAGCACCAGACGCTCCACATGGACGCCATGCCGGGGAGCTGGGAGCACGTGACGGGTCTCCTGCGGCATGCCGGCCAGCCGTTCGCGGACACGTCCATTTTTGCCGTGAGTGGCATCAGCAATCTCATGCGCCGGCACGTGACCGTGGCCCTGTCCGGCGATGGCGGCGATGAAGCCTTCGGTGGATACGAAAGTTATCTGCGGATCCAGAAGATCCTGAACTGGCAGAGCCTTCCCGTCGCCGCGAGGCGCGCGGGCGTTCTGGGCGCTCGCGCGCTGGCCCGCATGGCGGTCACGTCGGACCGTTTGCCCCAGCGCATGCGCGAGTTGTCGGAGGCGGACGACGTCGGGATTCTGGAGACCCTGCAATGCTGGGTTCGCGCCGACGAGCGCGCGCAGCTCTCTCGCGCCGAGGGGTTGCTTCCCGTGAGAAGACTCTTCGAGCCGCAGTGGGAATATGGGTTGCCCCGAAATGCGTCGCGTCTGGAGAGGCTCTCCGCTCACAACACCGAGATCAACGTGCGGCTGCGTTTGCCGAACGACTATCTGTTCAAGGTGGACACGGCCAGCATGCGAGATGGCCTCGAGGTTCGAGTGCCGTTTCTCGACGAGGACCTGTTCGACTTCGGAATGACGTTGCCGCACCGGCTTCGAGTCGACGGTACTCTCTGCAAGAGAGTGCTGCGTGAGATCGCCGGGCGCCGGCTCCCTTCCGCGGTGGCGAGAAAGCCGAAGATGGGGTTCTCCATTCCCGTGGACTCGTGGGTCACGGCGGAATTCAAGAGCCGGCTCCGCGACTATCTGCTCGGACCATCCAGCAAGCTGTCGGAGTACTTCTGGCCCGACGTGTATCGTCCGATGGTCGAGGCCTTTTGCGATGGCCGCGGATGGCCGGGCGTGTCGCGGGCGGGTCTTTACCACCGAGCAATCGTGCTCCTGGCCACGCAGATCGCGCTGGAATGAGACTTCTCGTCATCTCCCATACGGAGCACTTTCGCCGGGACGGCCTCACGGTGGGCTGGGGACCGACGGTGAGGGAGCTGGACCGCCTGGCGCGACTGTTCGACGAGCTCGTGCACGTGGCTCCGCTCCATGAGGGTCCGGGGCCGGCCAGCGCTCTTCCGTACGAAGCGAAGAACATCCGTCACGTGCCGGTCCGTCCCGCGGGCGGCACGTCGGTCGGCGCCAAACTGGGAGTCCTCGGCACGTGGCCGCAATACCTTCGCGTGATCCGCCGGGAGCTGCGGCGGTGCGACGTCGTGCACGTCCGCTGCCCCTCGAACATCGGCCTGCTGACGATCCTCCTCCTGGCCTTTTCTCGGACGCCGCGGCGGCGCTGGATCAAGTACGCCGGCAACTGGCGCCCCACCGCGCCGGAGAGCCCCTCCTACGCGATCCAGCGCTGGCTGCTGGCGCGCGGCGCGGCGCGTGCGGCCGTGACCGTCAACGGCCGCTGGCCCGGCCACGCGCCGCACGTGCATCCGTTCCTGAATCCGTGTCTGACCGACGAGGAGCTCCGCGAAGGGGCGCTCGTCGGGGAGGAGAAGCGCCTGGGCGTTCCCGTACGCCTGCTGTTCGTCGGGAGAATGGAGGAGTCCAAGGGCTGCGGCCGCGCGCTGGACGTGGTCGAGAGGCTCCGCCGGAATGGAATCGACGTGCGGCTGGACCTCGTCGGGGACGGAGATGACCGCGCTGTCCTGGCCTCGCGGGTCGAGTCGGCCGGGCTTTCCTCGAGCGTCCGCTTGCTCGGGTGGGTTCCCCGGCCTTCGCTGAACGCGCTGTACCGTGACGCGCACATCCTGCTTTTCCCGTCCTCTTCAAGCGAGGGATGGCCCAAGGTATTGAGCGAAGGGATGGCGTATGGTGTGGTACCGGTGGCGAGCACGGTGAGCAGCATCCCGCAGTATCTGGAGCAGTTTGGCGCGGGTCAGGCCATCGATCCGATGGATGTCGACGGTTTCGCCGCCGCCATCTCGGGATATGTCCGAGAGCCGCGTCGGTGGAAGGAAGAGTCCGCGCGCGCGATGAAGGCCGCGGCCGGGTTCAGCTACGAGAGCTACCTGTCCGCCGTGCGCGGGCTCTTCGATCTGGAGGCCGCATGAGCACGCGGGCATTGCCGAGGACGGCGGTCGAGGCGCGCCCCGCCGCCGGACGATTCGACTGGGTCTGGCAGCTCGGGTTCCTCGCCGCACACGTCCCGCTCGCCATACTGATCCCGAGGCATTCCATGCAGGTCACCTGGCACGCCCGGCTGGCGTTTCTCTTCGGCGTCGCGCTGGTCCTGACGAGCCGGCGGTGGGAGAGGGTGGCGTGCGTGGCGGCCTACATCTGCGGCGCCGAGGTCTACTGGCGCATGCGGCGCGCCGACATTCCATGGGAGTTCGCGAAATACGCCATCGTCCTGATTTTCGCCATCGCCATCATCCGCTTCGGTCGATTCCAGAAGACCGCCCTTCCCGGTGCCTACCTTCTGCTCCTGCTGCCCTCGGTGGCTCTAACCTTCCAGGCCATGAACGGGGAAGACGCCCGCGACCAGTTGAGCTTCAACATGTCCGGGCCGCTGTCGCTGGCGGTGTGTGCCATGTTCTTCTTCTCGATTCGAGTCACGAAGCGCGAGCTGAAGTGGATCCTGACGTGTCTGATTGCGCCGACCGTGTCCATCGCGACCGTGGCCACGATCAGCCTCCAGAAGGCCCAGAAGTTCTTCGACGAGGAGTTCGGGAATCAGGCCAACCGGGCCGCAAGCGGCGGGTTCGGACCCAACCAGGTCTCGGCGATCCTGGGACTCGGCATCCTCTGCGTCTTCTTCATCCTTCTCATCGGGGTGGCGAACACCATTGCTTCGGCGTCCCTGGTGCTCCTGACGCTCTTCCTGATACGTCAGTGCGCCATCACGTTCTCGCGCGGAGGCCTCTGGATGGCCGGCGCCGGAATCCTGAGCGCCACGTTCTACCTCGCGCGTGACAGACGAACACGATTGCGGCTCATGGGGGTCGCCGTCGTCGTGATACCGCTCCTGGTCTTCGTCGTGTGGCCGAGGCTCGAGGCGATGACCGGCGGCAAGATCGGAGACCGCTTCGCGAACACGGATTCGACAGGACGAGACCTGCTGGTCCAGGGAGACCTCGTGACGTGGTCCGAGAACCCCGTCCTGGGCGCGGGGCCTGGTATGGGCGGCAAGAACCGGCTGAAGTATTTTCACGTCGCGACCGCGCACACCGAGTACTCGCGAATGCTGGCGGAGCACGGCTTGCTCGGCCTGATCGCGCTCGGTCTCATGGGCTGGATGGGCTATCGCAACGTCTGGTACGCGCCGACGCGCCTGGACAAGGCCTTCGCGGCGGCGATGCTCGCATACGCCTGCTTGAACATGCTGGTGGACGGGATGCGCATCTCCGCCGTGGGATTCACGTTCGGGCTTTCCGGGATGCGGCTTCTCCTGCCGAAGCGGCGAGTCGCGGCGCCGGCGCCGCGCCCGCAGGTCGCCGCACCGGTCGCGAGCAGTGCGTGAAGTGAATTCCCGTCTCCAGGCGGACGGCTCGCCGAAACCGGCGCTGCTGTTCATCGGAAATTTCCTGTCGAACTCGGGTGCCAGCCGCGGCGTCTGCGAAGACCTCGTCGAGCGCCTGCGCGGTGCGGGCTGGAAGGTGCGGGCCGCGTCGGCGAAACACGCGAAGGCTCCCCGCATGCTGGAGATGGCGAGTGCGGTGTGGCGCGGACGCCGGCGGGAGGACGTCGTCCACGTCGACGTCTTCAGCGGCGAAGCCTTTCTCTGGGCCGCGGCGATCGTGGGGCTGCTGCGCTCCCTCGGAAAGGCCCACGTTCTGACGCTGCGCGGGGGCTCGCTTCCCGAGTTCGCCGCGCGCTGGCCCGGCGCCGTGCGCCGGGTGCTGGCGGGCGCCCACACCGTGACGGTCCCGTCCGAGTTCCTCCGGCGGGAGATGGAGCCGTATCGCCCCGACCTCTTCCTGCTGCCCAACCCCCTGAGCATCGCCGCGTATCCATTCCGAAAACGGGACCGCGCGCATCCCCGGCTGGTCTGGCTGCGGGCCTTTCACGAGACCTACAACCCGTCGCTCGGTCCGCGCGTGCTCGCCCTGCTGTCCCAGACCCATCCCGACGTCGAGCTGACGATGATCGGCCCAGACCGGGGTGACGGAAGCCTGGCGCGGGCGAGGGCCGAGGCCCGGGAGCTCGGCGTCGAGGATCGCGTCCGCTTCGTGGACCAGATTCCCAAGGCGGCCGTGGGGGAGCACCTCTCGAGCGCCGACGTTTTCCTCAACACCACGAACGTCGACAACGCGCCGGTCAGCGTTCTCGAGGCGCTGGCCTGTGGACTCTGCGTCGTCTCGACCGACGTGGGAGGGATTCCCGACTACGTGCGCAACGGCGAGGAGGCTCTCCTCGTCCCGCCGGACGATGCCGAAGCCATGGCCGACGCCGTGCGGCGCGTGCTCTCCGAGCCGGGGCTGGCGCAAAGACTGTCGGCCGGCGGCCGCGCTCGGGCCGAGAAGGCGGACTGGTCGGTCGTGCTTCCCCAGTGGGAAGGGTTGTTCGCGGCGGCCTCCGCCCGCAGGGAGGTCCCCCGCCCTTGTTGATGGACCTCTACCGGCGGTTGCCCGGTCCGTTCCAGACGATCGCGGCCGGCATCCGGGGATACCAGCTCCAGCGCCGACGCTACGGGAAGGAGACTGAGACCCTCGTCGAGCAGGCCCTGGAGCGGGACTCCTGGGACGCCGAGCGCTGGAAGCGTTTCCGCGAGGAGCGGCTGGCGTTCGTCCTGCACCACGCGGCGACCCGCGTGCCCTATTACCGGGACCAGTGGGCGCGGCGGCGGCGCGAGGGGGACCGGGCGTCGTGGGAGATCCTCGCCAACTGGCCGATCCTCTCTAAGCAGGCGGTGCGGGAGACCCCGCGGGCATTCCTCGCCGACGGCGCGCATCGCCAATACGAGACGTCGACGAGCGGCACGACCGCCACGCCGCTTCGCCTCTTCCAGTCGCGCGAGACGCTGGTGGCCTGGTACGCGATCTTCGAGGCGCGCATCCGCCGGTGGCACGGTGTCAGTCTCCGCGACCGGTGGGCGCACCTGGGAGGACAGCGGATCACCCCCGGGCCGCGCACGAAGCCGCCGTACTGGGTATGGAACCCGGGGATGAACCAGCTCTACATGTCCACCTACCACATCCGGCTCGACGCGGCGGAGGCGTATCTCGAGGCGCTCCGCCGGTATCGCATCCGTTATCTCTTCGGGTACGCGTCCGCGCTGTACGCGCTGGCCGGGGCGGTGCGCGAGCGGGGACTCGAGGCCCCGCGGATGGCCGTGGTCTTCAGCAACGCCGAACGGTTCTACCCGTTTCAGCGCGAAGTCATCTCCGAGGTCTTCCAGTGCCCCGCCCGCGACACGTACGGGCAGGCGGAGATCGTGTCGGGGGGCAGCGAGTGTGCGTCCGGGACGATGCACTTCTGGCCCGAAGTGGGGGAGACGGAGTGGCTGCGCGACGGCGTGGATGAGGCGGTCGGCGCCGAAGAATCCGGCCGAATGATCTCCACCGGATTCCTGAACCTGGGCATGCCCCTGATTCGCTACGAGGGCGGAGACCGCTCGACCCTCGCGGCGCCGGGCGTTTCCTGTGCCTGCGGACGCGGCCTGCCGATCATTCGCTCCCTTGACGGCCGGCAGGCCGACATCATCCTGACCCCCGACGGCGTTCCGGTCGGCGGCCTGGACCTGATCTTTCACCCCGGCATTCCCATGCGCGAAGGCCAGATCATCCAGGAGAGCCTGCTGCGATTTCGGGTCAAGGTCGTGCCCGCGCCCGGCTTTGCGTCCAGGCATTCCGAGGAGATGTCTCGCGGCCTTCGAAACATCCTCGGTGATCGGGTCGAGGTCGTCGTCGAGACGGTCGAATCGATTCCGCGGACGGCCGCCGGCAAGTTCGTCATCCAGGTGTCGCTGCTGAAGGATCGGGGCCGCATTGCCGCTTACCCGGAGCAGTCGCGGGAGTTCGCGCGCTCGGACGGATGAAGATCGGGATCCTGACGCAGTACTACCCGCCGGAGATGGGGGCGCCGCAGGCGAGGCTGTCGCACCTGGCCACCCAGTTCGTCCGGCGGGGGCATGAGGTCGTCGTGCTCACGGCGATGCCTAACTACCCGACGGGCCGGATCTTCGAAGGCTATCGGGGATTGTCACGCCGGGAGCAGCGCGACGCCGTTTCGGTGATCCGGACCTGGATCTATCCGACGACGAAGGTGGGCCTCGGGCCGCGCCTGGCGTCCTACTTTTCGTTCGTGTTCTCGTCGCTTCTCGTCGGGGCCGCGAGGCTTCCGCGGCTCGACTACCTCCTGACCGAGAGCCCGCCGCTCTTTCTCGGCATCAGCGGCTACCTCCTCGCGCGTCGCACCGGTGCGCGGTGGATCTTCAACGTGTCGGATCTCTGGCCCGAGAGCGCCGTGGCCCTGGGGGCGGTTTCCGCCGGGTGGGGGTTGAAGACCGCGCTGGCGCTGGAGGCCTTCTGCTACCGCAAGGCGTGGCTCGTCACCGGGCAGAGCCGGGAGATTCTGGAAGACATCCGCCGGCGCTTCCCGGAGGTTCGCGCTTATCACCTGTCCAACGGAGTCGATACGTCGCTGTTCCGTCCGGAGTGCCGCTCCGCGTCGGCGCGCGCGCGCCTGGCCAACGGCGGGGGAGCGCGCGGCTGCATCGCGATGTACGCCGGCCTCCACGGGATCGCGCAGGGCCTGGACCAGATCCTGGAGGCCGCGGCGAAGCTGACGGACGTGCCGTCGCTGGAGTTCGCGCTGGTGGGCGAAGGCCCCGTCAAGGGCGCGTTGATGGCGCGCAGCCGCGAGCTCGGCCTTTCGAACGTGCGGTTCCTGGATGCTCTGCCAAGGGAAGAGATGCCGGCCCTGGTCGCGTCGGCCGATCTCGCCCTGGTGCCCCTGAAGATGTCGCTGCCGGGAGCGGTCCCGTCGAAGATCTACGAAGCGATGGGCGCCGGCGTGCCGATCGTGCTCGTGGCGACCGGCGAGGCCGCGGCGATCGTGGACCGCTCGCAGGCGGGAGTGCACGTGCCACCCGGAGACGTACCCGGCCTCGCGACCGCCATCCGCGGCCTGGCCGCGGATCCCGAGCGCCGGGCGAGGCTGGGGGCCTCGGGACGGAGCGCCGCCGTGCGCGACTTCGACCGCGTCGGAATCGCGGATCGCTTCATCGACCACCTGGAGGGCGCGCTGTCTTGAAGATCTTGAGCGTCGTCGGGGCCCGGCCGAACTTCATGAAGATGGCGCCGGTCGTCGCGGAGATCCGCCGGCGCGGCGTCCCGCACGTCTTCGTCCACACCGGCCAGCACTACGACGGCAACATGTCGCGCGTGTTCTTCGACGAGCTCGCGATGCCCAGGCCCGACATCGACCTCGGAGTCGGGTCCGACACGCAGGCGCGCCAGACCGCCAGGATCATGACGGCGTTCGAAGACGTCTGCCGCGAGCATCGCCCCGACCTCGTCTTGGTGGGCGGCGACGTCAACTCGACCGCCGCCGTTGCGCTCGTCGCCGCCAAGGAGGGGATTTCCCTCGGCCACGTCGAGTCGGGCCTGCGCTCCTTCGACCGGACCATGCCCGAGGAGATCAACCGCGTCGTCACGGATCATCTCTCGACTCATCTGTTCACGACCGAAGAGAGCGCCAACGAAAACCTGGCCCGGGAAGGCATTCCGTCCGAGCGCGTCCACCTCGTTGGCAACTGCATGGTGGACACGCTGCTCAAGCACGTCGTCGGCGCGGTCGAGCGGGCGCCGTGGACGTCTCTCGGCTTCGAGCCCGACGGGTACGCGCTGCTGACCCTGCACCGCCCCTCCAACGTGGACTCCAGCGCCGCCCTGGAGCCGCTGATGGAGTCGCTCCGGGCAGTCTCCGAGAGAATCCCCGTGCTCTTCCCGGTCCACCCGCGCACGCGCGCGCGGCTGGAGGAGTCGGGGCGGGAAGTCGGCTCGCGGATCCGCCTCTGCGATCCGCTGCCCTACATGACGTTCCTCGGACTGATGGCGAAGGCGCGTCTGGTCCTGACGGACTCGGGAGGAATCCAGGAAGAGACGACGGCGCTGAAAGTCCCGTGCCTGACGCTCCGGCGAAACACCGAGCGTCCCGTGACGCTCACGCACGGCACGAATCGGCTGGCGACCTCATCCGACGAGATCCGAAAAGGCGTCTCCGACGTGTTGGAAGGACGCTGGCCCGCGGGCGAGACCATCCCGCTCTGGGACGGACGGGCGAGCGAGCGGATCGTGGCGACCCTTCTCGACGGGAATCGATGACGGCAGCCGACGAAAGCCGGGATGCGGCCGAGCGGGGGCGAATCCTCGCCGAGTACCGCCGGCGGGAGCGCGAGATCGACGGGCACGTCTACGCCCCGTGGAACCCCTCGGCGATCTACGCCCGCGCCGGCCGTACGCGCGCGGCGGCGCTGTCGCTGTCCCGGCTCGGCGTCTTTCCGCGTCCCGGGGACGCGTGCCTCGAAATCGGTTACGGCTCGCTGGGCTGGCTGGCGGAGCTGCTGGCGTGGGGGCTTCGCGAAGGCGACCTCCACGGCATCGAGCTCGACGCGGAGCGGGCCGCGGTGGCGCGGGAGGCGTTTCCCGCGGCGGACCTGAGGACCGGGGACGCGTCCCACCTCCCGTGGCCGGACGGACGATTCCGCCTCGTCGTCGCGTCGACCGTGTTCAGCTCGATCCTGGACTCCGGGTACCGGCGAAAGGTCGCGGCCGAAGCGAACCGGGTCCTCGCCCCGGGAGGCGCGCTGCTCTGGTACGACCTTCGCGTGAACAATCCGCGCAATCCGAACGTGCGCCGGATCGATGCCCCCGAGCTTCGGGCCCTGTTTCCCGGTTTGTCAGGCACGATCCGGCCCGTCACGCTGGCGCCGCCTCTGGCGCGTGTTCTGATACCCCGTATGGAGCTCTTCGCCCGCATCCTGGAAGCGATTCCGTTGACCCGCACTCACCTGCTGGCGGTTCTCCTCAAAGGAGGCTCATGAGCACCGAGGTCCCCTTCTTCCGCCCCCAGATCACCGATGCCGAAGTCGACGAGGTCGTCGCCACCCTGCGATCGGGCTGGCTGACGACGGGTCCGCGCGTGAAGCGTTTCGAGGAAGACTTCGCGCGGGCCGTCGGCGCGCCGCACGCGGTCGCCGTCAACTCCTGTACCGCGGCCCTCCATCTCGCGGTCGAGGCCCTGGGACTGAAGGCCGGCGAGGCGGTGATCGTTCCGACCATGACTTTCGCCGCGACGGCGGAGGTGGTGCGCTATCTCGGTGCGATCCCGCTGCTGGTGGACTGCGATCCGGTCACGCTCAACCTCGACTTCGAGGACGCGCAGAGAAAGCTCGATGCCCTGGCCGCCGGCCGCCCCGCCGGCCGCGTCCCCGCGGGAACGCGGGTCGCGGGCATCGTACCGGTCCACGTCGGGGGACTCATGCTCGACGTCGCTCGGCTCCAGGCTCTGGCCGAGCGGCACGGCCTGTGGGTCGTGGAAGACGCGGCCCACTCCTTCCCGGCCTCCTGGAGGCGCGAGCGCTCCGCGGCATGGCAGCGCTGCGGCGACAACACAGCCGCCATCAGCTGCTTCTCCTTCTACGCCAACAAGACGATCACGACCGGCGAGGGAGGCATGGCGACGACCGCCGACGAGGTGCTCGCCGAGCGCATGCGCGTGATGTCCCTCCACGGCCTCTCGCAGGACGCCTGGAAGCGGTTCTCGAAAGGCGGGAGCTGGGACTATCGGATCCTCGCTCCCGGCTTCAAGTACAACCTGACGGACGTCGCCGCCGCGATCGGAATCCACCAGCTCGCCCGGGCGGAGGAGATGCGCCAGGGGCGCGAGACTGTCGCCCGGCGCTTCCTCGAGGCCTTCGCCGACACGGAAGAGCTCGACCTGCCGGCCGACGACGAAAACCGGATCCACTCCTGGCACCTCTTCCCGATCCGCTTGCGCCTCGACCGGCTTTCGATCGATCGCAACACGTTCATGCAGGAGCTGAAGGCGCGGGGCGTGGGCTGCTCGGTCCACTGGCGCCCGCTCCATCTCCATCCCTACTACGCCCAGACGTTCGGCTGGCGGCCCGACGACCTTCCTGCGGCGACCGCGGTCTTCGACCGCCTCGTCAGCCTGCCGATCTTTCCGGGCATGCGCGAGGAAGAGATCGCGGGCGTGGTCGACACCGTCCGCGGACTCTGCCGGGAGAACCGGAGGAGCGCGTCTCGAGCGGTGACCGCTTAGGCAGGGGCCTTCCCCGGCCGGTGGAAGCGGCGCTGGCCCTTGCCGGCCTCGTCGTCGCCGCTCCCGTGATCGGGATCGCGGCCGTCGCGATCGTGGCGACCTCGGGCTGGCCGGTCTTCTTTCGACAGACGCGTGTGGGTCGCGGTGGGAAGCCCTTCACGCTCGTCAAGCTGCGCTCCATGCGCGCCTCGACGGGGGGTCCGCAGGTCACCGCCCGCCGCGATCCCCGAGTCACGGCGGTGGGCGCGCTGCTGCGCCGCACGAAGCTCGACGAGCTGCCCGAGCTCTGGAACGTACTTCGCGGCGACATGTCCTTCGTCGGCCCGCGTCCGGAAGTGCCCGCCTTCGTCGACCTCGGGGATCCGGTTTGGGCGCGAATTTTGAAAGCAAGACCGGGGCTGACGGATCCCGTGACGCTGCGGTTGCGGGACGAGGAGGCGTTGATGGAAGCGGTAGCGGGGGAGGAGCGGGATCGTTATTACCGGGAAACCCTCCAGCCGCTCAAGCTCGCGGGCTATCAGCAGTACCTCGAACGCCGGACCTCCTGGAGCGACCTCGGTGTGATCTGCGACACAATCCTGACCCTTTTGCCAGGTCGCCGGAGGCGGCCGTCTGCGCACGCCCCGGCGGACCTGTCCGAAAGGCCACCAAAAGCTTGAAATCGGAGGCCTGATTCGCTAACTTCGAAGGGTTAGGGTTCAATGAAATTCTTCGCCGTCGAAGGGCGAGGAAGAAAGAGTGCCGCCCTAGAGAGGCTTTCTTTTGTCCCCGTCCTCAAAACGCGATCGGTTGACGCCGGCGTTAGCGGGCCGGAGCGAGGAGCGTCCCGGTGACGATGAAGGAGCTCCAGCCGCATCTGACTCGAGGACTCCAGTTCACCCTGGACGTCAGCACACTCGTCCTCGCGTTCGCGCTGGCGT
The DNA here is from genome assembly GCA_046725935.1 of Acidobacteriota bacterium. Classification (GTDB taxonomy): domain Bacteria; phylum Acidobacteriota; class Thermoanaerobaculia; order UBA5066; family Gp7-AA6; genus DAHUXD01. Next base: position 17,998 of record JBKOZO010000014.1, on the reverse strand, counting down.
ACCTGCTCCGCTTCGAGTTCGCGCTGCCGGACACGGAGCTGCGCAACGCCCTCCAGCAGCTTCCATACGTCGTTCTGGTCCAGCTCGGTGCCCTGGCCTTAGCCGGCGTCTACAGCTTCATCTGGCGGTACGTCGGTCTGGGAGAGGTCAAGGCTTTCGTGTACGCCGCGATCTGGTCGGGTCTCGTCCTGACCGTTCTGCGGCTGTCGCTCCCGGACCGCTTCGGAAGCTGGCGCGTCCCGCTCTCGGTCACGCTCATGGGCACGGTCCTCGCCTTCGGCGGAGTCCTGAGCCTGCGAGTGATCCGCCGGTATCTCTACGAGAAGTCCCAGCGCCGCCGCCGCGCCGCGCAGGCGGACTCCGCCGAGATGGTTCCCACGCTCCTGATCGGGGCCGGCCGCGCCGGGCTCCTCGCGGCTCGCGAGATCGAGGGACGTGGCGACATGAACCTCGACGTCAAAGGGTTCGTGGACGACGATCCCGAGAAGCGGGGGGCCGTGATCCATGGCGTCCGCGTCCTGGGCACCACCGAGGACATGCCCCGTCTGGTCAAGGAGCTCGGCATCTCGCAGGTCGTGATCACCATCGCCCAGATCTCCCGCCAGGAGATCCTTCACCTCATCGGCCTGTGCCGGAAGATCCAGGTCAGCGTCCGCATCATCCCGGGCCTTTACGACGTGCTGCAGGGTAAGGTCCAGGTCACGCGCATCCGCAACGTCCAGATCGAAGACCTGCTGGGCCGCGAGCCGATCTACCTCGACGAGGCCCAGCTAGGCCAGTTCCTGGCCGGCAAGCGAGTCATGGTCACGGGCGCCGGCGGGTCGATCGGCTCGGAGCTGGCGCGGCAGGTCGCGCGCTTCCAGCCCGCGAAGCTGATGCTGATCGAGCGCGCCGAGTTCGCGCTCTTCGAGATCGACGGCGAGCTGCGGCGGACGCGCGCGGAGATCGAGGTCGTGCCGCTCGTCGCCGACGTCTGCGACGAGGCGCGTATGCGGATGATCCTCGGGGAGCAGAAGCCCCACATCATCTTCCACGCCGCGGCCCACAAGCACGTGCCGATGATGGAGGCCAACCCGGGCGAGGCCATCAAGAACAACATCCTCGCGACGCGCCTCCTCGGCGAGCTCGCGGGAGAGCTCGGCGTCGAGGCGTTCGTCATGATCTCGACTGACAAGGCGGTACGCCCGACCTCGATCATGGGAGCCACCAAGAGAGTGGCCGAGCTCGCGGTCCAGGACCTGTCGCAGCGCTACAGCACGACCCGTTTCGGGGCCGTGCGCTTCGGCAACGTCATCGGCTCCGCCGGCTCGGTCGTGCCGATCTTCCGGGAGCAGATCCGGCGGGGAGGACCCGTGACGGTGACCCACCCGGAGATGCGGCGGTACTTCATGACAATCCCGGAGGCGGCGCAGCTCGTCCTCCAGGCCGGAGCGATGGGCGAGGGAGGAGAGATCTTCATCCTCGACATGGGCGAGCCGATGCGGATCCTGGATCTGGCCGAGGAAATGATCACGCTGACGGGCCTGCGGCCCTACGTGGACATGGACATCGTGTTCACGGGTCTGCGGCCGGGCGAGAAGTTGTTCGAGGAGCTCGAGCTCTCCGGCGAGCAGATCACCAAGACGCGCCACCCGAAGATCTTCATCGGGAAGTTGAACGCCTATCCCTCCGAGGAAGTGCTGCGCGCGCTGCGCTATCTCGAGGAGCTCGCGCGGGAGGGCGACGGCACGGCGATCCGCAAGTTCTTGAACTCGCTCCTTCCCGAGGCGAACCTCGGCGTGCGCCGCTCGACGCGCGACCGCGCGCGCGTCGTGGAAGCCGGCGTGCCGGACGGCCGCCCGACGCCGTCGGTCTCGTAACCGTCGCGGGAGCTTGCTGGAAACCTGCGCGAGCGCACCGGCCCGCGGCTCGCGGTAAACGCTCGACCGCGGGCCTGGTTTCTCGCTGCGCTCCCGCTCCCGCTCCCGCGGCGCGAGGCGTCCTCCGCTCCGCTCGCGGAGATTCCTCGCGTCGCGAACTATCGGGACGGTGCCGCTAGATAATTCCCCTCTCCCCGCGGCGGGGTAGACGTCCAGCAGTCAGCGGGCCAGCATCGCCGCGAGGTGCTCCGCGATCGCCGGAGCCGCCGTCAAGCCGGGCGACTCGATTCCCACGAGGTCGTAGAACCCGGGCAGCCCTCGGGCTGCCTCGTCGGCGATCACGAAGTCGCGCACGGGCCCGCCCTTCGCCTGGAGCTTGGGGCGGATCCCGGCGATGTCGGGCTCAAGGTCCTCGTCGCGGATCTCGGGAACGAGGCGGCGCGCGGCCTCGCCGAAGCGGCCGCGCTTTTCGGGATCGACCCGGTAGTCGGGGGTCCGGTCCGGCAGGTACTCGACGTCCGGCCCGAAGCGCAGGCGACCGCCCGTGTCGAGGACGACGTGCACGCCGAGGCTCTCGCGACCGGGCACAGGGTAGACGAGATGCCGGACCAGGCCCGCGTCTCGCGGCGGCGCCGAGAAGTAGCTGCCCTTGCACCAGTGCAGGCGGTAACCCGCCCCGTCCACGTCGATGCCCGCCATGGCGGCGACCGAGTCCGCCTCCAGGCCCGCCGCGTTGACGACGCGCTCGGTGGTGAAGGACTCGTGCTCGCCGCCGCGGCGCATGGACAGAAGATAGCCTCCGGGCACGGGATCGATTCCCTCCAGCGTCGCCTGCGAGTGCAGGATCGCTCCCTTCGCGAGCGCGGCCTGGAGGAGGTGGTCCATCAGGGAGTGGGCGTCGAGGATGCCGGAGCCCTCCGACCAGAGAGCGCCGGCCGAACGCACGTGGGGCTCGAGGACGAGGGCCTCCGCGGCCGACAGGCGCTCGAGCGCGACTCCGTTGGCCCGCGCGGTCTCGGCGATCGCGTCGAGCGCCGGGAGCTCTTCCTCTTTCGTTGCGATCACGAGCTTGCCGAGACGCCGGTGGGGAATGTCGTGCGCCGCGCAGAGAGCGTAGAGGCGGGCGTTGCCTTCCAGGCAGAGCCGGGCCTTCAGCGACCCCGGCGGATAGTAGATCCCGGCGTGGATCACCTGGCTGTTGCGGCTGGACGTCTCCATGCCGTGGCGAGGATTGCGCTCGAGGAGGACGAGGTCCGGGAAATCCGGCGCCAGCCGCGCCGCGACGGCGAGACCCACGACGCCGGCGCCGACGACGGTGAGACCGGTATCGGTCATCGGCGCGCCTCCGGCCTCACGTCCCTATGCTACGCTGCCCGCGGGCGGACGGGCCGGCGGAGGTGGGAGACAATCGGATGAGCAGCGGTGCGGCGGCGGGATCGTCGCGTCTCGGGAGCCGTCTCAAGGCCATCGCGATGGCGGCGCTGCCGCTCTCGACGTGGGAGCGTCTCCTGCGCCTGCCGCCGGTGCGCGCTTTACGGGACGCGCTCATCGGGCCGTCCGACGCGGGACACCTCGCGGAGGGTCCGGTCCGTTTCGAGCGCCTCGAGTTCCATTTCGCCGCCCCTTACCGGACCTGGATGAAGGCGCGGCAGTCCGGCATCGAAAACCGGATCAGCCGCCTCCTCCTCGATCGCTGCCGCGAGGGTTCCGTCGGGATCGACGTCGGCGCCAACTGCGGCTATCTCTCCCTCGTCATGGCGATGGCCGTGGCGCCGGCGGGGCGGGTGCTCTCCTTCGAGGCGGACCCCGCCTTCTACGACGTGCTGCAGCGAAACGTCCGCACCAACGACCTCGGCGACGTCTGCGCGACTTTCCGCGCGTACGTCGGAACGGAGTCGGGCGAGGGGAAAGTGACGCTGGACGAGATGGCGCGCCGCCTGGCCCTTTCCCGCGTGGACGCGCTGAAGATCGACGTGGACGGCGGGGATTACGACGTGCTGCGCGGAGCGATGGAGACGCTGAAGCGATTCCGCCCGCTGGTGGTGGTCGAAATGGCCGCGAACCAGGACGCGATCTACCGGTTCCTCAGGGACGAAATCGGCTACACGACCCTGGTCGGCCAGTCCGGGGAAACGGTCGTGCCGGGACAGTGGCCTCTCAATCTGATCGCGGGCGACGGCGCGATCGTGATCCCGAAACGCGGGGAGCTCACGTAAGCCCGCCGGTCTAAAGGACAGCCGCCTTCCGGCAATAGAAGCCTTCGGCGAAGCGCGACGGCGAGTTCGACTCGATTCCGCGCAGCCGCAGGATCGACCAGAACGTCTCGCGGTCGAACCACTGGTTGCCGGCCTGCGACGGGAACGCCCCCATCAGATGCTCGACCTTGCGTCGGGCGGTCTTCTCGGCGAGAGGCACGTAGAGATTCGGCGACCCGAAGTCTCCGTCGTACTTGGGGATCTCGTACTCCAGGATCAGGTGGTCCCGGAACGTGTTCCACGCGAGCTCCGAGAGGAGGCGGTGGTCCTGGTGCGCGTCCCCCCTCCAGGGACTGAAGACGAGGTCAGGCGAAGGGTGGCGCTTCAAGCGCTCGAACTCCTCCTTGATCCGCGCCGACTGCGTGGGGAAGAACCCGTCGCGGAATCGCTTCATGGCGATATGCAGAGTCCTCGCGCCCTGAGCCAGGCCCCGGGCGCTCCGCCGCGCCTCGCCGGCGCGGACCGGAGAGCCGCTGAAGACGATCCAGTCGATCGCGACCGGCCCGCGTCCCTGCAGCAGGTGAAGGAGAGTTCCGCCGCAGCCGATCTCGATGTCGTCCGAGTGGGCTCCAAGGCAGAGGATGCGGAGCGGTTCCTTCGGCCGGCGCGGGATCTCGAGACGCAGCATGCGGGCGTTCGTCAGTTCTGGGGCCGGAAGACCGGCTGGACCGGCCGTCCCTCGAGGAAGCGCTCGATGCCTCCGTCCAGCGCCTGGCGGTAGACCCCGAGAACCTCTCCGAGGGCCTCGACCGTCCGATCGATCTCGTCGTCGCCGTGGGAGTAGCTGACGACGAGCGACGGCATCAGGATCCCGCGCTTCAAGGCTTCCTGGAGCACGAGCGTGCGGAACGACTGGGACGGCTTGCCCTCGGCGTCCCTCGCCGCGTAGACGAGGTTGCAGTCCCGGCCGATGAGCTGGAAGTGCCCCGTCAGGCCCAGACGGCGCACGGCGGCGTCGATCCCGGCGCGCAGGCGCGCGCCCTGACGATGGAGGAACTCGACGACGCCTTCGCTTTCGTAGATCTTCATCGTGGCGATCGAAGCCGCGAGGGCGTGCGTCTCGGCTCCGTGGGTGGTCGACAGCAGGAAGACACGTTCCTTGTCGTGCCGGATTCCGCCAAGTTCCATCAGCTCCCGCTTGCCCACGAGCGCCGACACTGAGAAGCCGTTGGCCATCGCCTTGCCGAATGCCGAGAGGTCCGGCGTGACGCCGTAGAGTTTCTGGGCGCCGCCGCGATGCCAGCGGAACCCGGTGATCATCTCGTCGAAGATCAGCACCGCGCCCTCGGCGTCGCACCGCGCGCGGACGGACTCGAGGAAGCCCGGGGCGGGCTCCTGCGCGGCGGCGGGCTCGAGGACGAGGCACGCGATCTGGCCCCGATATCGCCGAAAGAGCGTGTCGACGCTGTCGGGGTCGTTGTAGCGAAACGACAGCGTCATCGCGCGGATGCTCTGGGGAATGCCGGCGGGCATGGCCGTGGTCCCGATGAACCAGTCGTCGGTCGAGAAAAACGGCTGATCGCGGCAGATCGCGACGAGATCGCGACCCGTGTGGGCCCGGGCGAGCTTGACCGCGGCGGTCGTGACGTCGGATCCGTTCTTGGCGAACTTCGCCATGTCCGCGCCCTCGATCAGCGCCAGGAGCCGCTCGGCGGCCTCGAGCTCCAGAGGGGAGGGGCGGGTGAAGTTGGTGCCCAGCTTGATCGCCGCCGCGGCCGCTTCGACGACCGCGGGATAGGCGTGGCCGAGGGTGACCGAGCGCAGGCCCATGCCGTACTCGATGAACTCCCGCCCGTCCACGTCCCAGACCCGGCAGCCGCGCCCGCGCGCGATGAACGCCGGCGCGCCCTCGGGGTACTGGTCGTCGCCCTTGGCATAGGTGTGCGCGCCTCCCGGGATCTTCTCGTGGGCGCGCCGCCGGAGCGTTTCGGATTGATCCGACGCCGTCAGGCTCGGGCGCGAACGGTCGGCCACGGGAGGCTTGGCGCTCATCGGCTGATCGGGAGCGGCTACTTCGTCGCCGTCTTCCAGACCTCCCAGGGCGTCTCGCCGCGGGCATACATGTCGTCGAGAAGCTGCTTCTCCTTGAACGTGTCCATCCCGAGGAAGAAGCCGTCGTGCTTGTAGGTGATCAGCTCCTTCTTCGCGATGAGCCGCTGGAACGGCTCCTGGACCAGCTCCTCGCCGGGCTTCAGGGCGTCGAAGATCGTCGGCCGGAAGACGAAGAATCCGGCGTTCAACCAGATCTCCGACTTGGACACGTCCTTGATGTCGGTGACGCCGCCGTCGCCGTTGGCGCTGACGATGTGGAAGGTGAACCCCGGCCGCGTAGAGACGAAGAGGGCGGTCTTGTTCCGGCTCTTCAGCGTGTCGATCAGAACGGGCAGCGGGCAATCCGAAAGGCCGTCGGTGTAGTTGGCCAGGAAGTACTCCTCATTCTCGACGTACTTCTGGACCGCCTTCAGGCGCATGCCGATGTTGGCGTGGAGCCCGGTGTCCACGAACGTGATCTTCCAGTCCTGGATGTCGCTCGAGGCGAGCGCGATCTCCTTGCCCCCGTTGGTCAGGGTGAAGTCGTTGGAGAGGTATTCGTTGTAGTTGAGGAAGTAGTTCTTGATGATGTCGGCCTTGTAGCCGAGGCACAGGATGAAGTCCTTGTGCCCGTAGTGGGCGTAGTACTTCATGACGTACCACAGGATGGGGCGGTAGCCGATGTTGATCATTGGTTTGGGGATGATCTCGGAGTACTCCTTCAGACGCATCCCCAGGCCGCCGCAGAACAATACGACCTTCATTATCGGTGTGACTCTATTGTACCAGCGCCCTCCGGGCCGCGGCCGCGAAGACCCCCGGCTCAGAATCCCGACGCGGGCTCCGGTTCTCCCGGTTCCGACTCCCGGGCTCGAAGCCCGAGTTCGGGGGAGTCGGAACCGGCGTTCGGCCGGGCAGTTCTGCCGGCTCGCCGGGGAATCAGCATCTTCGCCATTCCGAGCCAGGCGCCGATTCCGTAGCTCAGGTGCAAGGTCGCGAAGACGGCGGGCAGAACGCAGGCGACGAGCGGATGACCGCTGCGCAACGCAATGTGCACGGACGCGATGCCGATCGCCGAGAGGTACCCGAGGGGCGCGAACAGCAGAACGGACAAGCCGTCGTCTCCGGCCACGACGAAAGGAAGCGGCGCCAACAGAGTAAGGACGAGCAGCGGGGGAGCGACCTGGCGGGCTCTCAGTTGCCGGGGATGGTGTGCGATGACACCGCACTTGAGCTTTCCATACCGAAAGTACTGTCGGGCGAGCGAGCGCAGAGTATGGCGCGGAAAGTAGGTTGCGCGAATCGCCGGGTCCAGAAGGATCCGGCCGCCGGCGTCGAGGATGCGGGCATTGAACTCGCAGTCTTCGTTCGCCGCCCAGTGTTCGATGAATGGTCCAAGCCGCGCGAGGGTTTCTCGCCGCCAGGCGCCGAACGGCACGGTGTCGACGTACGCGGGGTCCGAGGCTGGGCGGCCGCGATATCGCGCCCCTCCGTTGCCCCAGAACGAGCCGGTCGCGATCCCAATCGCGCGTCCGACGAATCCGGATCCGGATGCCGAGATGTATCCGCCGACGTTCAGCGCGTCTCCGCTCTGGAGGAGCCCGACGCACCGCCGCACGTAGTCGGGGGCGACTTCCACGTGACCGTCCACGCGAACGATGACGTCGCCCGTGGCTTCTCGGATCATCAAGTTCATGGCGGCGCCGGGGGTCCGCTCGGAATTCTCCAGGAGCCGGATGCGGTGGTCGGGGTGCGAGTCGACGATCCGCCGAAGGCATTCCGCGGTTCCGTCGTCCGAGTCGCTCTCCGCGACCAGAATCTCCGCGAGGTGCCGGGGATAGTCCTGGCGCAGCACGGCGGAAAGGCTGCGATCGATCCAGGCAGCCTCGTTGCGGACGGGCATCACGATCGAGACGCGGGGAAGCCCGGCTTCGACCGGTTCTCGGAGACGCGCTGCCGTCGGCCGGGAGATCGCGAAGTCCTCCATGTCACCCGGTTCCCATCGACGGAATCGGGAGGTCCGACATGCTGCCGAAAGCGGATCGCGGAATGCGGTCAGCGACGCGTTCGGCCAGTGCGGCGATCTCTTCTTGCGCCCGGGCCGTGTAACCGAGCAGCCGCGCTCGCACGGTTTCCCGGCGTTTCCAGAGCTGATCGAAGAGTCCACAGAGCGGGGGGGAGGCGGTCGAGCTCTGGTCCCAAACACAATCATCCAGACCGATCTCCTGCATCACGCCGCCGTACTTGTGGGACCAGGACACGAGCAGCGAAGGCACTCCGGAGGACAGGCCGGCGATCGCGGCATGCATCCGCGACGCGACCAGGGCATCGCACTTGGCGATGACGGCCTTGAGGCGGGAGGGGCTGTGGTCGCCGCGGATGGCGTGCATCCAGGGGGGACGGTTCGTTCGCTCGCAGAGCGCCTCCGCGGCGCTTCGGTCGTCGGGTCCGCGGGAGGGGGGGCCGATCTCGTGGGGGATGAGCAGCACCGACGCCGCATACCGCTCATGGACGTGCCTGGCGAGCCGGGCCATCTCCTCGAGGTAGGAATTCTGGCCGCTTTGCGACGCCAGGCGTCGGGCGAGCTGACTGAGGGAGAGCGCGACCCACGGGCGCTCGAGGCGATCCGGGTCCATGCCCTCCTCGTTCCATACCGCGTCCACCGATCCGGCCGGAAGCGAGAACGCGACGTCGGGAGTGAGGTCGATCCGGTCCGGCCGAAGCCCGAGCCGCACGAGGATCGCCCGAGTTCTCTTCTCGCGAACTGAGACCAGCGCCGCGCGGTCGAGGAAGTATCGCGCCAGGGGGCGATTGACGGGAAGAAACGGGCCGATGGACTGAGAGACCAGGCCATACGGCGTTCGGGTGGCCAGCGCGGCCAGAAAATTCGCGTGATGCGCGAGGGCGAAGCCGCCCGGCGGATCGCGGTAGGAATCGCCGCTGAGATCCAGAACGAAATCAGCGGCGTCGTACGCGTCGGCGACCGCATTCCGGAAAACCGTCCGCCGGGAGGGGCGCTGCCGGCGCCGGCCGGCCGACGCCGCGCAGCGCAGGCGCTTCCACAGGATCGACGCACTGCATCGGTCGCGTCCGGCCCGGGGCGAGAGTCCGGGATCCACGATCTCGATTCCGAGATCGCGAGCCGGCGGCTCGTCGAGCTCCGGACAATGCGAAAGGAGACGGAAGCGAAGATCCTTTCTCACGCGACGCAGCGCCTCGACGAAGCTGACCACCTGCGCCGCTGATCCCTTCTGCCAGGACACCGTCGCAAACGTCAGAAGAACGGTGCGTCGATCCTGCGGAGCGCCGAGGGCCGTCACAGCGTGCGCCATGACAGGACCGAGCTCGTGTCGAGGCGGGCCGAGGCGGCCACCTCGAACTCCGGCGCCGGGTATCCGATCGCGATCATCATGATCGGGAGCTCCCAGGCGGGAATCCGGCAGGCCCGATGGACCGCGAGGTCCTGGAAGAAGTAGTTGCAGAGGTTCAGACAGCAGGAAACGATGCCCTCGGCTTCCAGGGCGTAGACGAGGCTCATCGCGAACATGCCGCCGTCCACGTAGGCCTGGTGGCGCTCTCCACTGGTGACGTACGTGCGAGCATCCGACGAAACGAGAAGGATGCGCGCCGCGAGGTGTCCGAACCCGGAGTTCCCGTTCTGCGTCTGGAGAACGGTCACCTTGTCTTGGGGCGAGGTGTACACGTGGACGCGCCACGCCTGGCGATTGCAGACGGAAGGGCTGCGCTGCGCGATTCCGACGGCGCGGGAGACGGCCTCGTCCGGAACGGGGTCCGGGGAAAACGTTCGTACGCTGTGGCGCAGGCGGGCGAGCCCCTCGAAGTCGATCGCGCCGACGGCGAAACGGAATTCGTCGGCGGTCAGGCGGCGCGTGCCGCCCTCGGCGCGCCCGCTCTCGGGGGGTGCATACCTCGTGAGGTATTCGTCGAGCCGGGCGGCGAGCGTCGGGAATTCTTGGGCGAGGCGGGTCCCGACGCGATGCCGGTATTGGAGGAGCGCTGCGCTCGCGGCCCGAAACACGACCGCCTGGGAGTCGCCGGTCGACCGGACCCAGGCGCCCAGCAGGTCGAGTAGCGGTCCCAGAGAGTTCGTGCCGAAGAGGGCCGGAGGCCGCGGTAGCGCCAGCGTCTTCTCGATCTTGTGAGAGTGGACAAGAATCAGGGCCTCCAGTTTGCGTCGGTCCTCGGGCCGGGTCTGCACAGGCGTGAAAAACCGAACGAACCGGATCAGATCGTAGAGAGCGTCGATCCCGTTGAGCGCGTATTGAACGAGAGGAAGCCCTAGAATCCGGGTGAGCGCGCCCGCCGCCTTTCCCTCGCGAAGAACGACCCATCGGTACGGTCCGTTCACGGGTCCTCCTTGCTCCGCCGCGTCGAGAACGCCGCCGCGGGAGCCCGCGGTGCCGCGAGAGAGATCCGCGCCGTCTCCCGAGCGGCCTGCGCGCAGGCGAGGCGGTCGTAGATCGCCGACAGGCGCGCGACGACGGCGGAGTGCGTGAACCTCTCGAGGCACACCCGACGGTTATTGGCGCCCATGCGGCGCGCGAGCCGCGGATCGCCGGCCAGCCGGTCGACGGCCTGCGCCAGAGCCGCCGCATCGCCGGGTGCAACCAGATAGCCGCCGCACCCGTCTTCGATCATGTCGGTCACTGCGCCGACCCGGGTAGACACCACGGGAAGGCCAACGGCCATGGCCTCCAGCACCGCGTTGGGAAAGCCTTCGCGATGGCTGGGAAAGACGAAGAGGTCGCCGGCGGCCAGGTCGTCCAGCACCTGCTCGCGCGTCGAGTGCCCCAGAGCGACCACGTTGGCCGGCGCCCGGGAGATCGCGTCTCTGACGTCCTCCAGGACGTCTCCGACGAGTACGAAGTCGACGTCGGGCAGAGCTCGCGCGGCGGCGAGCACGTCGAGCGTCCCTTTATCCAGCGAGAGCCTGCCCACCGAGATGGCTCGCGCCCGCGCCTGTGTTTCTCGACCTTCGACGATGCCGGCGGTGCGATGCGGAAGCTCGTCTTCGATGAAGTTGGGAAGGTACGCCGTCCTTTCGCTCCCGCAATGCCGCTTCAGGAGCGATTCCGAGGCGCGCGTCAAGCCGATGTTGACCGCCGCGAGGCGCATCAATCCGCGCAGGGCGATTCGGGACGGGGCCGGCAACCGACCGACGACGTCGGGGAGGCTCCCGCGATGGTGCACGGCGAGGGGGATCCGCCAGGCCCGCACCAGCGCCGCGACCAGAAGGTCCCGCCACAGGCCGCGCGGGGACAGGCAGCAGTTGAGGTGCACGACGTCGGGCCGCCTGTGGACGAGGTGATGGATCAGGCGTCCGACGACACCGGCCGCCTCCCCCAGCTTGACGCGCACGCTTGCGCGATCGTCGATACGCGTTCCCGCGATGCTTTCGAAGGAGAATTGGCAGGGCGCGTAGGCGGATCGGTCGCGCAGGATCCCGGCCCAGGTCGCGATCCCGCCTCGGGCGGGTGGAAGGAAGGAGAGGACGAGCACACGCAGGCGCTTCATACGCGAAGGCTCCGGCGCGCCTTGCGAAAGAGAATCGGCCAGTTCAGGTTCCGGTTCCGGGCGGCGAGGCGGGTCTTCTCGTAGCTGGCGTGCAGGCGCGTCGCGCGGACCTGCCGCGGTGAGACTCCCGGCAGGTTCATCCCTTCCTCGAGGTAGGAATAGGGCTCTTGGGCGGGTATCTTCAGCAGGTCGTATTTCCGCGCTAGATCCCAGAGCGGCGTGCCGGGCCTCGGAGTCGCGATCGAGGTGAACATGTAGTGGAGGAATCCCCGGAGGCCGAGGCGTCGCGCCCAGAGGATCGTGCGGCGGCAATCTTCCGGAGTCTCCCAGCAGAGCGCGCCGTCCTCTTCCCAGGCGGAGTAGAACTGGAAGTAGCCGGCGATCTTGATGCCTCGGGCCGCGAGCACGGCGCAGCTGTTCTCGATCTGCTCGACCGTGACCTGCTTGCGGACCCCCCGCAACGTCCGGTTCGAAGCACTCTCAAAACCCATCGAAACGAGCCACACGTTGGCGGAGGCCATGGCATCGGCCATGGACTCCGGCATGACGTCGCCGCGGATGTTGAAGTTGAAGTACAGGTCGTCGTAACCGAGAGCGGAGATTCGGTGGAGGAGGTCGAGAGCCCAGGCCGTTCCCGTATTGAGCTCTTCGCACCAGAGGCGGATCTCGCGAACCCCCCGCTCGTACAGGAAGCGGATTTCCTCGACGATGTTTCCGGGGGAGCGCGCCCGGTACGTCGGCCGGCCGAAGATTTTCCAGACGGGCTCCGAGCAGAACGTGCAGCGAAACGGGCACCCCCGGCTGATGAGCACGCCCAGGTAGGGACGGCGCTTGCTGTAGGGCATCCCGGGGAATCGATCGAAGTCGATCATGTCCCAGGCAGGCCACGCGAGGGAATCCAGGTTCTTCCGCAAGGGGAAGGGAGGGTTGTGCCCGAGCGAGGCCCCGGTCCGATAGACGGCGCCGGGAATCTCTTCGATCCGCGGGCGGCCGGAGGAGAAGGATTCGGCGATCTGAACGATCGATTCCTCACACTCTCCCTGGAAGCATGCGTCCGCCGGGGTCATCGTCATGAGCTCGTCGGCCATGATCGACACGTGGGAACCGCCGGCGATCACGGCGAGCGCGGGAAAACGCTCCTTCACGGCCCGGAGCGTCCGGTGGCCGAGTCGGGCCATCGGCGTCTTGAAGGAGAGACCGTAGACGTCCGGCCGATACTCGTCGATCGCGCGGAGATGATCGCGCATGCCGCCGAAGCCCTGCAGATAGCGAACCTCCACGTCGGCGGCAGAGAAGGCCTGTTTCAGCGCGCCCAGGAGATAGAGGATTCCCATGGTCGGCTGGTAGTAGATGTAGGACTCCTCCTGGACGGGTGGATCGGCCAACATCACCCGCAGAGGCCTGGCGCCGGAACGTGCCGGGCTCACGGTTGAGCGCCCGGGTTTCCCCTCTGGATCCCGGAGTCTGATCCGTCGAGCAACCCGACGCCTCGATTGTCCGGAGCTGTCCCGGTCGGCCCTCTTCGAGGGAACGACCCGGTCATCTCCCGAGTCTACATTCGGGGAAGAGCCGACGGCAGCAATTCTTTCGGTGAACTACGGGGCCGGTTCCAGCAGTCCGTGTGCGAGGAGGACGTCGGCGGCCGCGCGGACCCGCTCGAAGGGCAGCCCGGCGCGCTCGGCGATGTCGAGGAGCGAGGGGCCTCCGTCGGACTGGTTCAGCACCCAGAGCATCGCCATCTGGAGCTGGCCCGGATCGGGCTCTCCTCCGATCGCGCGATAGAGCCCCCGTTTGCCCAGCTGCGGCTCGCCCTTCGGATGCGTGTTGCGGTACCGCTCGTTGCCTTCGAGAACCGCGAGGACGGAGAGGTACGCCGAAAGGGAACCCGCCAGGCTCTCGGGCCGGACGAAGCCGACGTCGTCCGCCGACGTGTGGTACTCGCGGTACTGCCCGTGCGGCGTGCGCGTCAGGCTCCCGACCGGAAGGTTGAATCCGGGAGAGTTGTACTGGCGCTCGTCGTAGCCGTACGGCGAAAAATCGGCGACCCGGTGGGATCGCCCGGACTCCTTCAGGACGTGCTGCGCCGCGCGGTCGATCTCGGCGTCTCCCCGCCGGCTCTTCTTGTAGGTCAGCGGGCCCGCGTCGCCGACGCACGCGGCGGTCAGCCCGTGCCGCACGCGCGACGCGGCGTCTTCGTTGGCGGCAAGCCAGGCGATCGAGCCGATCGTTCCGGGAACGAAGAGGAAGCGGTACGAGTACCGCCTCGAAGCCGTCGCGAGCATCTGCGCCAGCGTCGTCAGGAGCGCGACCCCCGAGAGGTTGTCGTTCGCCAGGGACGGATGGCAGCAGTGGCAGGAGAGCAGGACTTCGTCGCGGGATGAGCCCGGCAGAAACAGCTCGCCGTAGCTCAGGCTGCCGGGCTCGAGGGTCGAGTCGATCGCGACGTCGTAGGTGGCTTCGGGGAGCCGCGCGAGCTCGTCGTGAGCGAGGCAGAAGCCCCAGTCCTCGGCGTAGTAGGACGTGCGGTACGGAATCCAGGACGGCCGGTCCGGCAGCGTGTGGAGCCTTGGGCGAAGCTCCGAAAGGGACATACGCGCGCGCACGGGCACGCTGTAGTTGACGACGTGGAGATTGGACTTGCGAAAGTCGATGACCCGCTCCCCCCGATCGTTTGCGACCCAGGCGTCGCGGATGTTCCACTCTCGGGGCACCGTCCAGTCCAGGACTGGCGTTCCCGTGGGAACCTCGCGGATCGACAGGCCGGTGTCCCGCGCGACCCGCCGGAGCGTGGCGCGAAGGCCCTCGCCCGTGATGCTGCGGCAGAGGGGGTAGAGCTCGGCGACGAGGCCGTGCATCTCTCTGCCGAGGGCCGCGAAGTCGGCCGAGGCCTTCAGGGCCGACACCGAGGACCGCGGCGTCATCGGGGTACGTCCGGATACGTCCGGTCGCGCTCGGCGATGACCCGCACGGGCTCCGGCCAGACGATGCCGAAGGCGGGATCGTCGTAGCGCACTCCGGCGCCGTGCTCGGGGCTGTACGGCGCCGACATCTGGTAGGCGACTTCGGTGGAATCCTCGAGGGTCAGGAATCCGTGGGCGAGGCCCTCCGGGATGTAGAGCAGCTTGCGGTTCTCGGCGTCCAGCCGCACGGCGAAGTGGGCGTGAAACGTGGGGGAGCCCGGCCTCAGGTCGATGATCACGTCGTGGATCGCGCCGCGCGTGCACCGCACGAGCTTGACCTCCGCAAACGGAGGTCTCTGGTAGTGCATTCCGCGCAGCGTCCCCCGCCGCTCGTTGAACGAGAGGTTGGCCTGCGCGACCCGCGGATCGAGTCCCTTCTCCTCGAACTCCCGGGCGCAGAACGTGCGGGCGAAGAAGCCGCGCTCGTCGGCGAACCGCTCGGGCTCGATCACGAATGCGCCGCGAAGCGGGGTCTCGCGCAATCGCATCAGGGGATCACTTCGACGCGCGGGATCGGGATTACGAACTGCCCGCCCCACTCCCGGACGTAAGAGAGCTGCTCGACGATCTCGTTCCTCAGGTTCCAGGGCAGGATCAGGACGTAGTCGGGCCTGGTCTCCCGGATCTTCTCGGGGGGAAAGATCGGGATGTGCGTCCCGGGCGTGAAGCGCCCGTGCTTGTAGGGATTGCGGTCCACCGTATAGTCGACGAAGTCCGTCCGGATGCCGCAGTAGTTCAGAAGCGTGTTTCCCTTACCGGGAGCGCCGTACGCCGCGATGCGCTTGCCCGCGCGGCGGGCCTCGATGAGGAAATCGAGCAGCGCGCGCTTGGTCTCTTCGACGCGCGGCGCGAAGGAGAGATAGCGGTCGAGCCTGCGGAAGCCGGCGGCCTCCTCCTCCTCCGCGAGCCTCCCGACGGCGGCCTCGGTCGGGTGGCGCGCGCCCTCGTGGCACGCGAAGATCCGCAGCGATCCTCCGTGCGTCGGCAGCTGCTCGACGTCGAAGAGCCGCAGGCGATGCGCGGCGAAGACGTCGCGGACCGTCAGGAAAGAGAGGTACGAGAAGTGCTCGTGGTAGATCGTGTCGAACTGGTTCTCTTCCATCAGTCGCCAGAGGTGCGGGAACTCCATCGTGATCGCGCCTTCGGGCGCGAGCAGCGTCGCGAGGCCCCCGACGAAGTCGTTGATGTCCGGGACGTGCGCGAGCACGTTGTTGCCGACGATCAGGTCCGCCGGTCCGGGATCTTTCCGCAGGTCCGCCGCCGTCTCACGGCCGAAGAACCGAACCACGGTGGGCACGCCCTTCTCGACCGCGGCCTTCGCCACGTTGGCGGCCGGCTCGACGCCCAGGACCGGGATGCCCTTGCGGACGAAATACTGCAAGAGGTAGCCGTCGTTGCTCGCGATCTCGACGACGCGGGAGCCAGGTCCCAGGCCGAAGCGCGCCGTGGCCATGTCCGTGTACGCCTCGGCGTGCTTGAGCCAGGACGTGGAGAACGACGAGAAATACGCGTACTCGGTGAAGATCTCGGCCGGCGACACGTACTCTTGCAGCTGGACCAGCAGGCAGCGCTCGCAGACCCAAACCTTCAGCGGGTAGAAGGGCTCCATCCGGTTCAGGTCTTCCTCCGGAAGGAAGCTCTCGCACAGCGGTGACATGCCCAGGTCCGCGAAGGTGTGCCGCAGGGGACTCCCGCAGAACCGGCATGCTGGAAGCGACTTCGCCATGCGGTCGTCAGCCGTTGCGGACCCGGCTGCGCGCCACCAGAATCACCGGGTTGCGGGAGGAGCGAACCCGGGGATCTCGGGATGCGGAGCGCCGGTCGAGGGCATCCAAGAATGCTAGCACGGCCGATGCGGCGGGCGCCGCGGCGCGGCGTCAGTACTGCGCGGGGTAGTAAGTCGGGTCCTGCGTCGTATTGTCGATGACCGAGGCGAACGCAAAGACCGGATTCGCGCCGCCGTCGATCGCGATCGATAGCGTCTCTCCGTCGGGAATCGCGGCCGTGGGAAAGAGGCTCGCGAGATTACGCTGGACGTATCCGCGCGGCGGCACGACGACGGTCGCTGTGGCCAGCGGGATCGCGGGCGACCGGATCAGTGTCAGCGTGACCACCGCGTTTCCGTTGCCCGGATTGACCATTCCCAGGTTGGAACGAAACGCGGCGTCCTGCCTCAGGCCTAGGATGGTTCCGCTCGGCGTGAAGTCCTCGGCGGAGATCGCGTCGACCTGTTGCCCGACCGTTCCTTCGGTGAGCGCGGCACCGGTTGCGATTCGCTGGAATGCCGTGACACCGGGAGAGCGATCGCTCTCGATTTTCAAGGCGCCGTACGATTCGCTCTTCCCGAAGAGATCCTGGAGCGCATCGTCCGAGTGCAGCGTCTCGAACGGGGCCAGCACGAGCGTCGTGGTCGGCGCCGTGGCGTTGTTGCGGTCGTGCTCGAGGAACGTCACCGTCAGGGTGGTCGGGCTGCCTTCGCCGTTCGCGATGGAGAGCTCGCTCTGGAAGTGCGCGCCTCCGGCGCCGGAAACGCTGGCGATCGCCGGCACGTATTGGACGGGCGCGGGCCCGCTCGCCGCATAGTAGGTGGGATCGCTCGAGGCGTTGTCGGTCACCGCTGCGTAGGCGAACGGCGCGAGGTCGCCGGCCTGCGGTACCAGCCGGACGGTCATGCCGGAACCGGCGGCGCTGGGAAAGAGCTGCGACAGCGACCATTGACCCTGGGCGCCGGACGCCAGCACGAGGAATGCGCGGCCGAGGATGTTTCCGGAGTAGTCGTGGAGCTGGAGAGTGACGACCTCGTCGGTGTCCGAAAGGTTCAGGGCGCCGACGTTGGAGCGAAACGCGTCGGTGATGCCGACGTTGGAAAGAAAGCCGTTTCCTCTCGCCCGGTCCGCGGAGGATAGGCCGACCGCGCCGAGCCCCAGCGTGGCGCCTTCCTGATCGACGTAGGTGCGGCTGGCGATGCGCAGAGGGGCCGGGGGCGATCCCGAGGTGGCGGCCTGCAGCGACCCGAGCGAGTCGTGGATGCCGAACAGCGACGCGACGACGTCGGGCAGGGCGCGGATTTCTCCCGGACCGAGCGTCAGGTCGCTCGAAAGGGGCGAACCGCCGCCGCTCGGCGTATAGATCAGCTGCGCCGAGACCGGGGCCGAGGTCGGGTTCTCGACGGCCACGTCGGTTACGAACGTCGTGCCGGCCGCGCCACGCACGTGCCCCGCCACGGGCAAGGTCGCCTCACGGGTCCCGGGCGACGCTCCGACGGTGATCTCGCGCGACCGCGTGCTGTCGCCCCCGGCGCCGGAGACGGTCAGTTGGACGGTGTAGGTCCCCGGCGCCGCATAGGTATGGGCCGGGG
>JBKOZO010000013.1:0-5476 GCA_046725935.1 Acidobacteriota bacterium | reverse complement strand
CCTATCCACGCGGCGTTGTGGAGCGGTGTTGTTCCGAGATAGACGCCGGCGTTGTCGTGGCGCGTCCAGCCCGAGAGCTCGAAGCCGAGCTCGGCCATGAGACGGATACCCTCGAGCTGCCCGGCCTCGACCGCCCGGTGGACGAGGCGCATGCGCCCGTGCGGACCCAGGCGCTCGAGCAGGTCCGGATACCGGGCGAGCGCGGCGCGCGCATCGGCGGCGCGTCCGGCGACGCACGCCGCCTCGAACGCGGAGACCGGATCGAGCTCCGCCCTCTTTGCGCCGTTCTCGAGGAGATACGTGGCGATCTCGTCGTGCCCCATGAGGACGGCGGCTTCGTAGGGCGTGCGTCCGTCGCGCAGGCCCGGAGTCGCCGGGTCCGCACCGTGCTCGACGAGAAGGCGCACACGGTCGAAGTAACCCCGGCGCGCCGCGGCCCAGAGCTCCTCGACGAGCAAGCGCTTCGGCGAGTGCAGCTTCTCGGAGAAGCGCGCGTGCCACGGCCCGCGCGCCCGACCGCCGAGGCCGAACTCGAACAACAGTCGCAGGTGATCGTCGTCCTTCCGGAAGTGCCGGTTGTAGAGCACCTGCCCGTCGTTCGGATCGGCGCCCGCCTCGAGCAGAAGACGCGCGAGACCGTCGCGCTCCGGATGCGGCGGCTGGCTCGCGCCGCCCTCGCCCTCGCCGTACGCGCCCGTGAGAGCCGTAAAGGGCGGCAGGTTGCCGCGCCAGAGGAAGCTCGCGTTCGGATCGGCGCCGCGCGCGAGCAGCAAGCGCGCCGCCTCGAGCGTCGAGCGCGAAGCTTCCGGGCTCGGCAGCCGCGAGTAACAGGCGTAGAGGAGCGGCGGCCAGCGGTACGGTCCGGTCTTCGCGTTGGCCGCGTCGGGGTCGCGGTCGAGAAACCCGGCGAGCGCCGCGGCGTCACCCGACGCGGCCGCCGCGGCGACGCTCGACGACGAAAGCTCCGGCCGCGCCGCGAGGCGCCGCGCCGCCTCGACCGCGTCGGACGGCGACCAGCGCCCGTACTCGAGGCACGCGAGGCGCACGAACGCGTCGGCCTCGTCCGATTCCTTCGGCGGCTCGGCGAGCGGATCCCACGCGAAGCGCGAGACGCCCTCGAGGTGATGCTTGAGCTTCGCCCAGCTCGGGAAGCCGAACCCGCGCGCGACGACCAGCAGCGCGTCGGCGAGGCCGCGCGCCGCGTCGGGCCGCGGGTGGAACTCGCGCACGCGGGCGAGCGCCGCGGCGTCGCCAGAACGTACGTCGCGGAGCAGGTCCTTGGCCTGCTTGCGGAGATTCTCGAGAGACGTGTTTTCGGGAAGCGGAAGGACCGGCAAGGCAACCTCCTCCCCGCGCATGCGGGATTGCGCCCGACGTCCGCCGCTCCGGGCTGAAGTTGCTCTGCCTCGATTGTTCCGACGTCGGGCGGGCTCAGCCCTTTCCGCGGACCGGAAGCGCCCCGCGCGCTCGGAATGGATCCTACCTCAGGAAGTCCCGCAAATGGGGGCCCCTAGCGGGGGGACCGGCCCGGCAACTCCGCGCCAAGGAATCCGTAATAATTCGCGAGCCGCGATGGACTACGCGATCGAGCTGGACGGAGTGTCGAAGGCGTTCGGCCGCTTCAAGGCTGTCGACGGCCTCTCGTTCCGCGTCCCCCGGGGCGCGATGTTCGGACTGCTCGGCCCCAACGGCGCCGGAAAGACGACGACGCTCCGGATGATCATGAACATCACGGCGCCGGACTCCGGACGGATCCAGATCCTGGGCCACCCCATGGATCGCAAGACCCAGAACCGCATCGGGTACCTCCCCGAGGAACGCGGCCTCTATCGGAAGATGAAGGTGATCGACCACCTCTATTTCCTCGCCGCCATCAAGGAGGTCTCCCGCGACACGGCGCGTCAGCGCATCCAGGGATGGCTCGAGAAGATGGAGCTGAAGGCCTGGTTGAACAAGAAGGTCGACGAGCTCTCCAAGGGAATGCAGCAGAAGATCCAGTTCATCTCGACGATCGTCCACGACCCCGACGTCCTGATCCTCGACGAGCCGTTCTCGGGGCTGGATCCGCTCAACGTCGCGCTGATGCGGGACTACTTCCTGGAGTTCCGCGGGCGCGGAAAGACGATCATCTTCTGCACCCACGTCCTGGAGCAGGCCGAGAAACTCTGCGACGAGATCGTCCTCATGGCGCGTTCGAAGAAGATCCTCGAGGGCTCGGTGAAGGAGCTGAAGCGGCGCAACTCCGCGGGGCTGCTCAAGATCGCGGTCAACGCGAGCCTGGCCGACGTCAACTCTCTGCCGGGCGTCGCCACGGCGAAGGCCCAGGACGGCCAGTTCGTCGTGGAGCTGCAGCCCGGCGTCAACCAGCGCGACTTTCTGAAGCGGGCGCTCGACCTCCACACACTCGAGGCCTTCTCGCAGAAGGAGCCGGACCTCGAGGAGATCTACATCGACGCGGTCCGCAAGGCGGGGATCGAAGAGACCCGCACGATCGAGTGAGGCCGGAATGAACTGGAAGAAGGTCTTCGCCATCGCGCGCCGCGAGTACGTGGAGCGCGTCCGGACCAAAGCGTTCTGGATCGCGACGCTCGTGATTCCTCTGCTCTTCGGAGCGTTCATCGCGATCCAGGTCGCGGCCTCGCGCAAGACCGGCGGCGAACGGAAGATCGCGGTCGTGGACTTGACGGGCAAGACGGCGAAGCCGCTCGCCGATG
Organism: Acidobacteriota bacterium; assembly: GCA_046725935.1. Taxonomy (GTDB): domain Bacteria; phylum Acidobacteriota; class Thermoanaerobaculia; order UBA5066; family Gp7-AA6; genus DAHUXD01. The sequence goes on along the minus strand of JBKOZO010000013.1, from coordinate 2,762 downwards.
AGCTCGCGGCGCTCGAAGCCAGGCAAGCCAAGGAGGCCGAGGGGCGCCGCGGCCCGCACTGGATGCTGGAGACGCGGCCCCTCCGGGGCAGCATCGACGCGACCAAGGACGCGCTCCGCCGCGAGGTCCTGGAAAAGAAGATCAGCGGCTACCTCGTGCTCGATTCCCAGAAGCTGGCCAACGACGAGGCCGACTACTACTCGACGACCGTCTCCGACTACATCGCGCAGACGCAGCTCCAGAGCGCGATCAACCGCGTCACGATGCGCCAGAAGATGGAAGCGCGCGGGTTGCCGGCCGACCTCTCCGCGGACCTGGAGAAGCGCATCGACATGAAGGTCTTCAAGCTCACCGAGAAGGGCGAATCGGAGGAGAAGGGCGCCGGCATCCTGGCCGCGATCATCTTCCTCGTCCTGATGTACTCGACGTTTTTCATGTACGGGTACCAAGTCATGCGCGGCGTCATCGAGGAGAAGAGCAGCCGCATCGTCGAGATCGTCGTCGCCTCCGTCCGGCCCACCGAGCTGATGCTCGGAAAGATCCTGGGCATCGGGCTGGTCGGGCTGACCCAGTACTTCGTCTGGTCGCTCGTCGCGATGAACCTGTCGCTGCCGTGGATGGCGACGCTGATCGCCGGCGGCAGCGACCTCGGCGTGCCGCGGATCCCGATCTCGATGCTCGCCTACTTCATCCTCTTCTTCATGCTGGGCTACTTCCTGTACGCCAGCATCTACACGACGATTGCGGCGCCCTTCAACACGGACCAGGAGGCGCAGCAGCTCGCGATGATCCCGATGATGCTCATCCTCGGCGGCTTCCTCATCTACCCCGCCGTGATGAACAACCCGAGCGGGAAAGTCGCCGTGTTCTTCTCGCTGTTTCCGTTCACGGCCTCGCTCGTGATGTTCATGCGCACCGCCGTGTCCGAGCCTCCGGCCTGGCAGATCCTGCTGTCGGTCGTCCTTCTGCTGGGCACGACGGCGCTGATGACGTGGTTTGCGGGCCGGGTCTACCGCGTGGGCATCCTCATGTACGGCAAAAAGCCCACGATTCCGGAGATCCTGCGCTGGGTCCGGTACTCTCCGGGCAAGGCCGCCCAGCCCGCCACCCCCGCCTCCTAGGGCCCCTCGCGGTCTCGCGGCCGCCGCCGCCTGGACGGCTCCATACGCTTTTTACAGCCTCGCCGGCGAACGCCCGGCTCCCGCACGCTTTCGCCCGGGATATATATAAGGACAACTGAGGAGGAGCTATGCGTGCTCGACCCCTTCGTTCCATGGCCCTGGCAGGCCTCGTGTGTGTCCTCGCTATCCTGGTGGGTTGTGTCACCGCGGAAGTGAAGTCGGCCCGGTCGGCGCTCGAGGCGGCCCGGGCCGCGGGCAAGGACAAGGAGTGCCCCGCCCAATTCCAGGCCGCCGAAGACCTCGTCCGACGCGCCGAGCTCCTGTGCAATCAGTGCAAGCCCGGAGAAGCGAACGCCCTCGCGGCCGACGCGATGGGCAAGATCAACGCCCTCTGTCCGGCGAAGCCCGCTCCGCCGCCGGCCCCCGCCGTTCCGCCGCCACCCCCGCCGCCGTCCGAGCCCGCACCCACGGTTTCGCTGACGGCGTCCCTCTCCTCGCTCGACGCGGGCGCGTGCACGAACCTGAACTGGTCCACCTCCAACGCAACGAGCGTCTCGATCGATCCCGAAGTCGGGAGCGTCGGCCCGAGCGGCAGCAAGCAGGTGTGTCCGACGACCACGACGCGGTACACGTTGAGCGCGAACGGACCGGGCGGGTCGCGCTCGGATTCGACGACCATCACGGTCAAGGCCAAGCCAACGGATAAGCTCACGATCCACGTCAACTTCGACACCAACAAGTCGGACATCCGCAAGGCCGACGTCGCGGACCTGCAGAAGGCCGAGGCGTTCGTCCGCAAGTACTCGACCTGCAAGATCGAGATCGACGGCTACACGGATTCGACCGGCAACGACAAGATCAACAATCCCCTCTCCGAGAGGCGCGCCTACGCCGTCCAGAAGTGGCTCCTCGATCACGGCGCCACGGGGGCCGACCAGATCACGGTGAAGGGCTTCGGCTCGTCCAATCCGGTCGCCAGCAACAAGACGGCCAAGGGCCGGTTCGAGAATCGCAGAGCAGAGGTCCTGGCGTTCTGTCAGTAGACTGATCGCAGTTCCGGAACCGGCGCTCTTTCCCGGGCGCCGGTTTTTTTTTGCTTCAATCCCGAGCGCGGCTTGACGAGGTCGGGATCCCTCGCTCCGCTCGGGATGACGCCGATTGTTTGCGTGTGGGCCTATCCACTTGTCATCCCGAGGGCGCAGCCCGAGGGATCCCGGACTCGACTCGCGACGGTTGCCTGTGCTAACTTTCGCGCCCCCGTTCGGCCCATTCGTCTAACGGTTAGGACGCAGCCCTCTCAAGGCTGAAATACGGGTTCGATTCCCGTATGGGCTACCAGATCCAGCCGGCTTCGAGTGCCATGCTGCGTCCTCGGACGAAGCCCTCTCAAGGCGACGCCTTTGAGCGCGCCCTTTCGGGCGCGACACGGGTTCGATTCCCGTATGGGCTACCAGGCTCCGGAAGCCGCAAGACTTCGCTGCCTCGCGGACGCAATCCTCTCTTCGGCCAGGACCCGCTCAAGTCATTGACATAAAGCCACCTTCGAAAGGTTCGAGTGCGATAACGGTTGATCACGCGTGGGGGTCATTCGCTCAATTTCATTTACCGGGAATCCTCCGCGGCTTCCGAGATGTCATCGGC
>JBKOZO010000012.1:0-4179 GCA_046725935.1 Acidobacteriota bacterium | reverse complement strand
GAAGATGGTCTTCCGCCCGGCGCCATGGCCGCAGCCCTCGCCGCGCTCCTGCCGGTCGTGATCGATCAGCTGACGCCGAAGGGGCACGTCGAACAGAGCGGCGACCTGTCCTCGACGCTCGCGGCGCTGAAGTCGAGGTTCATGGCGCAGGCGTAGACGTGACGGTGGGAAGTCATTTCAGCCCCTCGACGACGTAAAGGTCCGACAGAACCCGGCCGTAGGTGTACGCCCAGTGGCGGCCATCCGGCGTCACCATGACGGGATGGATCCGGATCAGTCCGGCCGGATCCTCGAGCATCAGCTCCCTCCATAGTTCGACCTTTCCGGATTCGATGTCCAGCCGCTGCACCTTCTCCGGCACGTCTCCGATGCGGTACAGGAACAGATGACGCCCGTCGTCCGCCCAGCCGATGATCTCGTACCCGGGCGCCGCCGCGGGGAGACGTCGCATCAGCCGGCCGTCGTCCGTCGAGAAAATGCGAACGTCGCCGTTGGCCTCGATGACGGCGATTCTCGTCCCGTCGCGCGACAGCATCTTCGTCTCGGTCGCAAGCCGAGTGTCGGCGGGCAGGGGAAGGTCGCGCAACCTTCCGGATCCGGGCTCGAAAACGAAAAAACGCGGTCGGCCGCCGGGCTCCAGGAATACGCCCAGGATGCGCTTTCCGTCGGGAAACCACTCCGCAGTCTCGCATTCGGGTGCGTGCTCGAGCCGCCGGACTTCCCCGGCGCCCGTCGGGACCAGGACGAGCTTGCGCGGCCCGGACGACGGGACCGTCAAGACCCACTTGCCGTCGGGCGACAGGCGCGTCAGCTCGAATGCGTACCCCACTCCCAGCCGAACCGGGGGAGACCCGTCTGTACGCCGGAGAAACAGGGAATCCTGGTCGGTGAAGACGACGGTTCCTCCGTCAAGCGAGATGTCGCCGAGGAAACTGTTCTCGAACCAGGACAGGTCGCGTTGGGTCCCCGCTTCCGAAGCGTGTGCGCGAAGACCGTGGCGCACGTCCCATTGCGCGACCAGCGCGCGGCCGTCCGGTGCGACGTCGAGGAGGCGGAGCTGCCCTGGGACGCGCACGACCACCCTCGTCTTGCCGGCGAGGGTCGCGGCACGGATGGGAGCATTCCGGCTGTATTGAGGACTCTGCACCGGCGTGAACCACACCTCGGAGCCGTCGGGAGACCACGCGAGGCCCCCGGACGAGATGGACCAGCCGTCGGAAAGCACCCGTTTGTTGCCGTCGGACACCCGCACAGCCGTGAGTTTCGCCGTGACCTGTACGTGCCCGTGCTCCAGAAAGGCGATCCAGTCGCCGTCTCGGGAGATACGGAGGCTACTGATCCGTTCCTCCGTCTCGTAAAGAACCTTGCCGATCGGGTACTCGAGCCGCGCCTTGCCGGCTACCCGGCGAGCCACGGCGAGCTCATTGCCGTTCGGCGACCAATCCGCGGCATCCACGTCTTCGAGAAGGTCGCGCGCCACGCCTCCTTCGAGGGACGCGCGCGCCAGAGTTCCGGGCTGCCGGAAGAAGAAAATGAAGCGGGGGTCGCGCAGGAACGCCAGCTCTCCCTTCGGCGAAATCGCCAGAATCTTTCCCGAAGGAAGGTCCAGGGTTCGCGTATCCGACGCGCCCGTGCGCGTCGAGAAAACGCGGACCCGGTCCCCGTCCCACGCGGCGCTGTAGACGACGGTCTGTGTGTCCGGTGCGAAGCGTGCGGACCAGATCATCCCGCGGCGGAAGGAGACCCTTTCCCAGGTGGGCCACGCCGGCCGGGCTCGCGTGGGCAGGAGGGAAGACACGAGAAGGCCCGCCCCGAGAGCCGCGGCGGCGACTGCGGCGAGCAGGAGGCCACCGTACCGGCGGCGCGCCGGTCGGGGAGAGACCGCGGCCGCGACGCCTCCCGCCTCGGAGAGGCAATCTCTCAGCGTCGAGAGATCCCGAGCCAGGTCCTGGGTCGCGCCGTAACGCTCCTCGGGGATCTTCGCGAGACACCGTTCCACGATCCATCGAAACGGCGCCGGCGCCGACGGCGCGGCGGACGCAAGGGACTCCGGTTCTTCCCGGATGATCGCCGAGAGGGTCTCGGGCGCCGACGCGCGGGAAAAGGCGCGGCGCCCGGTCGCCATTTCGTAGAGGATCGAGCCCAGCGAGAACTGGTCGGAGCGGAAATCCAGCTCCTCGCCGAGCGCCTGCTCCGGTGACATGTACCCGACCGTTCCCAGGATTCGGCCCGGCTCGGTCCCGCGCGTCACGGTCGGCGCCTGAGTCGGTCCGCTCGAACCTTCCGAAAGTGTGAGCTTGGCGAGACCAAAATCCAGGATCTTCACGAAGCCGTCGTTGCTGACCATCACGTTTTCGGGCTTGAGGTCCCGGTGCACGATCCCGGCGGCGTGCGCCTTGGCGAGTCCGTCGGCCACCTGAGCGGATATCGCCAGCGTCCGCTTCATCGGCAGCGCGCCGAAGTCGAGCATGTCCCGAAGCGTCTGCCCCTGGACCAGCTCCATGGCGATGTAGGAGCCGGAGGCGGACTCGCCGAAGTCGTAGATGACGACGATGTTGGGATGGTTCAGCGCCGACGCCGCCCGCGCCTCCTTCTCGAACCGGCGGAGCCGATCCGCGCTGGTGGAGAACGAATCCGGCAGGACCTTGATCGCGACCTCGCGTCCCAGACGCGTGTCCCGCGCCCGGTAGACCTCGCCCATGCCGCCGGCACCGAGCGCGGAGAGAACTTCGTAGGGACCCAGCCGCGTCCCGGCGGCGAGAGTCATTTCTTGTCGCGGACGGCCTCGACGACCGCCGAGAGAGCGAACTCCGGATCGAGCTCGGGTTTCTCGTAGATGTTCCAGCCGGTGAAGACCGCGATCAGGTCCAGCTCCGGCACGACGAAGAGGAACTGGCCGCCATAACCCCACGCGGCGAAGCTCACCGGACTGCCCTTCGAAAACGACCACCACTGGTAGCCGTAGCGGTACTTGCCCGTCGACACGTGACCGCGCGTCGATTCGTTCACCCAGCCGGACGGGACGATGCGCTTTCCTTCCCAAACGCCATCGTGAAGATAGAGGTAGCCGATCTTGGCGAGGTCCCGCGGCCGGAGGTAAAGGCCGCCTTCCGCGTCCGCGAGCCCCTTCGGGGTGCGCTTCCAGTAGAAAGCGTCGATTCCCAAAGGCGTAAAGAGATGCTCCTTCGCATAGTCGTCTGCGGGGTGGCCGGTCGTCTTGGAGATCAGATACGACAGAAGCATCGTCGCCCCGCTGTTGTATTCGTAGACTTTCCCCGGTTCCTCGGCCATCGGCTGCTCGAGGACGTACTGGACCCAATCCTCCTTGCCCTCCATCGCGGCGCAGTTGTTGGCGGGGTCCGTGTAGTCGGCGGTCTCCTCGTCCCACCGAATGCCCGTCGTCATCGTCAGCACGTCGCGCAGGGTCATGCGGTCGCGCCGAGCTTCCGACGCAATTCGGAAGCTCGAGAAATAGGGCATGACCTTCACGTCCACGCCCGGCAGCTCGCCGCGGCCGATCGCGATGCCGATCAGGGCGGAGGTCACGCTCTTCGAGACCGACTGCATGGTGTGCAGATCCGTGCCCTTGTAGTAGGGGTGCCACCCGGGGTCGTAGTAGTTGTAGATGCCGGGCGCGCCCTTGCCGGCGAAGAGCCTCCGGTAGTCCGCGGCATGGTCGTATCGCTTCTCGTACACGACCTTGCCGTGACGAATGACGAGCATCGAGTCGACGTAGCCATGCCGGCCCGCGGAAAACTCGGAGTCGAGGGAATCGAGAGTTTTCGCGTTCACTCCCTCCGCCTCCGGCCTCGACTCGGGCCACCCTCTCGTCGGCCAGGATCCGGCGGGCGGGGATGCGAAGGTCATTGCGAGAAGCAGGACGGCGAGTGTCATGGACTCGCGCCCGCGCCCGCGGTCGTAGGCTTGCTGGGATCGCCGGTGGTCATCAGCCACAGCGAAGAGCCCCCGTTGCTGCGGCAGTAGTAGAGGTATTTCCCGTCCGGCGAGATCGTCGGCTCCTCGAGGAAGAGACCGGCGTCGGGAAAATGGGTGACCTGCTCGAGCTTTCCTCCCTCGGTGGGAACCCTGTAGATGTTGCGGTGGCTGGGCTGAACGTAGATCCACTTTCCGTCGGGCGACCAGAACGGGTGCCGCATGCGCTCGTAGCCGGTCGTAAGC
>JBKOZO010000011.1:0-22002 GCA_046725935.1 Acidobacteriota bacterium | reverse complement strand
CCGCGAGACGGCATGCGAGGTCCTCGCAGACGTGGACGATCGTCTTCGGCTGCGGCTCGACCGAGAACATCGCGTAGAACGTCGCGACACCGTAGACGTCTGCGGGCGCCACGGAAAGGCGCTGGCAGATGTAGTTGAGCGCCCCCGCCGAGATCCAGCCGACGCGGGACTGCGCCGACCAGAGAGCCGGGAGCAGGAGATGTCGGCGGTCCCGAATCGCGTCGCCGCCCGTGAAGAGGTGGCCGTCGAATTCCGGCCGCCGCGCGCCGCCCTCCCAGCCCGAAGCCGGCGGGCCCAGGACGGCGTCGACAGCGTCCCGCTCCTCCGCGCTGGCTTCCGCCCCCGGGATCAGGTGGAGATCCACGGCGCTTACTGTAGCCGAAGCGGGCCCGGGCTTATTTCTTCGGCGGCGAGGCCGCAGCGTCCGCCGCCTTGCGCGCTTGCTCTCTCTCTTTTTGCTGTTCCAGGACGAGCTGGTAGGCCAGGTAGTACTTGTAGATGTTGCTGACGTAAGTGACCGTCTCCCGGCCGATCTTCTCGGCCGCGACGAGCTCGACGTTGTTGAACCAGACGTTAGGATCCAGGCCTCGCTCCTTCGCGATCTTGCGCAGCTGCGCGATGCGCGCGGGGCCGGCGTTGTACGACGCGAACGTGAAGAGGCCCTTGTTCAACGCGTCCATGGGCTCGTTGGCGTAGTACTTGTCCATCATGAACCGGACGTACTTGACGCCGGCGTGGATGTTGGGCTCGACCTGATGGATGTCGCCGACGTTGAGTTCTTTGCCGGTCGCGGGCATCACCTGCATCACGCCGATCGCTCCGACGGGACTCTTGGCCTGCTGATTCAGGCGCGACTCCTGGTACCCCTGGGCCGCCATGAGCAGCGTGTCCATGTCGTACTTCTGGCAGTACTTGCGGAAGAGGTCGACGATCTTGTCGAACTTGGCGCGTTCCGCCTTCGAGGTCGCCTCCTTCACGTACTTCGTCTTCTGCAGATACTTGCTCAGGAGTATGTTGCGTGTGGCCGAGCCGGGGGGGTATTTCCTTATGAACGCGTCGATCTCCTTTTTCAGGAGCGGGCTGTTCTTGCGGATCATCCACGCCGTGGCGCCCCCGGTACGGAGAGCGGCGCCCGGCTGCAGCTCGATCTTCGTGTAGACCCGTTTCCAGAATTTCGCGCGGTTGTCGTCGACGACCGTAGCGGGGACCAGTCCCGCGTTGGCCATCTCGAGGATGTCTTCCGCCTCCAGGTTGTCCGGCGCGATGCGGATCTTTACGGGAGGCTTGCCCGCCTTCTTGAGCTCCGCGTTGAGCTTCTCGACGCTCTGGTAATACGACGAGTTCTTCCGGATATAGACCTCGCGCCCGGAGAGATCGGCCGGGGAAGGAACGGGCGGCTCGCCGGGGGCGGTGACGACGATTTCGGAGATGTTCTCGATCACGGGAATCGAGAAATCGACCTGCGCCTCCCTCTCGGGCGTGATCGTCAGATAGCCAATGGCGATGTCGCCCAGGCCGTTCTTGACGTCCTCGGTGAGATCGCCCCGGGCTTCGGGCTTGAAGATGATGTGGACGCGGAGGTTTCCTTTTTTGAGGTTCTTGTTGACGTAGTCTCCGAAGAGGGTGAAGACGTCGTAGGCGAGTCCTCGCTGCTGGCCGAGATCTACGAAGTAGAGCGTCTTGGAGTAGGGGACCAGGATGCGGATCTGGCGGCGCTTGACCATTCCGTCGAAGTCGCCAGTCCACTTCTTCTGCATGAAGTGTTCCTTCGCCGCCGCCGCCGAAGGCTGGTCGAGCGCCGGCGCGACCGGGGAGAGGAGAAGAAAGAGAGCGACCGCGTTACAAAGAGACATCGAAAGTCTGTACATGGAGAGGCGATTCTATCGCCGCGCGGCAGCCAGACCGCGAGAAGGGATCCAAACTCACGGCGTGGCGGACGGTCACGGGATCCCTCGGGCTGTCGCCCTCGGGATGATCGCTACGTCGTCGCTATGCGACGGGAGTCGCCTGTCATCCCGAGCGCAGCGAGGGATCCCGAACTCGCAGCGTGGCGGACGGTCACGGGATCCCTCGGGCTTCGCCCTCGGGATGACCGCTACGGCGTCGCTATGCGACGCCTACGCGGTCAGCTTCTCGATGCGGATCGCGGAGGCCTTGAACTCGGCCGTTCCCGACTTCGGGTCCGTCGCGTCGATCGTCAGGATGTTGACCGGAACGTCGTCCTGAAAATGCAACGTCATGAAGGCGAGGCCCGGCCGGAGCGTCGCGTCGTAGCGTACGGGCACGGCGATGGCACCTCGACGCGAGATGGCCCGCACCGTTTCGCCCTCGCGCACATGGAGGCGCTCCCCGTCCTCCGGCGCAATGTCGAGCGTCTCGCCGCGGCGGAGCGGCGAGGTGTATCCCGCCGTCTGGACGCCGGTGTTGTAGGAATCCAGTCGCCGTCCGGTCGTCAGTCTTATTGGGAACTCCTCGGAAAGCTTGTCGACCGGCGGATCGTGCTCGACGACGTGGAACGGCGCCGCCGGGCCCCCGCGCGGCCTCGCCCACAACCTTCCGTGCAGGAACGGGCTCCCCGGATGCGACTCGTCCGGGCACGGCCACTGCAGCCCTCCGTGCTCCTCAAGCCGCCGATAGCTCATCCCTCCGTGCCAGGGCGAGAGAGATCGCAGCTCGTCCCAGACCTCCTCCGCCACCCTCGAGCCCAGGTCCACGCCGAGACGCTTGCCCAGCGCGACCAGGATCTCCAGATCCGGCCGCGCCTGGCCCGGAGGCTCGAGCGCTTTCCGCACGCGCTGCACGCGCCGCTCGCTCGAGGTGACGGTGCCCTCGTCCTCGCACCAGGAGGCCGCCGCCGGCAGGACCACGTGCGCGATCTCGGCCGTCTTCGTCAGGAACATGTCCTGGACGACTATCTGATCGATCGTGCCGAGCAGCTCCATCGCGCGCTTCTGGTCCGCCTCCGACTGCGCCGGGTTCTCGCCGAGGACGTAGAGCGACTTCAGCTTCCCGTGCTCCATCGCCTCGAACATCTGTGAGAGGTGCCAGCCGCGCATCTGCGGGATCTTCGCGCCGCCCCACGCGCGTTCGAACTTCGCCCGCGCCGCCGGATCCTCGACGTCCTGTCCGCCCGGCAGCTTGTTCGGAAGCGCTCCCATGTCGCCGCCGCCCTGCACGTTGTTCTGGCCGCGCAGCGGACAGACTCCGGAGCCCCAGCGTCCGACGTGGCCCGTCAGGAGCGCCAGATTGATCAGCGCGAAGACGTTGTCCACGGCGTTGTGGTGCTCGGTGATCCCCAACGTCCAGCACAGCTGCGCCGTCTTCGCCTTCGCGTAGGCGAGCGCTGCGTCGCGGATCGCGGAGGCCGGAACGCCGGTCTCTTTCTCCGCGTACGCCAGCGTGTACTTGTCGAGGGACTTCCGGTACTCCTCGAAATCGGCGGTGGCGTTCGCGATGAATTCGCGGTTCTCCAGTCCGGCGTCGAGGATCTCCCGCGCCATGGCGTTGGCCAGGGCGATGTCCGATCCAACGTCCAGGCCCAGCCACGTATCCGCCCATTGCGCCGAGACCGTCCGCCGCGGGTCCACGACGATCAGACGCGCCCCATTCCTGACGCCCTTCAGGACGTGATGGAAGAAGATCGGATGCGCCTCGCGCGCGTTGGATCCCCAGAGCAGGATGATCTCCGCCTCCTCCGCTTCGCGGTAGGAGCTCGTCCCGCCTCCCGCTCCGAACACCGCCGTCAGACCGACGACGCTGGGAGCGTGTCAGGTTCGGTTACAGCTGTCGATGTTGTTCGAGCCGATGGCCAGACGGGCGAACTTCTCGGCCAGGTAGTTCACCTCGTTGGTGGCCTTGGAGCACGAGAACATCCCGAAGGACTCCGGCCCGTGATCGTCGCGCGACCGCCGGAAGCCCTCGGCGGCCCGATCCAGCGCCTCGTCCCACGAGGCGGTCCGGAGCTTCCCGCCCTCCCGCACCATCGGCTCGGTCAACCGAACGTACGGCCTCATGCCGGAAGCGTAACACCGCGAAGCCGGGCCGGCGTGGGTCACTCCGGAGCGGCCGCCGGGGCGACGGAGGGGATCCCCAGCTCGCGACGAGCGACTTCCCAGATCGTGGGCAGGGTGTTCTGGCCTTCTCCCGTGTAGATCGGACGGCCCTCCTTGTCGACGTCGTCGCGGCCGATCCGATCCGCGAAGACGTCGCCGTACCGGGCCAGCGTCAGCTCCACCATCTCCGTGACCCAGGCGGGAATCGGCCGCAGCCGGAGCCCCGCCTCGACCAGCGAGGCGGCCGCGCGGTCGACCTCGAGGTCGGGGTAGTCCGCGAGCAGTCGAAGCATCGTCGCATCCGACGCGTCGACGGCGGGCTCCCGCACAAACCCCGTGGCCAGGCGCGCGAGCTGCTCGTTGGTGAGCGGTTCCTGCCGGTCTGCGGACGGGTCGTCGACGTCTGTTCCCGAGGCGTCCTCCACGGGTTCTTCCTCGGCTTCTTCCACGTCCGCATCGACGAGGAGATACGCCCCCGGGGCCAGCTCCCACTGGAGGCGCGACAGGCCCTCGGATCGCGTGATCCGATGCTCCGCCGCCGAGACGAACCAGTCGCGCAGGTCTCGCGGATCGGCCATGCCGCTCGATTGCAGCCGGGCGGCAGCGAGAAGCAGGTCCTTGATGACGGCCCGGTCCTGTTCGCGTGGAAACGCGATCGAGAGTGGGGCGTCGCCGGCGCTGAACCAGCGGCCCGCCGACCACGCCGCGAAGCGCCGGTTCTCCTCACGGGCCTTCGCGCGCAGCGCGAGCTCCTCAGGGTTGTCGGGGACCCACTCGTCCAGCCAGTCTTCGGTCGCGGCGGCGCGCGTCTCGCCGCTCTTCAGGAACGCCAGCATCACGTCGCCGATTCTGTAGGGAGACGCGTCGTAAACCTGCATGCGGACTTCGGTCATCGCGGGACCCTTCCAGGTTTCGACGATGCGCAACGTCACGGAGTTCCCTTCGAAGTGGTCGGCGTTCTCGTCCCATTCCCCCTGGGGAAGAGGAGTCGAGTTGTCGACGGCTTCGATGCGAGCGAGAACGATCGCTTCCGCTCTTGCGGAGAGCTCGAAGAGATCGGGGCTGAACGAACAGGCCGGCGACGCCGAGGGAAAGCCGAGGACGAAGGGCACGAGGGCGAGGACGACGATGGAGCGCTTCTTCATGGCTCGCCTCCTTCAAAAAGGCGAGACACCGCGTCTTCAAGTCGCGTTCCACATTTTTTGGCGGACATGAGCGCGGGTTCCCGGACGAGGCGCGCGTGGAATTGGACGTCGCATTTGCGCCCCGAAAACGGCGCCCGAAGCTGGCATGCATCCTGCTCTATTCAGAAGTGTGGCCGTTCCCGACAGAACGGCGCGGCCTCAAGGGCTGCAAGTCACTGCAAGAGATGAACAAAGACGAAAGGAAGGACCCGCAATGAGAATCATGAAGCGACTCTTGATGGTGGCGGCGATGTCCGCTGTGATGGCCGCGGGTGCGCGGGCTCAGGATCCCAATCCGGCTCCGGAGCAGGCTCCGCCGCCGGTGGTCAGTCCCGCGCCGGACGCGGCGCCGGCTCCGACCGACGCGACGCCTCCGTCTCCGGTGGCGCCTCTGCCCGTAAAGCCGGAGGAGATTCAGAATTCCGAGCCGGTGGCACCGGCGCCGACGGTTCAGCAGGAAGCGCAGCCCGAGCAGGCGCCTCCCGCCGAGGCGACGAGCTCGTCGACTTCCAAGAAGTCGGTGAAGAAGCCAGTCTCCAAAACGGAGAAGAAGACCAAGGTCGAGAAGACCGAGACGCAACCCGAATCGAAGTCGACGGGCGCGGTGACCTCTCCGAACGACAAGCCGTCTGGACCGCCGTCCGGAACGGCGGCCACGACCGACCAGCCCGCCGCGACGACGGCTGAAGCGCCTCCTCCGGCGGCCGCTCCGCCGGCTGCGGCCGCGGACGTCGCCGAGGCTCAGGCAGCCAAGACCGAAGTCACGAAGGAAACCGAGACGGCCCCTAAGAGCAAGGCGGCCAACTGGATCCTCGCCGGAATCGGCGTGCTGGGTCTGGTGGGAGTCGGTCTGCTGTTTGCTCGCCGCAAGCGCGAGGAGCGGATCTCGATCTTCGACCGCGACGCGGTATCGCCGAAGGCCTCAGGCCCTCCGATGCTCCATCACTCCTAGGTCAGATCAAGACCTTTTCGCCGGGCGGGGCAATTGCCCCGCCCTTTTTTTTGCCCATTCATGTCTCCCTCTCTCCCGGGTTTGGGGGTGAGGGGGGGCTACGCCCGTTCGTCCAGCATCATCAAGTAGTCCGTCGATGCCGGCTGACGGCCGAGCTGGCGCATGAGCGTGGCGACCTGGCCGCGGTGGTACGTCGAATGGTTGACAACGTGCACGAGGACGTCGCCGATCGGCCGCGAGAAGGCGTCGCCGGAGAAGGCGACGTAGTCGAGTCGCTCGCGCATCCGCGCGGGCTCGACCTCGCCGACGAGCGCCGCCCAGCCCTCCTCGACCTCGCGCCACATCGTCTCGAGGTCGTTTGCAGATCCCGCCTCTTTCCCCTTCGGCAGAGCGCGCGGGGAGCGTCCGGCGAACCGTTCGAGCCACACCCAGTCCGCGCCGTAGACGTGGGTGAGCGTGTCTCGGAGCGTCACGAAGCTGCCGCCGATCGTCCGCCCGTAGTCCTCCGCCGGAATGTCGCGCGCCGAGCGAAGCACGCGCATGTTCGCCCAGCGGTTGTAGGCGAAGAGCCGCACGATCTCCCCCGGCGTCCGGTCCGGCGGCGCAACACCGTCTCCATCCAGGAAACGCACGTAGTCGGTGGAGACCGGCGTCTCGCCGAGCTGCCGCAGAAGTGTCGTGACCTGGCCGCGGTGGTACGTGGAATGGTTCACGAGATCGAAAAGGATGTCCGAGATCGTGTACGTCCACTGCGTTCCGACGAAGTTCGTGTACGTGATGGAGCGCGCGAGGGATGCGGGAGTCAGATCCCTCGCGAACTCAGCGATCTCGTCCTCGAGCCGACGCCACTTCTCGCCGAGTGCCTCGGCGGTGGGGACCTCCTCGAGAGTCGGAAGCGCCTTCGGAGAGGATCCGCGGGCGCGCTGGAGCCAGATCCACTCTCCGCCGTAGAGGTGCATCAGCGTTCCGTGCAGCGAGCCGAAGCTGCCGCCGAGCTCGCGGCTCCACTTCTCCGCCGCCAGTGCCGTCACGGGCTCGAGCATTCGCGCATTCGCCCAGCGGTTGTATGCGAGGAGTTTCGAGATCTCGGAGGGGGAGTGAATCATCATGGCGCCGCATTATCTCTCCGTCGCGAGCGCTTGCGAGGAGACCTGCGGACTTCGTCGGCCGTCCGCTCGTCGAAATGAGACTCGACGAACGGGCTGGTCTCCTCGCTGCGCTCCGGCTCCCGCAGCGCAAGGCTCAGACTTTGAGCGGCCCGCTTCGCGGGCCGACCGACATGGGAGGGGAAGTCGCTGATGCATCCTCTCCCAAAAATTGCGCTGCACGGTGGATGCTCCCTGCTATCCCTCTCCCCCTCGTGGAGAACGGGTCAGGGTGAGGCCCACGCTTTCCAGATGAAAAGGAGAGATGATCGGGGTCCCGGCCAAACCCGGCGGAATCCTTGCAAGGAGGAGATCCGTGATTCTGAAGTGCCCGTCCTGCGGCAAGAAGAACCGGTCCCCGGCCCACCGGCTGGCCGAAACCGGCCGGTGCGGGGCGTGCAAGACCGAGATTTCCCCGGTCGGCGCGCCGATCGACGCCGACCCGGAGACGTTCCGCGAGGTGACCTCCGGCGCCAAGGTGCCGGTACTCGTCGACTTCTGGGCAGACTGGTGCGGCCCCTGCAAGATGGCGGCTCCCGAGGTCGCCCGCACCGCAGCGGACATGAAGGGCCGCGCTCTCGTCCTGAAGGTGGACACGGATCGGCATCCGGAGCTCGCGGCGCAATTCAACGTTCAGGGGATTCCGAACTTCGTCGTTCTGCGGGACGGCAAGAAGGTCTTTCAACAGCCGGGCGTCGTGCCCAGCACGCACATGAAGGAGTGGCTGGTGCAAGCGGGAGCGTCGGCGGCGTAATCGCGTGCGCGAGGTCGTCTTCGAGCCCACGCTCTCGGGATGGCGGGACGCGGCGCGGCGGCTCGTGGCCGAGCACGTCGCTCCGGAAGAAGTGGTCTGGAGTGAGAGAAAGGAGGCTCCCGATCTCTTTTCGATCTCCGAGTCGGCTGACTCGTCCGCGCCACCCGCTCCGGAGCTTCGGGTTCCGCGCGCGTTCGTCGACCTCGCGGGGGAAGCGGCCCAGGCCGAGGATCCCGAGCGCTGGCGCCTTCTCTACCGGGTGCTGTGGCGGCTGGCGGAAGGAGATCACGAGATCATGAGCAGAGCCACGGATCCCGACGTGCTGCGGCTGAAAAAGATCGCGGCCTCGAAGAGCTCGCGTGCTCCCAGGCGACCGGCGGACGGAGGCGCCGCGCCGTTCGTGCCGGACACTTCGAGCCTCGCGGTCGCCGCGAAGGCGATCCAGAAGTGCAAAGGCTGCGACCTCTACAAGAACGCCACGCAGGCGGTTTTTGGAGAGGGTTTGCCGAAGGCGAAACTGGTCCTCGTGGGCGAGCAGCCGGGAGACCAGGAGGACCTGCAGGGGCGGCCCTTCGTCGGGCCCGCGGGCGCGGTGCTCGACAAGGCGCTGGCCGAGATCCGGCTGTCGCGCGAGAAGGTGTACGTCACCAACGCCGTCAAGCACTTCAAGTTCGAGCGCACGCCCAAGCGCCGCATTCATCAGACTCCGACGAGCGGAGAGATTCAGGCCTGCCGTCCGTGGCTCTTCAAGGAGTTGGAGATCATCAAGCCCGAAGTCCTCGTCTGCCTCGGCGCGACGGCATCGAAGGCGTTGCTCGGCCCGAGCTTCCGACTGCTCAAGCAGCGGGGTCAGTTCATCGACAGCACGTGGGCCCCGAAGGTCCTCGCGACCTACCATCCCTCCGCGGTCCTTCGCGCCGACGACGACGCGGGGCGCGAAAAGATCTACGGCATGCTGGTCGCGGATCTGAAGAAAGCGGCCGCGGCGGCGAGGTAGCGGGCTATGGCAGCGCGAGCGCCGGCAGCCCTACTGCCCTGCGCCACTCGATCGCGAGCTTCTTCCAGCGCTGCGGCCGGTCGCCGGCGGGGTTGATGGGCCCCTTCGGCGTCGTCAGGTATGCGAATTCGTCCGGGTGGGTCTGTTTCGCCCACGCCTTCAGCTCATCGAAGCGACTCTCCTCTTTCGCATCCTTCATCGCGTGAAACATGAAGCCCGTGATCTTCCCCTCGGAGTCGAGCCACCACGTGAAGGCGAGCGGCTTCGGTTTCCACTCCGTCAGCCGGTAGAAGTCGTTGATCTCCCGGCCGGTCGCCGTGACGCGATCCCCGTCGTCCTTCCAGTCCGAGTAGGTCGTCGCGCTGTGGAAGAACGCGTCCCAGCGGTCCCAGTCGTCGGGTTCCAGCGTCCATGGCGCGCCGGGACCCGTGCGCTCCTCCATGTCGAACCAGATGCGCGCGTCCGGCGCCATCAGTGCCCGCGCCGCTGCGAGGTCGCCGCGCTGCCGCGCGTCTCGAAACTTCTGGACCGTCTCGATGCGATCGAGACCCGAGGCGAGACCCGCGAGAAACAGAACGGCCGCGGCGGCAAGAATTCTCCGATACATGCGCGACTCCTCGGGAGTCGCAACGAGGCCGCCGCCGCGGCGCATTCCGGAAATCAGGGTTTGACGACGCGCACGTTGAAGTCGTAATTCTTCAGGGCCGCCGAGACTGCGAGCCAGAAGAGAAGGTAGGCCTCCGTTCCGCGCGCCGCGGCGATTCCGCCCAGGTCATGGATGCGCTTCCAGCCGAAATCGCGTAGAAGCGCCGAGACCTTCTCCTTCGCCCCCGCATCGTTGCCCGCGATGAAGAGATCACTCTCGCCTCCGGCGCGCTCCGGCGCGACCATGATGTTCGCGTTGACCGTGTTGAGCGCCTTGACGACCTTCGCCTCGGGGAACTCCTTCTGCACCTGCTCCCCGAGTGACACGCCGGGCGGCGTCGTCAGCCGCGCCGCGCCTCCGACGAATTCGAGCGGGTTGGAAACGTCCACCAGGACCTTGCCCTTCAGGTTGTCCTTGCCGGCCGCGCGGAGCGCGTCGAGTGCCGCCGTGCCGAGTGTGCAGCTGAAGACGATCTCGCCGAACTTTGCCGCGTCGGCGAACGCGCCCTGCGAGGCGCCCTTGCCCGCCTTCGACGCCCACGCGGCCGCCTTCGGATTGTCGGCCTCGCGCGCGCCGAGTTTCACATCGTGACCGAGCGCGGCGAGCTTGCTCGCCAGCGTCGTTCCCACCATTCCCGTTCCCAGAACCCCGATCTTCATGAAGTGTCTCCTCGGGCTGTGTTACGCCCGCCGAGAGACTCCGGATTCCGGGGCGCGGGAGGTCCACCGGACTGTGTGATACAGTCGTCGTGTTCTCGATCGCTCGCCTTTGCCAGATCCGTTCTGACGAATCCCGAACGAAGAAATTCCGAGAATGCGGAGCGTCGCGCCGGCGCCGCCGCCGTGCAGAATTCCACCGGCATAGAAGGTATGGTTCCATGAAGATCTACGTAGGCAATCTCCCGTACAACATCTCCGACGACCAGCTCCAGGACATGTTCGCGAAGTTCGGCACGCCCGACTCCGCGCGCGTGGTCACGGACCGCTCGACCGGCCAGTCCAAGGGCTTCGGCTTCGTCGAGTACAACAACGACGACCAGGCAAAGCAGGCTCTGTCTCTGGACGGCACGGAGTTCGGCGGCCGCGCCTTGAGGGTCAACGAGGCCAGGCCCAAGACCGAGGGGGCCGGCGGCGGGCGTTCCCGCTACTGAGCGGCCTTTCGGCCGAGCGCTTACAGGCGGGGGCAACCCCGCCTTTTTTGTTGCACCGTGTTGGTATCGTCCTTGCTGAGAGGGGAGCCATGAGAAGGATAGGGATTGTTCTGCTCATCCTCGGTCTCGCGGGATTCCTCATCGCTTCGAGCCAGCGCGGCGGGTACGACTCCGTTGAAGGGGCCCTCAAGACGACCTTCTCCTCGGAAGAGCGTTCGAAGAAGGAAGGCTGGGAAGCGCTGCGCTGGGTCGGACTCGGGCTCGCGGTCGTCGGGGTTGTCCTGACCGTGATGCCTGCCCGCAAGACCTGAGGCGACAGAACGGCGCTCAGTAGCGCCCGGTCGTCCCCGCTACGCGCTCACCCAGCGCCGCGCGAGTGCGCACGGTTCGCAGCGGAAGAACATTTCCGGCTGCTCGACCATGCGCCGCGCGCTCGCGCCGCACGCCCGGCACGCGAAGGGAGCGAGCCTCGAAGCCTTCGCCGTCAGGATGGTCAGCCGCGACTCGCCCGCCTCGCGGCCGTGGCCGTCGCACGAGCAGCCGTCGCCCGCGAAGTGCTCCGCGGCGGCGTCTTCACGGCACCACTTCTGCCGGCACCAGCGGTCGGGTCCGAGGACGTTACCCATTCCAGGATCAGGGTGCGCCCGACTGGGAGACAGATGATGTCCGACCCGGGTTGCCGCCCTAACCGATCGCGAAGCTCCGCATGGAGAGAGTGCCGTACCGGAAGCCCTCGTGGATCGTGACCACCCGCTCGCCGGGGAGGGCCGAGCCCAGGACCACGAAGATCGGATCGAAGTGGTCGGGCGTGGGAACGGCGAGCCGGGCATGGGGCGCGGAGGCCTGGTAGGACGCGATCGCCGCGACGTCCATCGCGGCGAGGCGATCCCGGATCCAGTCGTCGAACTCGCGCGCCCAGCCTTCGACCTTTTGCGGATCGTCCTCCGCCGACATGCGGCCGAGGTTGTGGACGATGCCTCCCGTGCCGAGCAGAAGGACTCCCTCGCTGCGCAGCCGCGAGAGCGCGGCGCCCATTCTCAGCATGTCCTCGGGATGGCGGCGCAAGGGCTGGGAGATTTCGACCACCGGAATGTCGGCCTTCGGGTAGAGGCGCTGCAACGGCACCCAGACGCCATGGTCGAGCCCGCGCTCCGGGTCCGTCGTCGCCGGAAATCCGGAGTCGTTCAGAAGCCGGGCGATGAGCGCCGCCAGACCCGGATCGCCTTTCGCGGGATAGCGGAGGTGGTAGAGATCCTCGGGGAATCCGCCGAAGTCGTGGATCGTCTCGGGCCTCGGCGCGGCGGTCACGCGGACGCGGCCCGGCGCCTCCCAGTGCCCGGACACCACCGCGACCGCGCGCGGGCGCGGCAGCGTCTTCGCGAACTCCTCCAGCGCGCGGCCCCAGGGATCGTCCTCGATCGCGATCATCGGTGACCCGTGCGAGACGAAGACGGCGGGGAGGCGCGATGAAGTTTTTGTGAGGTCGGCCACGGTGCGCCATTCTAGTTACAGAATCGCAGCGTGCGGGGGCTCGTCCGGTCGGGCGCGATCCTGCTGACGTTGTCCTGCGCCTCCAGCGCGCCGGAGAGCGGCGGCGTTCGGGTGTACCAGGCGCCGTTGTCCGACGCGCGTGCGGCCATGCCGCGCGGCTGCCGCCTCCTCGCGTCGCATCCAGCCGTGGACATGAGCGAGCTGCGGATGACCGGCTCGAAGGATCCGTTTCACGCCGAGCGCGTGCGCGCGGAACAGGCCGGCGGCAACGTCCTCCTGGTGCGCAGCCGCATGACCGTTCCGCGGATGGACTACAACTGCCCGGCCGCGTCTCCGATCACCGACTGCCCGCCCTCCGAAGGGTCGTGGCACCTCGTCGTATTCGAGGACTACGCCTGCTCGGGCGAGGCGATGAGGGAGCTGCAGGCGGTGAAGTGACTGCTCGCGCGATGTCGCGCGAGCAGTCATCCCGAGCGTAGCGAGGGATCCCGGGCTCGACACACCGCGGAGGCAATCGAGCTCGGGATCCCTCGGGCTGTCGCCCTCTGGATGACGGCGTTATGCCTCGGAGTGACGCTTATGGGAGTCATCCCGAGCGTAGCGAGGGATCCCGTTCCTAGTTCGCCGCGGTCGTCACCAAATCTGGCAGCGCTTCTCGCTGACCATCGCGGACCCAGTCCCGCAGTCGAACGCCTTCGCGAACTCGGGCATGTTGACGATCGTGCCGATCGCGCGGAATTTGCCGAGAGGGTGCTCGTTGGTCTGCGCCATGAGGCGCGCGAACTCGGGCCGGTGGTTCGACGCCCAGATCCGTGCCCACGAAAGGAAGAACCGCTGGTCCGGTGTGAGCCCGTCGATCGTCTCCGGCGCGGGCTTGCCCTCGAGACTCTTCTTGTATGCCATGTAGGCGATCGTCAGACCTCCCAGGTCCGCGATCGACTCGCCCTGCACGAGCTCTCCGTTCTGGTGCAGGTCCGGCTCGACGAAGTAGCCGTTGAACTGGTCGATGATGCACTTGGCCCTCTCGTCGAAGGCCTTCGCGTCTTCCGGAGTCCACCAGTCGACCTGGTTTCCCTTCGCGTCGAACTTGCGGCCGGAGTTGTCGAAGCCGTGCGTGATCTCGTGGCCGATGACGCCGCCGATCGCGCCGTAGTTGATCGCGTCGTCACCGTCCGGATAGAAGAACGGAGGCTGGAGGATCCCGGCCGGGAACGTGATCGCGTTCTTGGCCGAGTTGTAGGACGCGTTGACGGTCGGCGGCGACATGCCCCAGTCGTTGCGGTCCACGGGCTTGCCGATCTTGGCGAGGTCGCGCCGCCACTCGAAGCGGTTGGCGAACGCGACGTTGCGCAGGTAGTACGCGCGCGACACCTCGAGCTGCGTGTAGTCGCGCCATTTCGCCGGGTAGCCGATCCGCGGGTCGAACGTCGCGATCTTCGCCGCGGCGGCCTTCTTCGTCGCGTCCCCCATCCAGGGAAGCGTCTTGATGTCGTTGTCGAGTGCGAGGAGCAGGTTTTTGACGAGCTCGTCCATGCGCTTCTTAGCCTCAGGAGGAAAGTACTGCGCCACGTAGACTCGACCAAGCGCCATTCCCATCGCGGCGTCGGTGGCGGCGACGCAGCGCTTCCAGCGGGGCTGGATCTCCGGCGTGCCGGCGAGCGTCTTCCCGTTGAACGCAAAATCCTCGTCCACGAACTTCTTCGAGAGGTACGGCGAGGCCGCGGAGAGCGTGTGCCACCGCAGGTACGTCTTCCAGTCCGCCAGGGGCTCGGATACGAGGAGCTTGTCGGCGGCCTTGAAGAAATCCGGCTGCCAGACGTTCAGCGGGGTGTCGACCGGGATCTTCTGGTCCGTGAAGTAGGCCGTCCAGCCCAGGTTCGGCGTCTCCTTCGAGAACTCGGGCACGGTCGTGGGGTGGTACGTCTTGTCGGGGTTGCGTCGGTCGACGTTGCTCTGCGAAGCCTCGGCGAGCTTCGTCTCGATCCCCATGACGATCTTGGCGTCGGACGCGGCCTTCTCGGGCTTCCCGCCGGCGAGCTCGAAGACCTTCTGGACGTGGGCGACGTACTTCTCGCGCAGCTCCACGGACTTCGGATCCGTCTTCGTGTAGTAGTCGCGGTCGGGCAGGCCGAGCCCTCCCTGCAGCGCCGCGGCGACGACTTTCGAAGAGTCCTTGCGGTCCTCCTCCGACCCGAAGTTGAAGAGCACGTTGGCGCCGCCCTGCTGGAGGCGCAGGATCTCGGCGCGCAGGGCCGGCAGGTTCTTGATCGAATCGATCCGATCGAGCTCGGAGTCGATCGCCTTCATCCCGAGCTTCTCGATCTCGGCTTCGCCCATGCAGGCGCCGTAGAAGTCGCCGAGCTTCTTCTCGTCGGAGCCCTGCTTGGCCGACTTGTCGGCGGCGAGGCGCTCGAGGATTCCCCGGAGGTTGTCCAGGGTGCGCTGACGGAGCTCGTCGAAGGAGCCCCAGCGCGGCCGATCGGAGGGGATGGGGTTCTTCTCGAGCCAGCCTCCGACGGCGTACTGGTAGAAGTCGGTGCAGGCCTGCGCGTTCGTGTCCATGTCGGCCGGAGACAGGGCCTTGGACGGCGCGGCGGGGGACTGCCCTCCGGGCGACGCGCTTCCGACCGCGATCAGCGCGCCGGCGGCGGCGACTCCTAGGGCCCAGCGAAGAGATTTCACGATTCTCGACCTCCCGCGGCGGTCACGAACCCGCCGAACCCCGCATCATACGATCGGTTCTGTCATAGGTTTGTCCCTCTACGGAGGTGGATCGTGCGGAAGAATCGACCCTTCCTCGTTCTGTCCCTCGCCGCGGCCCTCCTGTCCCGCACGGCTCGCGCCCAGGAGGAGCACCAGCACTCCCACGGAGATACCGAGTCTCTCGGCAAGGTCAATTTCCCGACGTCCTGCAGCACCGACGTTGCGGCCGAGTTCACCCGCGCGGTCGCTTTCCTGCACTCCTTCGGCTACGAAGAGTCGCGCCGCTCCTTCGAGGCCGTCGCGAAGAAAGACCCCGGCTGCGCCATGGCGTACTGGGGAATCGCGATGACCTGGTACCACCCGATCTGGGCTCCGCCGACGCCTTCGGACCTTTCCGCGGGCAAGACGGCGACCGGCAAGGCGATGGAAATCGGCGGCAAGACGGAGCGCGAGCGCGGGTACATCGACGCGATCAAGGCGTTCTATCGCGATTCCGAAACGGTGCCGCACGGCTCGCGCGCCAAGGCGTACGAGAACGCGATGGCCGAGCTGTCGCGGCGTTTCCCCGACGATCACGAGGCCACGATCTTCTACGCGCTAGCGCTCCTGGGGACCGCGCCGCCGAGCGACACGACGTACGCGAACCAGAAGAAGGCCGCCGCGATCCTGAACGGCCTTCTTCCCCTCGAGCCCGAGCACCCGGGCATCACGCACTACATGATCCACTCCTTCGACTATCCGGCGCTCGCGGCCGAGGCCCTTCCGGCGGCGCGGACGTACGCCAAGATCGCTCCGGACTCTCCGCACGCGCTTCACATGCCGTCCCACATCTTCACGAGGCTGGGTCTCTGGCAGGAGTCGATCGCGTCCAACATCGACTCGGCGGAGGCGGCCCGGCGTTTCGCCGCGAAGTACTACCCGGGCGCGACGGCCTTCGACACGCTGCACGCACTGGACTATCTCGAGTACGCGTACCTCCAGGTCGGCGATCAGGAGCGCGCGCGAAAGGTCCTCGAGGAGACGGAGGCCGCAAAGAAGTTTGACTCGCCGCAGTTCCAGGGCGGCTACGCGCTCGTCGCCGTCCCGGCGCGCTGGACGCTGGAGCGGCGCGACTGGAAAGGCGCCGCGGCGCTCGAGTTGCCCGACGTTCCCATGCCCTGGGATCGTTTCTCGTACGCTCCTGCGATCACCTCCTTCGCGCAGGCGATGGGCTCGGCGCGCACGGGACAGCTCGACCGCGCCCGCGGCGCCGTCGTGAAGCTCCAGGAGATCCAGGCGGGCCTGGCGAAGTCGCCCGTGCCCGGTCCTTACGACTGGGCCGCCAACGTCGAGTCGCTGAGGCTCGCGGCCGCGTCGTGGATCGCCTACGCCGAAGGAAAGAGAGACGACGCGCTGCGGCTGGCGCGCGCCGCGGCGGAACTCGACGAAAAGACCGGCAAGCATCCGGTGACTCCGGGAGCGGTCCTGCCTCCGCGCGAGCTCCTGGCGGACATGCTGATGGAGTCGGGCAAACCGGCGGAAGCGCTGATCGAGTACGAGGCGTGCTTGCGCGAATCGCCGGGACGGTTCAACAGTCTCGCGGGAGGGGCGCGCGCGGCGGAACTTTCGAGAAATACGGCCAAGGCGCGCGAGCTCTACGCGAAGCTGATCGGGCAGTGCGTTCCGGGGTCGCCAAGGCCGGAGCTGGCGGAGGCCCGCCGGGTCGTGGGAGCGCAGAAAACCTCTTAGGGGGATGTCGATTTCGGCGGTCCCGTTCGACTAGGTAGCGAAAGGAGACGACGGGATGAAATACATATTGCTGATCTACAGCCGTGAGTCGGACTGGACCGGCCTCTCGGACAAGGACAAGGGAGACATGTACCAGAAGTACACGGCCTTTACCGACTCGATCAAGAAGAGCGGTCACTACCTCGCCGGCGACGGTCTCGAGCCGACAGCCACGGCGACGACGGTCCGGGTCCGCAACGGCAAGCCCGTAACGACCGACGGCCCCTTCGCCGAGACGCGCGAGCAACTCGGGGGCTACTACATGATCGACGC
Organism: Acidobacteriota bacterium; assembly: GCA_046725935.1. Taxonomy (GTDB): domain Bacteria; phylum Acidobacteriota; class Thermoanaerobaculia; order UBA5066; family Gp7-AA6; genus DAHUXD01. The sequence continues at coordinate 4,888 of JBKOZO010000011.1, read as the reverse complement.
CAAGGATCTCGACGAAGCCGCCGAGATCGCCACGCGCGTCCCGGGCGCTTCCTACGGCGCCGTCGAAGTCCGGCCGGTGATGCGGATGTGAGTAAGCGGTAAGCCGTAAGCAGTAAGCGGTAGGCAGGAGCGGCGCTGGTGCCCTTGCTTACTGCTTACTGCCGACTGCTTACTGACCTCCATGTCCATAGACCGCCTCTACCGCTCGGACTCGGGACGCATCCTCGCGACGCTGATCCGGCTCGTCGGCGATTTCGATCTTGCCGAAGAGGTCATGCACGAGGCATTCGTCGCCGCGCTGGAGCGCTGGCCCGGCCACGGCGTTCCGGAGAATCCGCGCGCGTGGATCGTGTCGACGGCGCGGCACAAGGCCATCGACCGCCTGCGCCGCGACTCGCGCTTCCGCGAGAAGCGCGAGGAGATCGCCCGCTGGGCCGCCGCCGAGGAGGGCGAAGCGCCGGTCGTTGCTTCCGAGGGCGACAACCGCGTCGGCGACGACCGGCTGCGCCTGATCTTCACGTGCTGCCACCCGGCGCTCGCCGTCGAGGCGCAGATCGCGCTGACGCTGCGCACCCTCGGGGGCCTGACGACCGACGAGATCGCCCGCGCGTTCCTGGTTCCCGAGGCGACGCTCGCGCAGCGCCTCGTCCGGGCCAAGGCGAAGATCCGCCAGGCCGGCATCCCGTACCGCGTTCCTCCCGACGAGAAGCTTCCCGAGCGGCTCGACTCGGTCCTCGCGGTCCTCTACCTGATCTTCAACGAGGGTTACGCCGCGACGAAGGGATCGGAGCTCGTGCGGCGGGAGCTCTGCGCCGAGGCGATCCGCCTCGCCCGTCTCGTCGTCGAGCTGATGCCGGAGAGCACCGAGCCGCGCGCTCTCCTGGCCCTGATGCTCCTGCACGATTCGCGTCGCGAGGCGCGCGTGTCGCCGGAAGGCGAGCTCGTGCGCCTGGAGTCGCAGGACCGCAGCCTCTGGGACAAAGGGGAGATTCGCGAAGGAATCACTCTGACGGAGTCGGCCCTGCGCGAGGGCGGCGCGCGTCCGTACGCCCTCCAGGCGGCGATCGCGGCGCTGCACGGAGAAGCCGCCTCCTTTGAAGACACCGACTGGCGGCAGATCGTACTGCTGTACGGGGAGCTCATGGCTCGCCATCCGTCTCCCGTCGTGGAGCTCAACCACGCCGCGGCCGTGGCCGAAGCCTCGGGTCCCGAGGAGGGGCTCCGACTCCTCGACGCGATCGAGCAGCGCGGAGACCTGGCGGGCTATCACCTCCTTCCCGCGGCGCGCGCGGAGCTGCTGGCGCGCCTCGGCCGCCGGGAGGAATCTGCGGAAGCCTATCGGCGGGCGCTGTCGCTGGTTTCCAACGACCTCGAGCGAAGGTTTCTGGAGCGGGAGCTGAGCGCGCTGGACTGACGAGAAAGACGTCTTGACATCATTTTAGTAATAAACCGCGCCGCGCCCGCGCAAGCGGCGCCGCTGAACGGGAGAGGAGTCGCCATGCCCGGACGCGACCTTTTGGAGACACTCGATCGCACAATCTCGATCTGCGCTCGGCGCGAAACGGTGTTCCGCTACTTCACGGATTCCATGCGGTTCGCGCGATGGTGGGGGGAGGGCTCGCAGATCGACGCGCGCAAGGGCGGCGCCGTCCTCATCCGCTTTCCGGGCGGAAGCCCGATCGTGCGCGGCAAGGTGGTCGACGTCGATCCTCCCCGTAGGATCGAATTCACATACCTGCTCGAGAGCGTGGCGCAGGGCGGCGCGAAGGAGCCCGGCGATTCCCTCGTCACGATCACGTTGGACGAAACCGAGCAGGGCACGCGACTGCACCTTCGCCACGCGTTCGCGAGCGCGAAGCTGCGCGACCAGCACGTCCAGGGCTGGCGCCACCAGCTCGCCGTGTTCTCCAAGGTCGTCAACGAGGAGCAGCACGCGGGGCTCACCGAACGCGTGGACGCGTTCTTGCGAGCCTTCGGGGATCCCGACGGCCAGACGCGACGATGTCTCATGGAGTCCTGCGCCACGCCGGGCGTCGTCTTCCGCGACGCTTTCAGCGCGACCGAGGGAATCGAGGACATGCTCGCAAACCTCGACGCGGTACAGATCTTCATGCCCGGCATCACCCTCGAGCGCTCGGGCGACGTGCGCCTGTCGCAGGGGACCGCGATCGCTCCGTGGGTCGCGAAGAAATCCAGTGGCGAGCCCGCCGGCCGCGGCACCAACGTCTTCGACCTCGCGCCCGACGGCCGCATCGCGAGAGTCGTCGGATTCTGGGAGGGATCGTAGGGGCGGGGCTTGCCCCCGCCCGGGCGGCCGCAAGGGCCGCCCCTACGTCCCTTTGACGCTGGCGGGATCTCAGTACCGTCCGCCGACCGGCGCCGGGATCGCATCGAGCTCGGCTAACTCCTCTTCGGTCAGCGCCAGCTTCGCCGCGGCGACGTTCTGCTCGAGGTACTTCTCCGTCCGGGTGCCCGGAATCGCCACGACGTGCTCGCCCTGTGCGAGCACCCACGCGAGCGCGATCTGGGCGGGCGTGACGCCGCGCCGGTCCGCAACGGCACGCACGGCCTCCACGATCCGCTGGTTCGCCGCGATCGCGTCCGGCGTGAAGCGGGGCAGGCTCGCCCGGAAGTCGCCGCCGGTGAAGCGCGCGTCCGAGGAGAACTTGCCCGTCAGGAATCCGCGCCCGAGAGGCGAGAACGCCACGAACGACGCGCCGTTGTCGACGCACCAGGGGACGACGTCGCCCAGGTAGTCGCGCGTCCATAGCGACAGCTCCGACTGCACGGCGCTGACGGGGTGGATGCGCGACACGCGCTCGAGGTCGGGCACCTTCGGCTCCGAGATCCCGAGCCAGCGCACCTTGCCTTCGGCGACGAGCCGGGACATCTCTCCCCAGGAGTCCTCGACGGGTGTCGCGGGATCGATGCGGTGCAGGTAGTAGAGATCGATGACGTCGATCTTCAGCCGCGACAGCGAGCTCTCGCACGCCGCGCGGATGTATTTGGGCCGGCCGTTGCGGTTGTAGCCCTCTCTCGCGGTCGTGCCCTTCATCACGAGGCCGACCTTGGTGGCGACGACGACTTTCTCGCGCAGCCCGGCGATCGCTCCGCCCACGAGCCTTTCGTTGGTGTGCGGACCATAGGCGTCGGACGTGTCGAGATGATCCACGCCCAGCTCGATCGCGCGGCGGATCAGGCGGACGCCCTCCGAATCCTCGATGGCCTTCTCGTGGTACGCCCAGGAGAGGCCCATGCAGCCGAGTCCGACGGGATGGACGAGGCGGTTGCTCTTGCCGAGCGGGCGCTTGGTCATCAGGTTTCGTTCCTATCTACGCGTCCCTATTGAGCGTCATCCCGAGGAGCGGAGCGACGAGGGATCCCGTGCTTGACGAGTCCAGGATCCCTCGCTTCGCTCGGGATGAATTGGCGCGCGACATCGCGCGCCAATTCACTTGACCGTAAACGTCTTCGTCGTCACCGGACCGTTGTCGACCGAGACGGCGACGGTGTACGTCCCCTTGGGCCAGCCGCTCGGCTTCTGGATGCTGAACTCGGTGTTCGCCGGCCCGGTGGGCGCGATCGTCTTCGAGTCCTCCTTCACCGTCGTGGTGCCGTCGGGAGCCGTGACCTTGAAGTGGATCGTGGACGAGGCGGCGCTGCCGTCGGTCGAGACGACCGTGAAGATCGTGTCCTTGGGCGAGAACGTGTCCATCGACGCCGCGACTTTCTTGTCCGGACCCAGGGCCTTGCCGAGATCCACGGCCACGATGTTCACCGCCGGCGCGGCGGTCGGCGGGATCGGAACCATCGTCGGCTCGACCGCGGCGGGAGCGGGCGCGGGCTCCTCGCGCTTCTTGCACGCGACGAACGCGACCAGCAGAACACACAGGACTGTGGAGAACGCGCGAATTCGAATGCGATTCATGACCTCTCCTTCACTCTGGAATCTTCAGCGTCCAGCCGGGCTGGATGACGTCCGGGTTCTTGATGCGATCGGTGTTCGCGTCGAAGATCCGCTTCCATGCGTTGGCGTTGCCGTAGAACTTCTTCGCGATCTTCGACAGGCTGTCTCCGGACTGCACGACGTACGTCCGCGCGCCGCCGGCCGAACCTCCGGGGGACGGCGCCGTCGACGAGCTTCCGCTGACGACGTCTGACCACTCGTCGGACTTCTCCGATTTCCCCGGCGAGGGAGCCGTCGACGAGCTGCCGCTCACGACATCGGAGAAGTCGTTCTTGGGATCTTTGTCGGGCATAGACATCCTCCTTGCGGTTCCGGCGGAAGAGGCCGGAATGCCTGAATTTATTCACATTGCGCGCCAAGAATCCGGAGAAACGGCGTGAAAAGCGGGTTCAGGGAGCGGGCGCTTCCGGCAGTTTCGGCCGGATCGAGGGCCACTTGAAGGCCTCGGAGAGCCCCGCGAGCTCGGTCATTTCCTTGGGATGGGCGGCGATCCATGCGTCGATCCCGTCGGACTTGGCGCCCCGCAGGGCCGAGGCTGCCAGCGCCGCCGATACCTTCCGCTCGACGGTTTTGCGGACGAACGGCACGTAGTACTCGGCGGCGAATCCGCGGCCGTAGTCCGAAGCGTCCATCTCGCCGACGATGGCGAGAAGCTGGGCAAGCCGATTCATCTCCGGAGGTCCCTCGGATTTCCCTCCCTGCTGCGCGATCTCCTTCTGGCCCACCTGGACCATCGGCACCGCCAGGTCCGTAGCGCTGAAATCGCCCTCGTCCTTGGGTGCGTCGGGATCCACCGTGATGTTGGTGTGGGACTCGTCCTTGACCTCGACGCCGAGTCGGAAGAGCTCGTCGATCAACCGAACGACGCCGGCCGAGCGCGAAGAGGCGGGCTCGAGCTGCAGGAACCGCACGGCCGCGAGC
>JBKOZO010000010.1:0-27650 GCA_046725935.1 Acidobacteriota bacterium | reverse complement strand
CAAGTTCAACACCGCGCAGGTCTACTACCACCGCGTCGTCTCGCCGGCGCCGGCGAGCGCGACGTTTGCCGACGTGCCCACCACCGATTTTGGATTCCAGTACGTCGAGGCTCTCGCAGCCTCGGGAATCACGGGAGGCTGCGGCGGGAACAACTACTGTCCGGACTCTCCCGTCACGCGACGGCAGATGGCGATCTTCATTGCCAAGGCGCTCGGCCTGCACTGGCCGTTCTAATCCGGATCTCCTTCCTTCGGTCACGGGCCGGCCTGCGGGCCGGCCCTTCTTCTGACGCCCGTTATCTCTTGGCGGAAAACTTGCTTGTCCAGTATCGGGCGGCATTGCCGCGACCGTAATCCGTCTGCACTGGAGGTTACGTCATGAAGAAGAAAAGAGTCGATCTCTCGTTCCCCGAATTCGGTTTCATCGTCGCCACGCGCGCGGCTCTCGGCGCCGGCGTCGGCCTGCTTCTCGCGGACCGCCTTCGCCGCAAGCAGCGGCGCAGCATCGGCTCGACTCTCGTGGCGGTCGGGGCCCTGACCACGATTCCCGCGGCGTTTGCCCTGTTCGGTTCCGAGCGCCACTCGGAAGGCCCGCATGCCGGTCTGTGACGTCTGCGGGAACGACTACGACAAGAGCTTCGAGGTCATCCTATCCGGCCGGCGACACGTGTTCGACAGCTTCGAGTGCGCCATCCACGCCTTGTCGCCCAAGTGCGCGCACTGTCACTGCAAGATCGTGGGGCACGGCATCGAGTCCAACGGCCACTACTACTGCTGTGCGCACTGCGCGGAGGCGAGCGGCGTCGTCGGGGCGAAGGACCGCATCCGCTGAACCGGCGCTGCGGTAGCCTTCGCGCGTCGGCACGCTTCCCGGCCGAAAGGAGAGCGGCATGCCCTACGTGACCGTTGGAGAGGAAAACTCGGGCTCGATCGACCTCTACTACGAAGACCACGGCTCGGGGAAGCCCGTCGTCCTGATCCACGGCTGGCCGCTCTCGGGACGGTCCTGGGAGAAACAGCTCCCGGCGCTGCTGGAAGCCGGTTACCGCGTCGTGACATACGACCGCCGCGGCTTTGGCGAGTCGAGCAAGCCGACGTCGGGCTACGACTACGACACCTTCGCCGCGGACCTGCACGCGCTGATCACGAAGCTCGATCTGCGCGACGCCGCGCTCGTGGGTTTCTCGATGGGCGGAGGAGAGGTCGCCCGCTATCTCGGGACGCACGGGTCCGAACGCGTCCGCAAGGCCGCGTTTCTCGCGGCGATCCCGCCGTTTCTGCTGAAGACCGCCGACAATCCGAAGGGCGTGGACGGCAGCGTCTTCGAAGGCATCAAGAAAGGAATCGCCACCGACCGCCCGGCCTTCCTGGCCGGCTTTCTCTCGAACTTCTACAACGTCGACGTCCTGAAGGGAAAGCGCATCAGCGATGAGCTCGTGCGGCTCTCCTGGAACATCGCGGCCATGGCCTCGCCGAAAGCCACGCTGGACTGTGTCTCCGCCTGGCTGACGGACTTCCGGAAGGACCTCGCGAAGATCGACGTGCCCACCCTCGTCCTGCACGGCGACTCCGACCGGATCGTTCCCCTCGAGGCTTCGGCCAAACGCACCCACGAGGCCGTCAAGGGAAGCCGTCATATCGTCGTCAAGGACGGACCGCACGGTCTGAGCTGGACGCACGCCGACGAGGTCAACCAGGCGCTGCTCGACCTTCTCCGCTGAGCCCCGGCGAGTCAGCGCGACTTCGTCGCCAGCACGAGATCCTGATACTCGAAGCCCGGGCTGCCCTTCCAGTGGCCCGGGTGCACCGCCGAAATCGTCAGGCCCGCGGACTCGAGCGTCGGCAGCAGCCACTCGGGCTCGAAGGCCACCGCGCTCTCGGGGATGGCCGGGTCGTGGAGGCGGCCGTGCTCCATTTCGTGGAGGAACGTCGGATAGGTCTTGCCGGCGGCGGCGGCCTCCTTCCCGGCTTCGTCGAGGATGAAGAAGGTCGAAAAAAGCCTCCCCTTCGGCGCGAGCACGCGGGCGATCTCTCGCGCGTAGTGCTCGGTCCCCCCGGGGAGGAGGTGGGTGAACAGCGACGTCGCGATGACGAGATCGAACGACCCGTCCTTCCACGGAAACACGAAGTCCGCGGCCTCGACCGCTCCATCCGGGTTGTAGAAAGTCGTGCGGATGTCGGCATGGTGGAAACGAAACCGCCCGGGATCCAGGCGCAGGCTCTGATTGCACCAGTCGATGTACGCCTTGACGACGTCCAGGCCGTCGTACGAGCCTCGCCGTCCGAGCCTCGCCGACAGCGGCCAGGCGATGCGGCCGGGCCCGCATCCGACGTCGAGAATGCGGTCGGAGCCCCGCAGACGGGCCACCTTCTCGAGCACTCCCAGCGCGTACTCCCCCACCTTGCAGTAGTCGCCGGGGCCGACGCCGAGCAGAAGGTGCTCTGGGGGAATCGGCGGTTTGCGCGCCTCCGCCGGCTTCCTCCAGAACGGCATGGGGCGGCAGTCTATCGCGTGCGCCGAACTGCTAACCTTCGGGCGGCATCGGAGTTCGGAAAGTGAAACATCAGGGTCGCAACCGGGGGCTGCGCGCCAAAAACGGGCAGGCCGAGCTCGAGCGCGGGCGGCACCTCTATGACCGTCACGCCTGGGCGGAAGCCTACGAAACTCTCGCGCGCGCAGACGAGAACACCCCTCTCGATGCGGACGATCTCGACCGGCTGGCCCTTTCCGCGGCCCTGTCCGGGCAGGACGAGAAGTTTCTGAAGGCCCTCGAGCGCGCGCACCATGCGCACCTCGACTCCGGCCGGCCGGAGCGCGCGGCACGCTCCGCCTTCTGGCTCGGGATGCGCCTCGCTTTTCTGGGAGAGCCCGGCCGCGCGAGCGGATGGTTCGGACGCGCGCAGCGAGTCCTCGAGCGCGAAAAGGTCGACTGCGCCGAGCGCGGCTACCTGATCCTTCCCGGAGCGCGCCAGCAGATGCTCGCGGGAGAAGGCGAAGCGGCCTACGCCGGCGCCGGCGAGGCCGCGAAGATCGGCGACCGTTTCGAAGAGGCTGACCTCATCGCCCTGGCGCGGATGCTCCAGGGTCAGGCGCTGCTCTCGCAGGGAAAGGTCGAACCGGGGCTGGCGCTCCTGGACGAAGCCATGGTGGCCGTGACCGCCGGAGAGGTCTCGCCCCTGGTGACGGGCATCGTCTATTGCAACGTCATCGCGAGCTGCCAGCAGGTCTATGCGCTCGGCCGAGCGCGCGAGTGGAACGCCGCCCTGGCGGCGTGGTGTGAGGAGCAGCCCGACGTGGACTTCGCCGGATACTGCAAGGTGCACCGGGCCGAGATCCTCCAATTGAGCGGAGACTGGCGCGACGCGATCGCCGAGGCGCGCCGCGCTTGCGAGCGGTTCGTCCGCAGGGCCAACCATCGGATGGCCGCCGCGGCGCGATATCAGGAGGCCGAGATCCACCGACTCCGCGGCGAGTTCGAAGAGGCCGAAGAGGCCTATCGCGAATCCGGACGGCTGGGGCGCGAGCCGCAGCCGGGTCTCGCCTTGTTGCGCCTGACGCAGGGACGCGCCGCCACCGCGGCGGTGCAGATCCGCCGCGCTCTGGAGGCCACGAAGGAACGCCTGGCGCGCGCGCGCCTGCTTCCCGCCGCCGTGGAGATCCTGCTCGCCGCGGGCGAGCTGGACGAGGCGCGCCGCGCCAGCGCGGAGCTCGACTCCGTGGCGAATGCGGTCGACATCGACGTCCTCCGCGCGATGGCGGCCCACGCTTCCGGAGCCGTCGCGCTCGCCGAAGGCGACGCGGCGAGAGCGCTGCCGCCGCTTCGGGAATCCCTGGACGTCTGGCAGCGCGTGGGCGCTCCCTACATCGCCGCGCGGCTGCGCGTGTCCGTCGCGCTCGCCTGTCGCGCGCTGGGGGACGAAGAAGGCGGGGCTCTGGAGCTCGAAGGCGCGCGCGCCGCGTTCGAGGAGCTGGGGGCGGCGCCGGAGCTGTCCCGCCTCGATGCTCTTTCGAAGCGCGGCGCGTCGCGCGGGCGCCCGCACGGTCTGACGGCGCGCGAGCTGCAGGTCCTCCGGCTCGTGGCCGCCGGAAAGACGAATAAGTCGATCGCCTCCGAGCTCTTCCTGAGCGAGAAGACGGTCGACCGGCACGTCAGCAACATCTTCGTGAAGCTCGACGTCCCTTCCCGCGCCGCGGCCACAGCGTTCGCATACAAGAACGAGCTGCTCTAGAGGCTGTCATCCCGACCGAAGCGAGACAGCCGACCACCGGAGGCAGACCCCCGGCAGTAGGCAACGTCGCGCGAAGCGCGGCGTTCATCCCGGACTCGACACGAGACGATCCCGATCGAGTACGGGATCCCTCGGGCTCTCGCCCTCGGGATGACGCGCACCATGTGGGGGGAAGTACCCATATGGCCGCTCCCCTCAAATTGGGGGATTCCGCCGACGCGCGGATTGCGCCTCTTGAGTAACCTCGGGCACGCGAGAGGAGGACGACGATGAAAGACACGATGGTCGAAGAAGGTCAGGCGCTTCTGCGTCTGGGCGGGCTCGCACCGGCGGCGCGGCCGGCGGTCGCGACCGAGAAGGTACCCGTGGTCGTGATCGGCGCCGGGCAGGCGGGGCTCTCCGTCGGGTATCACCTTTCGCGGCTGGGCGTCCCGTTCGTGATCCTCGATGCCAACCGGCGGATCGGCGACACCTGGCGCAAGCGCTGGGACTCGCTGCGGCTGTTCACGACCGCGAAGTTCGACGGTCTCGACGGGATGCCCTTTCCCGCTCCGCCGGACTCGTTCCCGACGAAGGACGAGATGGCGGATTATCTCGAAACCTACGCGAACCATTTCCAGCTGCGCGTCGAGAACGGCGTCACCGTGGACCGCGTCACGCGTCAGGACCGCCGGTACGTCGTCCTGGCGGGGTCGCGCCGGTTCGAGGCCGAGCACGTCGTCGTGGCGATGGCCACGTACCAGCGCGGAAAGGTCCCCGCGTTCGCCCGGGAGCTCGATCCCCAGATCGTCCAGATCCACTCCAGTGGCTACCGGAATCTCTCGCAGCTGAAGAAGGGAGCCGTCCTGATCGTGGGAGCCGGCAACTCCGGAGCCGAGATCGCCATGGAGACCGCGCGCAGGCACACCACATGGATGTCGGGCCGCGACGTCGGCGAGGTCCCGTTTCGAATCGGCGGATTGCCGGCGCGGCTCTTTCTGGCGCGCTTCGTGCTGCGGTTCCTCTTCCACCGCGTGCTGACGCTGGACACGCCCATGGGCCGCAAGGCGCGTCCGTCCATCATCTCCAAGGGCGGACCGCTGATTCGGACGAAGGCGGCGGACCTGGCGGCTGTGGGTGTCAAGCGCGTGGGGCGGCTCGCGGGCGTGCGCGACGGGAAGCCGCTACTCGACGACGGCCGTGTCCTGGACGTCGCGAACGTCATCTGGTGCACGGGATTCCATCCCGGCCTGTCCTGGATCGACCTGCCCGTCTTCGGCAAAGACGGAGAGCCCCGGCACGAGCGCGGCGTCGTCCCCGGCGAGCCCGGCCTCTATTTCGTCGGGCTCCACTTTCTCTACGCGTTCTCCTCGACGATGATCCACGGCGTCGGGCGCGACGCGCAGCACGTCGCGGAAGCGATCGCGGCGAGGGCGAAAGCCGCGCGAGCGGCCTAGGGCGCCGCCTCGCGAGGCCGGTGCGCCGGAACGGCCGGCGAGCCTGTTCCGAAGATCGTTGACACCCGCTTAGGCGGCCCGTAGGCTCTTGCGCGGTGACCCCTACCCCAATCGCGCTCTCGGGCCTGCTCGTCGATCCGAGCCGTCGGTTCCGGTTCATGATTCCCGTCATGATCTGAGTCGGATGGTGTCTCGGTCCGTGCCGGCCCGGGCTCCTTCGGGGCGCGACCAGCCCGCGCGCTTTTCGGTTCACGACGAGGGAACCGCTTGATCTTCCTTGGCCCGTGGATTCTCTGGATGCTCGGATTGCGGCCCGGCGCGCGGAAGGCGCCGGACCCGGCCGCGCCGGCGCCGGTGCATGAGGAGATGGTCGTCACCGCCGAGCGTGGACCGGAGCCTCGGGAGGAGACCCCGGCGTCCGTTTCCGTCCTGACCCGTCCGGAGATCGAGGGCCTGCCGGCAAACGATCTGGGGGAGTTGGTGGAGTTCCTGCCGGGTTTCCACGCTCTGTTTCGGGCGGACTTCGGCGGACCGGCGCCGATCGTGATGTCGCGGGGTTTCTTCGGCGGAGGAGAGGCCGACTACGTCCAGCTGCGCGTCGACGGGGTGCCGGTTCAGGACGTCGAGTCGGGCCTGGCGGACTGGCGAGGCATCCGCGCGGCGGACATCGAGCGCGTCGAGGCGCTCCGGGGTCCCGGATCCTCTCTCTACGGCGACGCGGCGATGGGCGGCGTGATCCAGGTCTTCACGCGGCCGTCTCCCGCCGGCGAATCCCTTTGGTCGGCGTCGGCGTCCGCCGGCAGCTTCGGAACGGTCTCGGCCGGCGCGGGGTATCAGTTCGGAACAGACGCCCTCGAAGGCCGCGCCGGGGGGACCTACGCCCGCACCGACGGCTACCGCGATCACAACGCCGAATCGGTCGGGATTCTGGGCCTCTCGACCTCCGGCATGCTGGGCTCGGGACGATGGTCTCTCGAAGGCGAGGGAAACTGGACGCGCCGGGAAGAGCCCGGGGCGCTCCCGCAGCCCCAATACGAGAGCGACGACCGAGCCTCCGATCCGCTGTACCGCTTCGACGAAACGCACACGGATCGCGGCCGCCTGGCGCTGGGGTTCCGTCAGGACTCCGGGCCGGTTCCGTACGGCGTCTCGGTCTACGGATCGCTCCGCGACTCGGACGTGCTTCGCACGCTGCCAGTCGCGCCCGGCCTCGGAAACCGAACGCTGCGAGAGCTCCGCACCGACGCGCTGGGCGCGATCCTTCAGGGCCAGCGAAGTTATCTTCTCTTCGGGAGTCCGGCTTCCGCGGTCCTGGGAGCCGAGCTCGCGCACGAGACGCTCGAAACGAAGTACCGCTTCGTCGACGACGAAGGAAGGGCGGGACCCGTCGCGACGTCCGAGGACGGCTTTCGCAACCGGTCCGCGTTTTTCCTGACGACCGACGCCAACCCGACGCCGCGCCTGCGCATCTCCGCCGGTCTGCGGTGGGATCGGATCGCCGACGACTTCCACGTCGCCGACGCGAAAACTCGCAACGAGGCCTGGTCTCCGCGCGCCGGGCTCAACTATCGCGTCGGAGATCTCGGCGCTCCCGTCGCCGTCTACTTCCAGTATTCGCGGTCCTTCAAGGCGCCGACCGTGGACCAGCTCTTCGATCCCCACCCGTTTTCCGATTTTTCCGGCAACACCTTCACGATCTCGAACCCGCGGCTGGTTCCCCAGCGGGCCGAGAACCTGGAGATCGGCGCTTCGCAGAACCGGACGGGCTGGAGGTGGGAGGCGCTCGCCTACCGGATGACGGTGCAGGACGAGATCGACTTCGATCCCGCCACGTTCTCATACGCCAACATCGGCCAGAGCCTTCACCGCGGCGTCGAGGCGTCGGTTCGCGTCACGGATGCGCTGCCGGTGGCGCCGTTCGTTTCGTATGTGTGGACGCGCGTGTCCGAACGGGAGGGAGAAAACGCGGACAAGCAGCTGAAGAACATCCCAGAGCATCTGGTCGTCGCGGGGCTGTCCGCGCCCCTGCCGGCCGGGATCCGCATCGAAGCGGTGTGGACGTGGATGGGCCAGCGCTACCTCGACGACGCCAACCTCTTCCCGCTGGGCGACGCCTCGGTTTTCGATCTGCGCGCGTCGCGCGATTTCGGGCCGCTGCACGCCCGGCTGGACGTCCTGAACCTGACGAACACCCGCTACGCGCAGTACGGTTACACACTCACGGGATTCGACGGCGGCACAGTCCCGTACTACTACCCCGGGTCGCGCATGGCGGCCCGGGTCGGCATCGAGTGGCGCAACTGAGCTAGCCCGGCTCTCGCCGGGATCCGTCTTCCGGACCGAACCGGGACAACGCGAAGGCGGGCTCCACCGGCTTCTCGCCGAGTACGTTGGCGGCGACGAGCTCACCGAAGGCGGGACCATGCTTGAAGCCGTGGCCGGAGCCGCCGCCCACAATCCAGGCGTTCGAGGCTGCGGGGTGGCGGTCGGCGATGAAGTGCTGGTCGGGCGAGTTCTCGTACTGGCAAACGCGCGATTCCAGGAGCGGGCTTCCCTTGAGCTCCGGGAAGCGGAATTCCAGATAGTCCCGCACCGCCTGGAGTCCTTCCGCGCTCGCGATGCGCTCGCCCGACGTCGGGTCGAAGGGCGCGCCGCGCGTATCGTCCGCCACCTTGAATCCGCGCCACTGGTTGCCGGGAATGCCGTAGAAGATCCGTTCGCCGTGGTCGATCCAGACCGGAAGCGACTCCTCCGTGAATCGGGAATCGCCGGCCGGAGTTCCGAAGAAGAAGACCTCCTGTCGCGTCGGCCGGATCCGCTCGCCGACGACGTCGGGAAAGAGCCTGCCGAGCCACGGCCCGCATGCGAAGACGTAGGCGTCCACGGCGACGAGCTTCGTCCCGTCGGACAGCGCGACTCCCGCGAGCTTCCGGCCGGCGATCGCACCCGGCGCGACGGAAACCGGCCGGTAGTCGCCGCCCTCGGCGAGAAACCCCTCGAGCACGGCTTCGCAAGCGCGGCGCGCCGTCAGGTATCCGGCGTCCTTCTCGACGATCGCCCATTCGACGCGATCGAAGCGGATTTGCGGGTATCGCTTCGCCGCTTCCGCCGCCGTCAGCTCGTCGAACGCGAGACCCGCCTCACGGAGCAGAGGCAGCGAGGCTTTCTCGTAGCGGTCGTCCTTGCCCGCCATCCACAGAGCGCCCGTACGGTGGTAGAGCTGCCTCCCCCAGCGTTTCTCGTTCTCGCGCCACAGCTCGAGCGCGCGGGCCACCATCCGGACGTAGATGCGATCGGGCCCGTAGGTGGCGCGGATGACACGCGTCTCGCCGCCCGAGCTCGCACGGGAGTTGCCGGGGCCCCAGGCGTCGAGCAGCGTGACCTTCGCACCGCGCCGCAAGAGGGAGAGGGCCGTCCAGCCCCCGAAGGCGCCGGCCCCGACCACGACGACTCTCATCCTGACCCGAGGGGATTGTCCCGACAGTGCCCGGGCGATCGACGCGGCTGGCAGCATCGCCAGAAGGGAGCGGCGTGAGAGCTTGGACATCCTGTCGAGGGAATCGCCCGCCCGGGGCTGTTCCCGGGCGGGCAGTACCTCAAATCTTCAGAACGTGGTCCGAGCCGTGATCCCGAAAGTCCGAGGCGGGTTGGTCAGGAAACCCTGGCGGGCCAGGAGGCCGCGCTCCCGGTCGAGCCCCAGTAACGCCGTCTCGTTGGTCACGTTGTTGCAGTAGACCGCAACGTCGAAGACGTCGAAACGGGCGCCCAGCCGCAGGTTGAGAATGTTGTACGCCGGCAGGAGCGGGTTGAAGACGAACGTGTCCTGCGTCAGCGGGCCTCCGATCGTGTGCGGCAGCGCGCCGGGGAGATTCTGGAGGGGCACGACCCCGAAGCCAGGCACGTCGTCGCCGACCTGCGTGTAGCGCGAGCCGATGTACTGCCAGGTGCCGGTCAGGTAGCCCGTGACCTCGCTCGTCACCGGCTGCTGGTAGGTGGTCTGAATCGCCGCCTGCCAATTGGGGACGCTCGGCAGGCGGGCGCCCGTCCGGATGCCGGACACGATGACGGGGTTGCCGTTGGCGTCCTGAGCGGTCACGGTGGATCGGATCGTCGCGTCGTTGTAGCCGACGGAAACATTGAAGTCGAAGTTGTTGCCGAGCACCGCCCCGAATTCGAGCTCGCCTCCGATGCTCCGCGCGCTGGGAACGCTGAAAACCAGCCGCGACGAGCACTGTCCCGCCGTCACGACGGCTTGGAGGTCGTTGATGTCGATGTAGAACCCCGAGGCGTTGACGTAGCCCCGTCCCCCCAGGATCTGGTTCTTGATGTCGATCTCGTAGTTCCAGGCGGTTTCGTCGGCGAAGCTCGGTCGATTGCCGAAGACGACGAGGTCGTTCTCGCTGCAGAGGGGAATGTTCAAGGGGTCGTTGATGCCGCCGAGACGGAAACCCTTCGACACCTGGGCGTAGATGTTCGTCGACGGGCTGACCACGAACGTGGCGATGAACCGCGGGGCGACGCCGTCGGCTTTGGTCGTGCCGATGTTCTCGACCAGCGAGGTTCCGTTGTTGTCGTTACCGAAGATGCCGTCGAAGATCTGCTGTTTCTCATCCTTCCAGTTGTAGTAACGCAGCCCCGCCGTGAAGCTGAACCAGGGAGTGAAGGAGTAGGTCCCATCGGTGAAGAACGCGAACTGCCGAGTCTTGTAGGTCAGATTCGAGTAGAAGAGCTCGTCGTTGGCCGCGCGCAGTCCTTGAGAGGGGACATCGCTCAGCTCCGTGAACCCGTCGACGATGAGACTCTGAGCGTAATGCTTCTGGATGTACTGATAGTAACCGCCGCCGAGCCACTGGAGCTTGCCGTCGAACGCGGTGCCCGACAGGCGGGCCTCCTGCGCCCAGCCCTGGGCGTTCGTGAAGTCGTCGAGAGGCGCGTCGAGCGTGTAGACGTTCTCCGGGAGGCCGATCGAACCTCCCGTGATGCTGGAAGTCAGCGCCCCCGCGTCGCGCACGACCAGGATGTTCCGGTAGCTGTAGGACGTGATGGAGGTGAGCGCCATGTTGTTTCCGAAGTTGTAGTTCGCGACCACGTCGCCCAGATAGAAGCTGTCGGTCATCGGCTCCGGGATCTGGGTGAAGAGCTCGTGGTCTCCGAGCGTCACCTGCGGTCGCGTCGTCGTGAAGGGATTGGCCAGGATGTTGTACTCGTCGATGCGGTTCCAGCCGTTGGATTGGTTCTTCTGGTACATAAACCGGGGCGTGATCGTGAGCTGATCGGTCGGCGCGAGCTCGAAGGCGGCCCGCACGCCGGCTCGCTGGCCGGTGTTGACGTTCTTGTCCACGGAGAGGTCGGGCTGAACGGCGTCCATGAAACCCGCGAAGTGATCGTAGTACCCGACAAGGCGAGCGGCGGCCCGATCTCCCAGCGGAACGTTGAGGCCGAACTTGGCGCCGCCGCCTTCGTTGCCGCCTTCGATGCCGGCGAAGGTCGCCTCGCCGAAGAACTGAGTCGTGTTGAGAACGGGCTGGTTGCTGATGTACCGGACGGTGCCGGACAGCGAACCCGAGCCGTAGAGCGTCCCCTGCGGTCCGCGGAGCACCTCGATTCGGCTCATGTCGAAGAAATCGATGTTGGGCGTGAACAGCAGGAAAGCGATCGACGACTCGTCGAGATAGGTGCCGACCTCTTCCTTGGGGCCCGGCTGGTCTCGAGCGATCTGACCCGAAGAGACTCCGCGGATCGAGACCTGACTCTGACCGGGTCCGAGGTTCTGCACGGCCACGTTGGCCGTGTTGTTGGCGAGCTGCTCGAAGTTCCTGATCCCGTTCTGTTGGAGCTCTTGCTCCGAGTCCGCCGCGATGGAAATGGGCGTGTCGTGCACGGTCGACTCGCGTTTCATGGCCGTCACAGTGACCTGCTCCGCGACCCTCACTTCGAGAGTCAGGTCGACGGTCTGCGTCGCGCCGGCATCGACGCGGACACCCGTTTGCGACGCCTTCAGGTAACCCTGCGTATCGACCGTGACGGTATACGTGCCCGGCGCTACGGACGCCTCGTAGGCGCCGGTGTCGTTGGTCCGCACGATGCGCGTGTCTCCAGTCAGCGTATTCCTGACTGTGACCGGAGCTCCCGGCAGAGGCGCGTTGTCGGCGCCGCGGACGGTGCCGGTGATCTTGCCCGTCGAGGGCTGGGCCAAAACGGGCGGGACCAGGAAAAAGAAGAGAACGGCGGGAACCACGATGCAAGCGATCCGAAAACGGAGCATGGAAGCCTCCCTTCGAACCGAATCAAAAAATGCCCGGGGGACGGGCCTTAATGGTTTCTTAATACGGCAGGGCTGGAAGCGTGTCAATAGCTCCGCAGGCCTCGATGCGGCTGGGTCGATCGGAGTGGGGTGGCGGCCCTTCGGGCGCCGGCTCAGTGAGGAGGCTCGGCTTTCGGAACGTCTCCCGGATAGGCGACCGTCGCGTTGGGCGGCGCATAGGCGTCGGTGATTCCCGGAACGCCGTCGTAGATCCAGTACGTGCCGCCCGAGGGAGGCGCCGCTTGCGCCTGGCCGGGTGCGGGAGGGGCGGGCTCGGGGCTGAGGTACTCGACCGTGCCGCCGCCCTGCATGGGCAGATTCGCCGTCAGCTTCGCCCCCCGCTCTTCCTGCTGGGCCTTGAAGGCCGCGAGCCCGGTCAGCTTCGTGACGGCCTTGACGTCCGACTTGCGCATGCTGATGAGCGTGTTGTCGCGCCAGGTGCGGAACGTGTATGTCGATCCTTTGAGGGTGGGAGCTTCCTTCGCGTACATCTTTCCGCTGGGCAGGAGATCGATCTGGTACATCGAGTACGCGTTCATTTCCTTGGTTCGGAGCGTGATCGCCTTGATCCGATCCTTGGGCACGCGCACGGTGGCGCGGTCCGGAAAAACCGTCAGCACGTAAACGTCGCCTTCGAGAACGGGCTTGGCCACGGCGAACCCGGTCCCCGACGGGACCAGATCGATCTGGTAGATCTCGAGCGACGGTTGCGGAGCCTGGGCCTTTGGCGCCTGGGATTGCGGTGCGGCCGCCTGCTGGGCGCGCAGAGCGCCAGCGAGAAGCATCAGGGCGACTGCGATGCCGGCGTGTCGGCTCATTGTCGGATTCCTTTCAAGCGTACCACGGCGTTACTCGGATCGCAGTGTCCGGGCGGGATCGACGCGCGCCGCGCGCCAGGCCGGCACGCCGCACGCGGCCGCCGCGACGGCGATAAGCAGCGCGACGACGCCGAAATACGTGACCGGATCGAGCCTCGAGATCCCGAAGAGCATCGCCGCGATGACATCGCTGGCCGCCGCGGCGCCGAGGAGCCCGAGCGCGACGCCCAGACCCGTCAGCCGCATTCCCTGTCCGAAGACCAGCCCGACGATCGCCTTGCGCGTCGCGCCCAGGGCGGCGCGGATTCCGATCTCCCTCGTCCGTTCGGCGACCGAACCGGCCAGGATGCCGTAGATCCCGGCCGCCGCGAGCATCAGCGCCACGGCGCCGAACGCCTCGAACAGAATCAACGCGAATCGCCGTTCCGCAGCCGAAGCGGCGACGAGCTCGTCCATCGTCGCGACGCGCACGATCGGTTGGTCCTTGTCGACCGACCAGATCGCTTTCCGAATCGCGGGTGCGAGCGCCGCCGCTTCGCCACGCGCCCGGACCACGAGCGACATCTTCGTGTCCGCCCACGGCCACTGCGGGGACGCCATGTAGACGGCGTCCGGCTGGCTCAGCGCGAGAGAGATCTGCTTGACGTCCCCGACGACCCCGACGATCGTGTACCAATCGTCGGGAGGCCCGACGTGGATTCTCTGGCCGATCGGGTCCTGGCCGGCGAACTTGCGCTTCGCGAAAGATTCGCTGATCAGCGCGGCGCGTGGCGCGCCCGAGCGGTCGCGATCGTCGAGCGAACGCCCGCCCACGACCGGGATTCCCATGGTCTCCAGGTAGCGGGGCGTCACCGCGTACCGGAACGCCTCGTCTCCTGCCCGGGAATCATGGTCGCGCTCGAAGAACACGCCGTAAACGTCGGAGTCGCCGCTCAAGGGCAGCTGACTGACGAACGCGGCCGACGCCACGCCGGGGACGCGCCGGACCTCTTCGAGCGCGTCGGCGAAAAACCGAACGCGGGCCGCGTCGTTGTCGTAGCGCCGCCCCACCTCGGTCACCTGCATCGTGAGCAGGTGGGACGGCTCGAATCCTGCCGGGACCGCGAACAGCCGGCCCAGGCTTCGGAGGAGCAGTCCGCAGCACACCGACAGGACGAGCGCGAGGGCGACCTCGGCGACGACCAGGGCCGCGCGCACGCGCCGGTGGCCAGCGGTGGGGCTCCGGGGCCCGGGGGCGAGGTCTCCGAGAGGCTCGCTGCGGGCCGCCTGGAGCGCCGGCGCCAGCCCGAAGCCCACACCGACCAGCGCCGTCACGGCGAACGCGAACAGGAAGACGGCGCCGTCGATGCCGATCGCCTCGGCGCGCTGCAGCTCGGGCGGGCTCAGGGCAAGCAGGCCGCGCACACCCAGTGTGGCGACCGCGATGCCGGCGGCTCCTCCCGCCGCCGAGAGGAGCAGGCTCTCCGTCAGCAGCTGCCGGACGAGACGGCCGCGCCCGGCGCCGATCGCGACGCGAAGCCCGAACTCCCCTCGCCGGCGAGCGCCGCGAGCCAGAAGAAGGTTCGCCACGTTCACGCACGCGATGACGAGGACCAGGAGAACCGCACCGAGGACGGCCAGCAGCGCCGGCCGCACACCGCGCGTGACGTCGGCCTGCAGCGGAATCAGCGCAAATTTCACGTCGCTCCCGTAGGAATCGGGATGCCGTTCCGCGAGTACGGAGCGTCCGAGGGCTTCGAGCTCGGCGGTCGCGCGGTCGGCGCTCACACCGGCACGGAGGCGTCCCAGCATGCGCAGGTGATGACCCCAGGCCCTTCCCGTGGACAGGTCGTACTGGAGAGGAGCCCAGAGCTCGGCCGAGGGTGCGAGAACGTCCTGGAACGCGCGGGACATCACGCCGATCACGGTGTAGCGGCTTTCGCCCGAGAACTCGGAGGAGTCCTCCTCCAGCGTGATTTGCCGCCCGAGGATCGTGGGATCGGCGCCGAAGCGCCGTCGCCAGAGACGGTCGCTCAGAACGACGACGCTCGCGCTGTCAAGCCGGTCGTCGGCCTGCAGGAAATCGCGGCCCAGGACCGGTGGCACGCCGAGCACGCGGAAGAAACCCCAGCTCACGCGCTGGCCTCGCAGAGGCTCCGGTTCGGCGGCGCGGGTCAGCGTCGGCTGCCAGGGCTTGACCACGGCCAGAGCTTCGAGCGAACGGTTGCGTTCGAGCAGACCTCGATACATTCCGAACGTCGCGTCGTTCCGCGCTCCGTCGTTTCGGACCTCCCAGATCGCCATGATCCGATCGGGGTGCGAATACGGCAGAGACTCGAACAGGATCGGGTTGACGGCGCTGAAGATCGCCGTCGTGGCCCCGATGGCGAGGGCCAGCGTCCCGACGGCGACGGCGGTGAAAACCGGTGAGCGGCGCAGCACCCGGCCGGCGTAACGAAGGTCCTGGAGCATCGTCTCGACGAAAGGCAGGCTCGCGCGATCGCGATAGGCTTCCTTCGCCGCCTCGATGCCGCCGGACTTCAGCAGCGCCTCCCTCCGCGCCTCGTCCGGGCTCATTCCCGCGCGGAGGTTGTCGGCGATCTGAAGCTGGAGGTGGCTCTCGAACTCCTCGGCGAGCGCATTCTCTCGGCGGGTTTCGCCGAAAAGCCCTCCCAGCCTCGCCAGGAAAGCTCGTGTTCGTCTCATCGGCCCCCGTCCACCGCCTCCTATTGGATCCCAATAGGACTCTACATTCCTCATTACGGAGCCGGCAAGAAAGAGTTCGGACTATCCTTCGGACGGGGCCCGCGCCAATGACCCGATCCCGATTTCTCAGGCGGCATCTGGTTCTCGCGGCCATGGTTCTCGAAGGCGGGTCCGCCCTCGCCCAGTGCCCGGCCGGAACCTGGGAGACGCTCTCCCCGATGAACGAGCCGCGGCAGGAGCTCGCCGCCGCCGAGCTCGAGGGAAAGGTCTATGCCGTCGGAGGGCTCGGCGGTCGGGGGAATGCGAACGAGATTTACGACCCCGCGGCCGACGCCTGGTCGTTGGGGGCCGACCTGCCGGTAGTCACGGATCACGCTTGGGCGGTCGCACTCGGCGCGCGCCTCTACGTGGGCGGCGGGAGCAGTAACCGTGTGTTCGCCTACGATCCGTCCGCCGACGTCTGGACCGAGGTCGCTTCCTCCGCATTCGTGCACGGCGGAACGCCGGCTGCCGCGGTCATCGACGGCCGCATCTACGTCGCCGGCGGCGCGGGCGGCGGAATGGTCGGCAACGAGGTCGAGTCCTACGATCCCGCGACAAACCGCTGGACCACGCTTTCGCCAATGCACTGCGCCCGCAACCACACGGCAGGAGGCCTGGTCGGCGGAATCCTCTACGTCGTGGGAGGGAGGCCGGGGAACCAATCCTGCGTCGAGGCCTACGATCCGGCGTCGAACACCTGGACGGTGAAGGCTTCGATGCCGACCGGCCGCTCGGGAATCGCGGGAGCTGTCGTCGGAGACTGCCTCTACGTCTTCGGCGGAGAAGGGAACGCGGCAGTCCCCAACGGCATCTTCCACGAGGTTGAGGCCTACGCGCCGGCAACGGACGAATGGTTCCGCCTGCCCCCGATGCAGACGGGACGCCACGGCATCTACGCCGCCGTGCTGGGCAGCGTCGTCTACCTCCCGGGCGGATCGACGGTGCAGGGCCTGGGGACGACCGGAGTGAACGAGGCGTATGTGATCGATCAATCTGTGGCTGCTCCCAGGGAGCCTGTAATTCCGTCGAGCCCGCGTCCGCGGATCGTCCCGCCTCCGGTCCAGCGGGACTAGCGGATTCGGGCGGCTCTCCGGATCGCGCAGGATCAGCGCCCTCCCACCTCGAATGCCCGCGCCGGGCTCCTCCTTGACAGGAAGGCCGATGAGCATATGATTGCGGGTACTTTCGTTTGCTTTTGTTCTTTTCGCTCGTGCCGGCCGAAGGGCTTCCCCACGCGACCACCGTCGGGGGCCAATTCCCCAGCGGGCCGTCGCCTCTGGCTCCCCAGCCATGCACGAAGACTTCCGGGAGTTACCGGGGTGGAGGGTAGAGGCCATGAAGGGCTCACGACGGATCTCGATCTGGTTCATCGTGCTCGGCTTGGCGGCGGTCCCGTCGTTCGCGCAGATCGATACCGGGGCGATTCTGGGCACGGTGCGAGACGCGAGTGGCGGGGTTCTCCCGGGTGCGACGGTGACGCTGACCCATAAGCAGACCGGCATCGCGACCCGTGCGACCACAGACAGCCGCGGCAACTATGAGGCTGTCGGCCTTGCGATTGGAACCTACAACGTGGCGGTGACCCTCCAGGGGTTCCGCTCCGCCACCCGAGAGAACGTCGACGTGCGGATCCAGGATCGGCTCAAGATCGACTTCGCACTCGAGGTCGGAGGCGCCACCGAGGCCGTCGTCGTGACTACCGAGGCGCCGATTCTCCAGACACAGGAGGGCTCACTGGGTCAGGTCATCGAGACCAAGCAGATCGAGGAATTGCCCGTCAGCGGCCGCAGCTTCATTCCGCTCGCCGCCCTCGCGCCCGGCGCGTTCCAGGTCAACGGCGGTGGCAACGGGAACCAGGGCGAGGAAGACACGCTCATCGTCAACGGGATGCGGGCCTCGTCCGTCAACTACTTGCTCGACGGCGTAGACAACAACAACAACGACAGCCCCGGCCATCCGATCATCGATCCCAACCTCGACGCGATCCAGGAGTTCAAGGCGCAGACGTCGAACTACTCGGCGGAGTTCGGCCGCAGCGGCGGCGCCGTCATCAACATGACGATCAAGGCGGGAACCAACGACACGAAGGGAACCGTGTTCCTGTTCGGGCACGAAGGCGCGCTCGATTCCCGGGACTACTTCGCGGATCCGAACGAGCCGAAGCCGCCGTTTCACTACTACCAGTACGGCGGAACGATCGGCGGGCCGATCAGCCAGGGAAAGGCCTTCTTCTTCGCCGACTTCCAGGGCACGAATCAGACGCGCTCGGACACGCTAACCTTCTCGGTCCCCACCGACCGGATGCGGAACGGGGATTTTTCCGAAGAGGGCAATCCGGTCATCATCGATCCGCAGACCGGCGAGCCGTTCCAGGGCAACGTCATCCCGGTGGATCGCATGTCTCCCCTGGCGCGGAATTTCATCAACCTCTATCCGAGCCCCAATCGCGAGGGGCTGCGCAACAACTACGTCGTCTCCCCCACTGTGAAGACGAACACCTACCAGGGAGACCTGCGCTTCGACGACAACATCACCGACAGCGACCAGGTCTTCGGACGGGGCTCCTACATCAACCAGGACCGCGTCATTCCGGCTCCGCTGCCGGGCATCGCCGGCGGCGGCGACTACGGCACGGGCGACACGAGCCGGGAGACCTGGGGCGCGGCCGTCGGCTATTCGAAGACACTGACGGCCCGCACCTTCAATGAGTTCCGCGCCGGATTCAACCGGCTGTCGACGAGCGTCGGCGTCCCGATCGGAGGCACCTTCATCCCGCCTTCGAACCTTCAGGTGCCCGGCGTCCCGTTCGACGACCGGGTCAACGGCCTGACCGTCTTCGCCCCCGACCAGTACGCGTTCATCGGCGATCCGGAATTCAATCCGACCTACACGCTCTCCCAGGAGCTCCAGTTCTCGGACACGGTCACGTACCTCGTCGGGAATCACAATTTCCGCGGCGGCGCCATGGTCCGGCAGTCGAAGTTCAACCTGTTCCAGATCCCTCAGCCCCGCGGCGCTTTCAGGTTCAGCGGCGAGTTCACGGGAGACCCGCTGGGGGACGCGTTCCTCGGCTACGCGTCGCAGACGGACATCCAGAACATCACCGACGTGAAGAACACCACCTGGTACTACGCCGCGTTCGTTCAGGACGATTGGCGCATAACCAACAACCTGACGGTGAACGTCGGCCTGCGCTACGAGTACACGACGGCCACGAAGGAGGCGCTCGACCGCCAGAGCAACTTCGACTTCGCGACGGGCCAGATCGAAGTGGCGAACCAGAATGGGAACTCGCGCGGTCTCATCAATGTCCAGGAGAACAACGTCGCGCCTCGCCTGGGATTCGCCTGGACACCGGGCGGAACCGGCACGTGGGTCGTCCGCGGAGGCTGGGGCATGTTCTACAACAACCAGGAGCCGCGAACGGCGTTCCAGCTCGGGTTCAATCCACCGTTCTTCTTCTCGATCAGCCGCTTCAGCGACTTCGGGGTCACTCCCGCGGCCATCGTCGACGAGGGCTTTCCCTCGGTCAATCCGGACGACGCCGAGTTTCCGCTGCTGATCACCGTGGATGAGGATTTCAAGAGCCCCTACTACGAGCAGTGGAACCTGGCCGTGCAACATACCCTGCCGTGCGACATGGCCATCGAAGTCGCCTACGTCGGAACGCGCGGGCTTCACCTGCAGGTCCTCCGAGATCGAAACCAGCCGACGCCGGGCCCGGACGACGTCCAGGAGCGGCGTCCCTACTCACAATACGGAAACTTCGCGTCGATCGAGAACAGCGGAAGATCCCAGTACAACGGCTTTCAGCTCAAGGTCAGCAAGCGGCTGAGCTTCGGACTCTGGTTCCTGGCTTCGTACACATACGGCGTCGCGAAGAGCGATCAGGGCGAGATCGGCCTCGCTTCGCCGTGGCCGCAGAACAGTCTCAACGTCGCCTCCGACTACGGGCGGTCCGACGGCGACCAGAGACACAGGCTTTCGGCGAGCTTCACCTACGATCTGCCGTTCGGCCAGGGACGGCCCTACATGAGTTCCCCCGGGATCACGGACACTCTCTTCGGGGGCTGGCAGTTCGGCGGCATCATCACGTACGGATCGGGATTCCCGTTCACCCCTCTGATCGGCAGCGACCCGTCCAACACCGGAACCTTCGGCTCCGTTCGCCCGGACTTAGTCGGCGACCCTCACGTCGACCATCCCTCCCCGGATCACTGGTTCAACACCGGCGCATACGCCGTCCCCGCGGATTACACCTTCGGCAACGCGGAGCGAAACAGCCTGACCGGCCCCAACTTTCTCGACGTCGACCTGTATCTCGCCAAGCGATTCGCGCTCGGAAGAGACCTGTCGCTCGAGTTCCGCATCGAAGCCTTCAACGTCGCCAACCGCGCCAACTTCGCCCAGCCGGATCCCTTCATCGACAGCGATTCCGGCGGAACAATCACAGGGCTGGCCGGACCGATGCGGGAGATCCAGTGGGGCCTTCGGCTCTACTTCTGAGACGGCCGCGGCCGGGAAGGGCCGCGGCCGCCCTGTTCGCAAGCGTTCTCCTGCCGGCCGCCGCGGCCGCGGTCACGCTCCAGGGTCGGAACATCGAGCTCGAGTTTGACGACCGCCTGCATTGCCGCGTCGTCGCGATCTTCGACGGAGGTCGAGTCGAAATCGGCCCGCTTTCCGCCTCCGAGACGGTGCTAACGGCCGGAGGCGAGAGGAGCGATTTCGCCTTCGTGGATCACACCGAGCAGCCGTTCTCGGACGCTTTCGGGAACGGCCGCCGCCACCGACTCGTGGGCCGCGGGGCGGGCCTCGAGAAGACCGTGGAAGTCGTCTTCTACGACGACTGGCCGCAAGTCGCGGTGACGCAGACGACCTACTCCAATACGGGAGCGCAGCCCGTGGTGATCGGCGGGTGGGTCCAGAACCGCTACACGATCGCCGCCGCGGGAGAGCGCGAGCCCGCATTCTGGTCGTATCAGAGCGGTTCCTACGAGAAGCGTCCGGACTGGGTGCTCCCTCTGAAGAAGGGTTTTCGACAGGAGAATTTCCAGGGAATGAACGCCGACGACTACGGCGGCGGCACACCGGTCGTCGACGTCTGGAGGCGCGACGCCGGGCTCGCAGTGGGCCACTTGGAGCTCGTGCCGAAGAGCGTTTCTCTCCCGGTGGCCCGCCCGACTCGCGAGCAGGCGACCCTCGGTGTGCGCGCGGCGGTGGCTCGGACCCTGGCGCCCGGCGAAAAGCTGACGACGCTCCGAACGTTCGCCGCGGTCCACCGGGGCGACCACTTCCAGTCGCTCGTGGCCTACCGCAAGATGATGCTCAAGCAGGGTGTGCGCCTGGCGACGGCCCCGCCGAGCGCCTTCGAACCGATCTGGTGCGCGTGGGGCTACGGGCGCGAATTCACGACGGAGCAGATCCTCGCGACGCTGCCGGTCGTTCGGAAGCTCGGCTTCGGCTGGGTCACGCTCGACGACGGCTGGCAGGTGGCGGAGGGAGACTGGAGCCCGACGCCGGCGAAATTCCCGCGCGGCGATGCGGACATGAAGGAGTTCGTGGGCCGCGTGCACGCCGCGGGCTTCAAGGCGCAGCTCTGGTGGAGCCCTCTCGCCGCCGACCCGGGGTCTCGCATCGAGCGGGAACATCCCGAGTGGCTGCTCCGCAATCGGGACGGCTCGACGCGGAAGATCAGCTGGTGGGATGCCTTCTATCTGTGCCCGGCGCACGCGGGCGTGCGCGAGGACGCCCGGGCCTTCGTCCGGCGGGCCCTCGGCGAATGGGGATTCGACGGTCTCAAGATCGACGGCCAGCACTTGAACGGCGCGCCGCCCTGTTTCAACCCCTCCCATGGGCACGCGTCGCCGGAGGAGTCTCCGGAGGGCGTGCCCGGCTTCTTCCGCGCGATCTGGGAGGAAGCGCAGGCGACCCGTCCCGGCGCTCTCGTCGAGATCTGCCCGTGCGGCACGGCCTACTCGTTCTTCACTCTGCCCTACCTCAACATGACCGTGGCCTCGGATCCGGAGAGCTCGTGGCAGGTGCGGCTCAAGGGCAAGACGCTGAAGGCGCTGACGGGAGATTCGATCGCCTACTTCGGCGACCACGTCGAGCTCTCCGCGGGCGGCGAGGACTTCGCCTCGACGGTCGGAGTCGGAGGCGTCGTCGGAACCAACTTCGCCTGGCCCGGCGCTCCCGGCAAGAAGGACAAGAAGCTCCTGCTGAGCCGCGCGCGCGAGGAAAAGTGGGCGTTCTGGGTCAAGCTCTATCAGGAGAAGAGGCTCTCGGAGGGCGAATACCTGGGGGACTTGTACGACATCGGCTTCGACCGTCCCGAAGCCCACGTCGTCCGGAAAGGCGACGGCCTCTACTACGCCTTCTTCGCCGACCGCTTCCGAGGCACCGTCGAGCTCAGGGGTCTCTCGGGTCGGCGCTACCGCATCCGCGACTACGAGAACGGCCGTGACCTCGGCGCCGTAGAGGGACCCCGCGCGTCTGTCCCCGCGTCGTTCCAGGGGCACCTGCTTCTCGAAGCGATGCCCGAGTAGCGCCGCGTTATCCGACTCCGCGGGTCCGCCGCAGGCGCAGCGCTCCGTCTTCCTCGAGCCTTTGATGGCAGGCCCAGCGCACCGGATGGCGCGTGCCTTTGACGTGGAGCTCGGCCTCCAGCCTCAGTCCTTCCCAGGCGGTTCCGCGCGGCAGGGGCAGTCGCGCCTGGCGAATCTTGCCCGGCACGGGCCAGCCCGGATCCAGACAGCCGCTGACGAGAATCCGTCCCTCCCCGTCGCGGAGCGTCAGTCGCAGAACGCCGGGAACGCCAGTGATGCCATCATTGGCGAGACCGACGACGAGGCCGGTCTGTCCCTTCCCGTCGTAGGACCAGATCCACGACGGGCGCACGCGGTAACCGATCCGGCGCGCGATCGCGTCGATCGCTTCGGCGTTGCGGTGGTAGGCGCGGAGCACGTTCTCCGCCTTCTCCGCATGCCAGTTCCAGAGAGACCAGTAGTTGACGCCGAGATCCATGACGTGGTCGACGACGTTCTCGGTCAGAGTCACGCCCTCATCGGCCTCGGCCGACTCGGACGTGCCTTCGGCCATCGAGGCCTCCAGGACCGCGGCGACCCACGGAGGTCGGTGGCTGAGCGACTCGATCTGCTCGTTCTCGATGAAGATCGTGTCGCTGCGGAGCCAGTTGTGGCTTCGGATGGTGCGGTCG
This sequence comes from Acidobacteriota bacterium, assembly GCA_046725935.1. Lineage (GTDB taxonomy): Bacteria > Acidobacteriota > Thermoanaerobaculia > UBA5066 > Gp7-AA6 > DAHUXD01. Next base: position 4,919 of record JBKOZO010000010.1, on the reverse strand, counting down.
ACGAGCTCGGAATTGCCGACGCGGCTCCAGTCGGGCTGCGTATTCGTGGCGAGCGGCGTCTTCTTCCAGTGCTCGAGCTGCACGTCGAACATGCGGACCCACGTTCGCTCCGCGGCCGCGTCGTCCGGAAACGGGTGGTTGGTGAATGGCCAGGTGTGACCCTCGCCCCAGAAGCCGTACATGAACGTGTCGACGAACTCGACGTGGGGGCTTCCGTCCAGCTCGGCGGCGAGCAACGCATTGAGCTCGCGGAACGCAGCCTGGAAGAACGGATCGTCGTAGCGCGGCTCCTCGTAGAAGGGGGGCTGTCGCTCGGCCTCGCGTCCGCGACGCTTCCACTCGCCCTGAAGGCGGACCATGGGCACTCGCTCGAGGACGAAGTCCGGAAGCGACGGCCCTCGGATGTCCGGGGAGCTCATCATCACGCGAAATCCGACGCGCTTTCCGTACTGTCGAGCCAGATCGAAGGTCGCCTTCCAGTACCCCTCCGGATCGAGACGTCCGGGGCTCTTCTGCAGCTCGCGCCAGGTCGGCCGGATGTAGAGCTTTTGGCCCGTCGGGATCCGCACCAGGTCCTCGATCGCCTTCTCCATGTTCATGCCGCGGAACGTGTCGGCGCCGAAATCGCCGGTGATGTAGGTGACCAGGCCCATTCCGTATGCCGGCACGACCTCGCGCGAAGGGGTCGTCGCCATGACGACGTCGGAGCCGGGAAGCACCTGCTCGGGCGGATATTGCGGGAAGGGGCCCTGGTTCAGCCGGTCGGGCACGGCCGGTGCCGTGCCCCAGTCGTAGCCGTCCCATCGATGCGCCGGGACGAAGGCCGAGGCCGTGCGCGCCGACGCGGCGCCCGCTCCCGCTGCCGTGAGCTGGAGGAATCGGCGCCGGTTCACTTGGCCGGCCTCCGGTGCAGGAGCTCCTCGGCGTTCTCGACGTAGAACCGCCGCAGCGTCGCCGCCGGGAGGTTCATTCCGTAGCCGCGCCACCACTCGCTGTCGGCGGGCCAGAACCATTCGTCCTCGGTCTCGAGCTGCCGCACGTGCGCCGCGTACATTCCGAAGGTCGGATCGTTGTCCGTCCCGAAGAGAATCCGGCTCGCATATGCGTTGAAGAATCTCCGCGCCGAGAACGGCTGCCTCGCGAGTTCCCACATGCGGGCGGCGAAGTCGACCTGGACATTGGGATGGCGTTCGAGAAGTCTCCCCACTCCTCCGAGGTCGTTGGCGAGATTGAAGGCGTGGACCGCGACGAAACGCGTCTGCGGGAATCGCGAGAGCACGCGCTCGAACTTCTCGAGCATCGCGGAAAACCCGGGCGTCCCCTTCTCGTAGAGCGACCAGTTGGCCGAACGCCGGAGCTCGTTCCTGCCGTCGGCGGCGTCGTAGAAGGCGGCGGGCTCGGCGATGTGGACGAATACCGGGATCCCGGCGCGGCCCGCCTCATCCCAGAGCGCGTCGAAACGCGGATCGTCGATGAAGTAGGCGCGCTCGCCGACGCGGACGAGCCCCTGGCCCTTGTCGGTCAGCTCTCCGAGGGCGACGGCGCCGGCCGCGACGTCGGCGCGGACCGCGCGGCGAAGACGCTCCGGGTAATCGGCGGACTCGACGCCCGCTTTCTCCATGCCCGCGCCCATGACGAAGCGGCCCGGGTAGGCCCCCGCGTAGCGGGCCGAGAGCTCGCGAAATCGAGCGCCCGTCTCTCCGGTAAGGATCAGCGTCTCGCGAACGCCGATCCGATCCATGACGGCGATCCATTCCGCGACTTGCGCGTCCGTTTCGGCATACGCGTGGCTGTGGACGTCGACGACCGGGACCAGGAACCGTTCGATGCGCGTCCGGGGGACGACGAGGCGGCTTTCCGCTTGCCCCGGCGAGAAACAGTCGCCGGCCGGAAGATCCTGGGGACCGGGCTCGGCGTCGCCGTCGCCGGCCGCGGCCGCCGGTGCGGGTGTGGGCGTGGGAACCGGTCCCGCCGGTGCAGCGCCCCCGGGGGTCACGACACTCAGAGCCAGAAGGACTACGAGGACTCTCATACCCGTGCCGCCAGGAAGGTTTGGGCTTCTGCGAGATCGGGCTGCTTCGCCGTGCCTCCGAGGCCCCGCGTGGAAAGGGCACCGCACGCGACACCCAGCCGCAGGCAGTCCATGAGACCCTCGCCGCTCAACCAGGCATGCAGGAAGCCGGCGTCGAAGGAATCGCCCGCGCCGGTCGTATCGGCGACCTCCACGGCCGGTGCCGGAGCGCGGAGCAGCCGACCATCGCCGTCGATCGTCATCGCTCCCTCGGCGCCGAGCTTCGCGACGACGCGCGTCGGCCCCAGCTGGATCGAACGTAGAGCCTCCACAGGCTCCTCGCGCCGCGAGAGCGCGCGGAGCTCGACTTCGTTGGGGAAGAACACGTCGACGTGGGCGAGCGTCTCGAGCAGGTCCGGCTCCCAGCGCTCGCTGGGGTCGAATCCGGGGTCGAGCGAGGTCGTCAGGCCCGCGGCGCGCGCTTCCCGAAAGAGGGTTCCGACTCCGGGGCGCAAAGACTCCTGGAGATAGTAGGAGGACACGTGGAGGTGTTCGGCCTTTCCCAGGAGTGTCCGCGGGACGTCTCGTTCGCTCAGCTCCGCGATCGAACCGAGGAAGGACACCAGGGCTCGATCGACGGGAGACGTAATGGCGACCGTCACTCCCGTCTTCAGCTTCCGATCGACGATCACGGAGTCGAGATCGATGCCCCGCTCCCGCATTGCGTTCAGGCAGAAGCGCCCCGTCGGATCGTCGCCCACCTTGCCGAAAAACGTGACCGGCGTGCCGAGCCGCGCCAGGCCCATCGCGCAGATTGCCGAGGCGCTGCCGAGGACCATCTGGAAATCGTCCACGAGGACCTCGCGGCCGGGAGACGGGAACGCGTGATACCCCTGGCAAATCAGGTCCACGTTGATTTCCCCGACCACGAGGATCCGCTTGGCGCTTCTAGCGGCCGGCATGGATGACGAAGCTCTCGACGACCCTCCGGATGACTCCGGAGGAGGGCGAATCGGGCCGCCCGCCGCCGTGGAGGCAGCGGAAAAAAGCCAGAAGCTGACCGGCCACGGCGTCGATCAGGGCGAGCTCTCCGTCATCGAGCGGGCGGTCCTCGCCGGCAACTTCCAGCCGGACGTCCTCGGCTTCCGGCGCAAGCTCCGGAGGAATCCGCTCGCCGACGACGAGCCGCCACCGGCCGAGCCCCTTGCGCCGAAGCTCCATAAGAACGTCCCGCTCGTACGCGCGGACGACCGGATCGGAAGAGAGAAACGCGACGACGAGGCTGTCCTCGCGGACCGCGGCCATCGGTCCGTGGCGCAGACCGAGAAACGTATCCGTGAGTGTGACCACGCGGCCGCCGTTGGACTCGAGCATCTTCAGAGCGGACTCGTGGGCCGCTCCGAGACGGCCGCCGCTGGCGAGGTATACGACGGCGGGATACGCCCGCCGCGCCAGCATCGCGACGTCACCGGCCCGCTCGAGGAGCAGCGCGCGGGCGGCACCGGCCAGCCGCGCGGCGCTCCGGCCCGAGTCCTCGCCCGGGTCCGACAGCGAGCGCGCCGCGAGGACGAGATTCGTGAAGCTCGAGGTCATGATCAGACTCTGATCGTTCGCCTCGGGCGGCAGCACGACCGATTCCACTCGCGGAGCCGAGCCGAAGCGGCGCGCCAGCGCTCCCTCCCGGTTGCACGAGATCAGAAGCTGCGCCACGTGTTCGCTGCCGAGGAGGCGCTCGACGACCGCAGCGCTCTCGGGACTGTCTCCGGAGCGGGCCAGCGAGACCAGGAGACAGCGGCCCGACGCAGGCAAGAACCCGCGCGCGTGAGTCAGGATCTGGCCGGCCGGAAGCGCGCGCGCTTCGACGCCGAGCGACTCCTGGAGATGTACGGCCGCGCACTCTCCGGCGAAGAACGAGCTGCCCGATCCGGTCAGTACCAGGGCTCCGCTGCCGTCCGCGATTCCTCCCGCGATCATGGCGATCCGGATTCGATCGGCGGCGGCGGACATGGCAGCCGCGGTCTTGGGCCAGGTCAGCGGCTGCTGGCAGATTTCGCGCAGCGTGTGCCCATACCCTCTCTCCAGCTGCGCCTCCCACGGAGCCTCGAGGAGAGAGCGAAACGCAGCGGCCGATCCGAGCCGGGCGAACCAGGCCTCGGCGCCGTCGGGTGCGGCCGGCAACGCGCCCTCGGCGAGGCCACGCTCGCGATCAGCGTCGCTCAGAATCCGTTCCTCTCAGGGCGCCTCCTCGACAGGGGCTGACGGCGAAGTCTAGAATATGGGGAAAGCATGCGCAATCGTACGCAATCAAACGAAACCAGCGCTACGAGACTCGACGGCAAGCCGGGGAGCGCGCCCCGCCGCCGGCCGGCGCTGTTTCTGGAAGAGCGACGCTCCCGGATCAACGAGCTCATCGAGTCGCGCGACCGCGCGACCGTACAAGAGCTCGCCGCTCGTTTCGGCGTCTCGGCGGTCACGATTCGCAGCGACCTCGACGCCCTCGCCCGCGCCGGCGGCGTCATCCGGTCCCACGGCGGGGCGCTCCGCCGAGAAGAAGAAGCCGAGGACATGCCGCTGGTCCTCAAGCAGGCGCTTCACCGGGCCGAAAAGACGCGCATCGCCGAGGCCGCGGCGCAAATGATCCACGACGGGGAAACGATCATTCTCGATTCGGGTACGACGACCGCGGCGATCGCTGGCCGGATCGGAGGCCTGAAGCTGCGTTCGCTGACCGTGATCACCAACGCGCTGAATGTGGCCTCCGCCCTCGCCCACCTGACGCACGTGCGCCTGATCATGATCGGGGGGCTGCTGCGCCAGGTTTCCTCCTCTCTGGTCGGTCCGCAGGCCGAGCAGGTGTTGCGCGGGCTGCACGCCGACCGCCTGTTTCTCGGCGTCGACAGCCTGGACC
>JBKOZO010000009.1:0-24575 GCA_046725935.1 Acidobacteriota bacterium | reverse complement strand
CGCATGTGCCGCTGCAGGGACGACGAGTTGTAGATCGAGCTCCCGCCCGCCAACACATGGGCGGTGCGCGCGGCCGAGGCGCCGGTCTCGGCGGCGTGGAGCGCCGCGGCGCGGTTCCGCGCGACCTGGCGGATAGTCGGTTGCTTGCCGGCGCGTGCGGTTTGCCAGAGGTCGTCGACGGAGTCGAAGAGCGAGGCGCGGGCCGCGTCGAGCGCCGCCTCGGCGCGCGCCAGGTCGATCTGAGCCACGGGCCGGTCGGCCAGCACGGCCGCGCTGAAGGTGGGCACCTTCGTCTGCGCGATCTCGATCAATTCGTCGAGCGCTCCCCGCGCGATTCCGAGGCTGACCGCGACGACCTGGGAGACGAACCAGCCGATCGAGGGCAGCTGGTAGAGAGGCTCGGGCCTGTGCCTGGCGGGATCGAAAAGGTCGAAGACGCGATGCTCGGGAACGAAGGCGTCGGCGATCGAGATGTCGTTGCTCCCGGTTCCGGCGAGGCCGCTGACGAACCAGGTGTCGTGGATCTGGACGTCTTTGATCGGCACCCACGCGTGGATGATCTCGGGCCCGTGGGGCGTCATCCGGGGCTGCCCGTTCTCCGTCACGATGCACCCTGCCCAGAGCCAGTCCACGTGCGTGACGCCGCTGGCGAAGGGCCAGCGCCCCTGGATCCGGTACCCGCTGTCGGACGGGACGGCCTTGCCGATCGGCGCGGCGATCCCCGCCGACGGCCGGCTCGGATCGGGGAAAACCTCCTTCGCTCCGCGCTCGCTCATGTAGCCGGCGGAGAGGTTGCAGCCGACGCCGATCATCGCGCACCAGCCGGTCGAGCCGTCGGCGGCCGCCACCGTCTCGATCGCGCGCAGGATCTCGAGAGGCGAGGCTTCGTCTCCTCCGACCGCGCGCGGGACCGAGAGGCGAAAGAGGCCAGTCTTTGAGAGGTCGTCCACGAGATCCCGGGGCAGCCGGCGCGCCTTCTCGATCTCCTCGCGCCGCGCGCGGATCGCAGGGCGGAGACTCTCGAGGTCTCGAAGCAGTTTCGCCGTTTCCATGTTCCCTCCTTATAGAGCGGAGGCCCGGCGGCGGAAACGGATGACGGAGCCGGAGCCGACTGGCTACCGTCTAGCGTCTAGGCGTGGCTCGCTTCGCCGCCCTTGCTCTTGGACTGCGCGATGACCTTCTCCTGGAGGGCGTGCGGCACCTCGGCGTAGTGGGAAAACTCGAGGTGGAATGAGCCGCGGCCCTGCGTGATCGAACGCAGCTGCGCGCCGTAGGTCAAGAGTTCCGCCATCGGCACCTGAGCCTTGATGACGGTGTCGTCCTCGGCGGCGTCCATTCCTTCGACCTTGCCCCGGCGCGAGGACAGGTCGCCCATCAGGTCTCCGACGTATTCGTTCGGCGCCGTGATCTCGACGTTCATGACCGGCTCGAGGAGTGTCGGCTTGGCCGCCGCCATCGCCTCTTTGTAAGCGAGAGCTCCCGCGAGCTTGAACGCGAGCTCCGAGGAATCCACGTCGTGGTACTGCCCGTCGTAGAGCGTGACGCGGAAGTCGACCATCGGATAGCCGGCGAGAAAGCCCTTGCGGCGGACCTCCTGGATGCCCTTCTCGACGGCGGGAATGAAGTTGCGGGGGATCGCGCCGCCGTAGATGTCGTCCACGAACTCGAAGTCCTTGCCCCGCGGCAGAGGCTCCACGCGGATCCGGCAGTCGGCGAACTGGCCGTGGCCTCCGGTCTGCTTCTTGTGGCGGCCGTGCGCCTCGGCCTTGCGGGTGATCGTCTCGCGGTAGGGGACCTTGGGCGGATGGAGGATGACCTCGACGCCGTAGCGCTTCTTCAGCCGCGCGACCGCAATCTCGACGTGGAGCTGGGAAGCGCCCGCGAGATGGAACTCCTTGGTCTCCTCGTCACGCTGGAAGTTGAGCGAGGGGTCTTCTTCGATCAGCTTGTGGAGGGCGGTGGAGATCTTGTCTTCGTCGCCCTTGGCCTTGGGTTCGATGGCGTACGCGATCGAGGCCTCCGGCACCGACAGCTTCGGCAGGACGGCCGCGTGATCCTTGGTCGTGAGCGTGTCGCCGGTCAAGGTCTCCTTGAGCTTCGCGACCGCGACGATGTCGCCGGCCTTCGCTTCGGGCACGTTGACGTGCTCCTTGCCCTGCGGGAGGAACAGTCCCGAGAAGCGCTCGTGGACTCCGCTGCCGGCGTTCCAGTAGTTGCCGTCGGACTGGAAGTGCCCCGCGAGCACGCGCACGTAGGAGATCCGGCCCGCGAAGGGATCCGAGACCGTCTTGAAGACCTGGCCGACGGCGTGGTCCTTCTCGTTGGTGAAGACCATGACGGGCTTGCCGTCCTTGCCGGTCCCCTCGGTCTTGCGGCCCTCCGGCGAGGGCAGCAGGGCGACGCAGGCGTCGAGGATGCGCAGCACCCCTATCCCGAGAGACGACGACGCGCACATCACCGGGAAGACCTTGCGCTCGACGATCTCGCGCTTGAGCCCCGGCACGATGTCCCCCGGCTCGAGAGTGCCCTGGGCGAAGAACTTCTCCATCAGGTCGTCTTCGCCTTCGGCGACCTTCTCCACGAGCGCCTCGTGCTCGGCCTTGGCGCGTTCGGCGAGCTCCGGAGGAATCGGGCCGTCGGCCCGTTTTCCTCCTTCGTGGATGTGGGCCTCCATGCGGACGAGGTCCACCGTGCCCTTGAAGGCCTTCTCCTCTCCGACGGGGATCTGGAGGGGAGCGACCCCGCGGCCGAACTTCTTCTGGAGAGACTCGACGACGCGGTCGAAGGACGCCCGCTCGCGGTCCATCCGGTTGACCACGAAGAGGACCGGCCGGCCGAACTCGGCCGCGAACTTCCACACTTTCTCGGTTTGCACCTCGACACCGGAGACCGCGTCGAGAACGATGATCGCCGAGTCGGCGGCGGAGACGGCGGCGCGCGCCTCGGGCGAGAAGATGCCGTAACCCGGGGCGTCCAGGAAGTTGATCCGGGTGTCCCGGTGGACGGCGTGGGCGACGGCCAGGTTGATCGAGATCTTTCGGTCGATCTCCTCGGCGTCGAAGTCGGTCGGGCAGGTGCCATCCTCGATCTTGCCGGGGCGGCTGATGGCACCGGCCGCATGGAGGAGGGCGCCGACGAGCGTCGTCTTGCCGACGGTGTTGTGGCCGACCACAGCGACGTTGCGGATGTCGGGGGCGGATAAGACTTTCATGGCCCGCGATTATATTGAAGGGCCGCCGCAGGCGCGGGTGAACAGAACCCACACGAATACGAGCGCCGCTGCGATGACGACCCCGGCCAGAATCAGCGCCGCCGCCACCGCCTTGGGACTGCCGAGCCGCTCCTCGCTCTCGCGCGGTTCGATCACGCGGATCCCTCCCGGGATCCGGTCCTCATGGCCGAAAATGGTCGGTGCATGACCGCTCTCTCGTGTCTGGCGATCGGCGTCGCGTTTCTCGTGGCCGTCGGATTGCTCGTCTTCGCCGGCGTCATGCTGGGCTGGGTCCTGCCGGCGCTGATCGAACGGGCGCGGGAGCGTCGACGCGGTCGACCCCCGAATACAGATTGAATCCTCCCTCTCGAAGGAAGCCCACGAGCGCGACGGCCGACGGCCGCGCCAGATCGATCGCGAGAGAAGACGGTGCCGAGACGGCGGCGACGATCGGGATCCCGGCCGCGACGGCCTTCTGCACGATCTCGAACGACGCCCTTCCCGAGACCAGAAGGAGGGCATCCGACAGCGGCACCCGGCCCTGACGAAACATCGAGCCGATGGCCTTGTCCACGGCATTGTGCCGGCCGACGTCCTCGCGGGCACACAGCAGGTTCCCGTCGAGGTCGAAAATCCCGGCCGCGTGTAGGCCGCCGGTCTGGCCGAATGCCGTCTGCGCCCGCCTCAGCGTGTCCGGCAGCCGGGAGAGGACGGCGGGGGAGACGCGCGCGTTCGATTCCACCGCCGGGAACCGGCCGTGCACCGCCTCGATCGACGCCTTCCCGCAGAGCCCGCAGGAAGAGGTGGTGACGAGGAGGCGACGCGCGCGGTCGAGAAGCGTGCGCGAAGGGACCGTGGCCCGAACCACGACGACGTTGCCCTCTTCCTCGGGCGAGCGGACCTCGCGGCAGTGCTCGAGCCGGACGATCTCGTCGGGCCGGTGCACGATGCCCTCTGCGAGCAGCCATCCGGATGCGAGGTCGAAGTCGGTCCCCGGCGTGCGCATCGTCACGGCCAACGTCTCCGCTCCCATGCGGATCTCGAGGGGCTCTTCCACGGTGACGCAGTCCTCGCGCGATTCCAGCGTGCCGGCCTCGAAGCGATGGATCGTCTCGGGCCTGACCGAAGCAGCGGCGTCTTCCATGGCTGCGAGAATATGCCCGCAGCGGGGCGACGGGCGGGCGCGCCGGAGCGGGCCGCTCGGAATGGCTTTCCTGCGAGGGAGTTCCTCAACCTGCTAGAATTTCGCCGACCTGGTGCGTCGTACGATCTCCGTGCGTCGTGCGCCGTTTCCTGGCCTGGGAGGGACTCGTTCCAAACCTATGTCCGGTAAGGTAGCGGCGGGTTCTCGCGTGGGCAAGCTCGGCCGTTATGAGGTCCTAAACGAGCTCGGCAAGGGCGCGATGGGGGTCGTCTACCTCGCCAAGGACCCCGTCATCGGCCGGCTCGTCGCGATCAAGACCATCAAGACATCCCAGACCGGGGACGACGACTCCGAATCCCGCGAGTTCCGGGAGCGGTTCGTCCGCGAGGCGCAGACCGCCGGGATTCTGTCTCACCCCAACATCGTCACGATCCACGACATCGGAGAGGACACCGAGAGCCGTGCCTCCTTCATCGCCATGGAGTACATCGAGGGGCGTAACCTGAAGTCGCTCCTGGCCGAGAAGAACAAGTTCACGTGGGACGAGATCGCCGACCTGATCGCCCAGATCGGGGAGGCGCTCGACTACGCGCACCGCAAGGGGATCATCCACCGCGACATCAAGCCGGCGAACATCATCCTGACGACCGACGGCAAGGTGAAGATCACCGACTTCGGCATCGCCAAGGTCGCCTCCTCGAATCTGACGACGACGGGACAGTTTCTCGGAACGCCCAACTACATGTCGCCCGAGCAGGTCTCCGGCGCGCCCGTCGACGGCCGAAGCGACATCTTTTCCCTCGGAGTCGTCCTCTATGAGCTGCTGACCAACCGGAAGCCCTTCCAGGGCGACAACCTGACGGCGATTTCGTACAAGATCGTCCACGAGGACTTCACGCCTCCGGCCGAGCTCTCGAGCGACATTCCTCCCGAGTTCAACTCGATCGTGGCTCGCGCCATGGCGAAGGACCCCTGGAATCGGTACCAGCGCGGCAAGGACATGGCGCTGGCGCTCTATCAGCTGAAGGCGCACCTCGAGGAGCAGAAGGCGCTGCAGGACCTCGGCACGATGGTGTCGGCCGCGGAGAACCTCCCGACGCTGAAGCTCGCGAATCTCCAGGAGCTCGCGGCGCAGGGCGCGCCGGGCGCTGCCGGTCGCGACACGACAGTCGTTCCACCCCCTGTCGTCCCTCCGGTTGCTGGCGATGCCTCCGGCGCCGCCACTCCTCCTCCGCCGCCGGCCGAAGCGCACGAGCACGAGGCAACGACCGCGGCACCCGACCTCGGTGTCGAGACGATTCCTCCATCACGGATGCCGTCGGAGGAATTGCCGCCTATGCCGCCTCCACCCGTCGCCGGCAGCGCCGCGCCCGCACCCGCGCCGCAGCAATGGAAGAAGATGGCCAGGCGCGAGGTCAACCCGCAGTGGTTCTGGCGCGTGGTCATGGCCGTCGCGGGTCTGGCCGTCTTAATCCTCGTGATCGTCGGGATCCGGGCCGCGATGGCCTCCCGGCCGACGGTCAAGCGCGACGCGTTGTTCGAGCAGGACGTTCGGGAACGCCAGGCCGCGCTGAAAGAAGGGCAGGCGCTATTCGCCGCCGGAAAGTACGAAGAGAGCCTCGCCAAGCTCCGGCAGGTGCTCGCGAAGAGCCCGAACAACGAGGAAGCCCGCAAATACGCGCAGATGGCCGAGAACGCCATTGCGACGCGGCAAGTCGAAGAGCGCAAGAAGCTGGAGGCCGGACGGGCCGTCGAGGCGGCGCGGGCGGCGCTTGCCGAAGGGCGTTTCGACGACGCGAAGGTGAAGGCCGAAGAGGCCCTCGCCGCCGATGCCAGCAATACCGACGCGCCGGCGATCCGCGACGAAGCCGACCAGAAGATCGCGGAGGCGAAGGCCGCCGCCGCCGAGGCCGCCAGGAAGAAGGCCCCCAGGCCCAGGGAAGCGGTCGCCGGCAAGAAGCCTCAGGTCGGCCCGGTCGTGCCGCCGGCGGGCCAGACTTCGCAGGCCGCCGCGGCGCCCGCCCAGCAGGGCCCCGTGCCCGCGGTGCCCGGCAACGCGACCCTCAAGCTCGCATTCGATTCTCCGATGCTCGTGGGCCACGTCATGGTCGCCGTGAACGACCAGATCATTTTGAGAAAGCCGTTTTCGTTCAAGAAGAACGAGAGCCGCACCGTCACCGCGACGATGACCGTCCCGTCCGGTACCGCGGCCATCAAGGCCTGGCTCTCCGGACCCGACATGCCGTCCGCGTTCGCGACCATGAACGCCCAACTCTCCGGCGGCGAGAACCGCACCCTTCGCCTCGAGCTCAACGGCGGCAAGCTCGCGCTGCGGGTCCAGTAGACGGCTGCCGTCATCCCGAGCGTGTGGCCGTCATCCCGAGCACAGCGAGGGATCCCGTCCTTTCCAGCCGCAAATTGCCCCGAAACCCCGAATCGCGTATAAAGGCCGACTCCTCGGGGCGTAGCGCAGCCTGGTAGCGCACTCGGTTCGGGACCGAGTGGTCGGAGGTTCAAATCCTCTCGCCCCGACCAATCCTCTAGAATTCCGCCAGCAGAAATTCGATGACACTTGCAGCCGGGACTTGTCTCGGCCCCTACGAGATCCTTTCGCCGTTGAGCGCAGGCGGGATGGGGGAGGTGTACCGGGCACGGGACAAGAAGCTCGATCGGGAAGTGGCGATCAAGGTGCTCCCGCAGACGGTCGCGAACGATCCGGATGCGCTGGCGCGGTTCGAGCGCGAGGCAAAGTCGGTTGCGGCGCTGTCGCATCCGAACATCCTCGCGATCCACGACTTCGGGGAGCAGGACGGGACGGCGTACGCGGTCACGGAGCTTCTCGAGGGCGAGACGTTGAGGGGAAAGCTCGACACCGGCCCGGTCTCCCAGAAGCAGGCGGTGGACTGGGCGCTGCAGATCGCGAGAGGGTTGTCGGCGGCTCACGGCAAGGGCGTCGTGCATCGGGACCTCAAGCCCGAGAACGTGTTCGTCACGAGAGACGGGCACGTGAAGATTCTCGACTTCGGTCTCGCCAAGCGGATCGAGGAGGTGCCGCCCGACGAGCTGACCAGCGCACCGACCGGATCGGGACACACGGCGCCGGGGATGGTGATGGGGACGGTGGGTTACATGTCCCCGGAACAGGTACGGGGACTGCCGGTCGATCATCGCTCGGACATCTTTTCCTTCGGGGCGGTCCTGTATGAGCTCTTGTCCGGTAAGAAGGCGTTCAAGAAGGACACGGCGAGCGACACGCTGGCGGCGATCCTCCTTCAGGAGCCACCAGAGCTGACGGAGTCCGGGAAGAACATTCCGGCCGCCCTCGACCATATCGTCAAGCATTGTCTGGAGAAGGACCGGGACAATCGGTTCCAGACGGCGAAGGACATCACGTTCGCGCTCTCGGAGGCTTCCAGCGCGAGATCCACCGTCACGAGCGGCATACAGGCGGCCCCGGCCCCGCGTGGGAAGTTCTGGATCGCGGCCGCGGTCATCGCGGTGCTGGCCGTCGCGGGGCTGCTCTGGTCGAGGAGAGCGAAGACCGGGACGACCGCCTCCGGCGGCGTCGAACGCGTCGCGGTGCTGCCATTCGAAAACCTCGGCGCCCCCGAGGACGAGTACTTCGCCGACGGCATCGCGGACGAGGTGCGCGGCAAGTTGACCTCGGTACCCGGGCTCCAGGTCATTGCCCGCGGCAGCTCGACCCCCTACAAGAAGACGACGAAGACTCCCAGGCAGATTGCGCAGGAGCTGGACGCGGCGTATCTGCTGACGGCGACGGTGCGCTGGGAGAAGAGCGCCGGCACGAGCCGGGTCCACGTGAGCCCGGAATTGGTCGAGATCTCCGGATCTGGCGCCCCGACCTCGAGGTGGCAGAAGCCATTCGACGCCTCGCTGACGGACGTGTTTCAGGTGCAGTCGGAGATCGCGACGAAGGTGGCTCAGGCGCTCGGTGCTGCGCTGGGAGCAGGCGAGGAGAAGCGGCTTTCCGAGAAGCCGACGGAGAACCTCGCGGCCTATGACGCGTTCCTCAAAGGTAGAGAGGCGGATCAAGGTGGAGGGGCCACCGATCCGCCCAGCCTGCGCAAGGCGCTCGGTTTCTACGAGCAGGCGGTGGCTCTGGACCCCGGCTTTACACAGGCGTGGGCGGCGCTCTCGATGGCCAACGCGGTACTTTACCTCGCCAGCACGCCCACGCTTCAGCTGGCCGAGCGTGCGCAGGAGGCGGCCGAGAAGGCCGTGGCGCTTTCCCCCAACCGGCCCGAGGGGTACCAGGCCCTCGGCGATTACGAGCGTCTCGTTGTCGGGGACCCCGGTCGCGCGCTGGAGCAATACGGAAAGGGACAACGCCTCGATCCGGCGAGCACGGACCTGCTGAGATCGATGGCGTTTGCGGAAATGAGTCTTGGCCGATGGGATGCGGCCGTGGAGCACTTCCGGCAGGCGGAGCGCCTGGACCCCCGGTCGGTGAGTCAGAAGGCAGGGCTGGGCAATGCGCTCGTGCGTTTGCGCCGCTATGTGGAGGCAAGGGAGACCCTCGACCGGGCTCTCGCCCTCGCGCCCGCGAACCTCGCGTCAATCGAAGGCAAGGCGATGACCTTCCTCGGGGAGGGAGATCTTGCCGGGGCCAGGGCGGTGCTCGCGGCCGCGCCAAAGGCCATCGATCCCACGGCGCTCGTGGCCTACCTGGCGGCCTACCAAGATCTGGTCTGGGTCCTCGATGAGGGGCAGCAGGAACTGCTGCTGCGTCTGACACCAAGCGCCTTCGACAACGACAAGGGTGCTTGGGCTATGTGCTTGACGCAGGCCTACGCCTTGAAGGGTGACACGGCGAACGTCCACAAGTATGCCGAAGAGGCGAGGAAGGCTTTCGAGGAGCAGCTTCGAGCGGCGCCCGACGATGCTCAGCGGCACGTTCTCCTCGGCCTCGCGCTCGCATACCTGGGCCGGAAGGAGGAGGCGATCCGCGAAGGCCAACGCGGAGTCGAGCTCCTGCCGGTGGCGAAAGATGCGATTTTCGGCCCTTACAATCAGCACCAGCTCGTCCGGATCTACATGCTGGTCGGTGAGCCGGAGAAGGCAATCGACCTGCTCGAGCCCCTGCTGAAGATCCCGTACGTCCTCTCGCCCGGCTGGCTGAAGATCGACCTCAACTTCGATCCGCTGCGCAAGAACCCGAGATTCCAGAAGCTCGTCGGGAAGTAGGAGCGGTCGGACAGGAGTCGAACCCGGTCCAGGGCAACCGCAGGGCGAAGTCGCAAACCTGGGCGGGCTGACGCCACACCCGGCCGGCGGGCCACGAGCTCGGGGTGCTGTGTCCGTTTGTGCCTGTTCTCTCCGTTGAATCCTGTTTGTCTGGTTATCGCGACGGGGCAGAAAGCCGCGAATTTGTTGGTATCCGTGTCATGAGTTGACGTGGGTGACCAAACGAATCCCCTTCGGGACCGAATAGTCGGAGGTTCAAATCCTCTCGCCCCGACCAATCTCCTCGATCGCTGGCGCGGCCACGCCGGACTGGTGCCTGCCCACGGCGAGCCAGGTCATGCCGCGGTAGGAGTCCGCCACCATCCAGGCGCCGGCGGTCAATGCAAACGAGGCGATGGACTCGTGCCCTTGGAACGTGGTGGCGCCTTTCGCGATGATGGGAACCCACACGAGCAGCGTGAACATGCCTATCTCCAGCGCCGACAGCATGGCTGCTAGCCGTGCGCACACACCGATGACCACGGCGATACCTGCCGCGATGAAGGCACCGCCGGTGAAGTAGGCCCAGGCCACTGGCCATGGCAGCCAGCCAGGCACGAGCACGACGGTTTGTTTGAGATAGAGGAAGTGGGCGAGGCCGAAGGGGATCAAGGCTACGCCGTAGAGGACCCTCGCGATGCGCAGACCCTCGTCGCCGGCGGCGAAGCCGAGGCGCTGCCCGTCCCGGTCGCCGGCGAACCAGACGTACAGAACCCAGGCGGCCGCCACCATCACGGCGACCTCACACGCTGCCCAAATCGTGTCAATGGTAGGAGAGAGGAAGATGTTCGGCAATCTCAGCAGCAGCAGCCAAGCCAGGAGATACGCGAGCAGCACGCCGGAAGCGACGGTAGCTGCGCGCTGCCAGAGCAGGCCTATTCCGCACCCCAGAGAGACGAGGGCGCAGAGATAGGCCACGACCTGGCGCGCGGGCAGACCTTCGGACACGGGCAGCCATATCGGGGTGAAATCGCCTTTGATCAGACCCAGGATTCCCAGGCCGATCATGGTCAAGGCAAAGAACGCATGACCCAAGCTTGCGATCCGCATCGGCCTTCCTCTGGTGATCCTCGGCGATTGATCCTCTTCGCGTCGGGATCGACGCGCAATGACCACTTGCACGAAACGAGTGCAGGCCATTTTCGGATTCGCGCGGTCCGAGGTTAAAAACCCATTAGCCTCGGCTAGTCCTTTCCCAAGGCTCACGCGACCACAGGTAGGCTCCGAGCGTCGAGCCATCAGGAGACCCACGGGCTACCACATGTCATCAGGTATCGGATCCACGTCTCGGCACCGCAGCGTTCCTGCCTGTCGAGTCCTCGTTCTTACGATGGCCGCGATTGCGGTCCTGGGTCTGTCGCAGCGGGCTCTTTGGGCGCAGCCCGCGGAGTCTCAAGAGCGACTGCGGCCCGACGAGATGGCGGATCTGGTGGCGATCGAGCTGACCCCCTCATTGCTGTATCCCACCCCGGGAGAGGCGGTGGACGTCACGGCGAAGGTGCGCAACCGCGCCTCCCACGCCGAAGGGGCCGTCCTCGTGGTTCTCTTCGCCGGCAACGACCGGGTCGCGTCGAAGACCATCGACCTGGGTGCGTTCCAGATGCAGATGCTTCGCTTTCCATGGAAACCCGAGAAGGAGGGCGTCCAGACGTTGGCCCTGCGCGTGGATCCCGATCAGGCCCACCTGGAAATCGATCGCAACGACAACGAGTTGTCCGTCGACGCGGTCGTGGCGCGCCCGCCTCCGGCCGCTGCGTCGTTCACGGTCTCGGACGTCCAGTTCGTCCCCGACCAACCCGGATTGCTGCGAGCGACCGTCGAAAACACCGGGAGGGCTCCCGGAAGCGCTCCACTGGTTCTCCGGGTCGGAGACAGGATCGCGGCCCGCCGACTCGTGACACTGCGAGCCGGCGAGAAGCAAACGGTCGAGGTCCCTTGGTCCGCGGCGGCGTTCGAGGGCGTTGTCTCCGCGGAGATCAATCCTCGCTTTCACTCCAAGGAGAGCAAGCCCGGACGCAATACCCTCTCGCGCGATGAGAGACCTCGAGTCGATCTGCGGATCGAAGACCTCTCGATCTCCGCGGCGCGGTTCGACCCGACGCGGCCACGCCAGGTCACGATCAGCTTCCGCATCCGGAACGCGGGGCAGAATCCCGTCACCCAGACGTTCCGCACCTCGATCGATCCGGGGCAGGCGGCGTCCGGACGCGCTCCCGGAGCCTACGACGTGACGACGAAGGGCCTCGCCGCCGGAAGCTCGGTCTACGTCTCGCGGACGATCACGTCGCCCGTGGGGGAGTTCGACGTCCGCGTCGAAACCGACGCCGACCACAAGCTGGATATGCCCGATCGGGCGAGAAGCGCTGTGACGGCGAGATTCGAGAACCCGGTTCCCGGGAAGGGTAGATGGGTCTCCATCGGCCCGCGGCTCATCATGAGCGGTGACTTTCGCGCCAACGGCCGGGTTACCGCGATTGCCATCGATCCGACCGCGCCGTCCACTCTCTACGTCGGAGCGATCGGTTCGGGAGTCTGGAAGACGACGGACGGGGGCGCGACCTGGGCTCCGATCACGGACAGTCTGCCCAGCCTCGACGTCGCGGCGATCGCCGTCGACCCCTCGGCGCCGTCGCGCGTCTACGTCGCGCTGGCCGGAACCGGTGTCTTCCGTTCGTCCGACGCCGGGGTCACCTGGACGCAACTCTCGGGGGACCTCGGGGCCGAGATCCGCTGGGGAGTCCTGCTCGTGAATCCCGCCAACTCCAACGTCCTCTACGTATCGTCCGCGAGCGGCATCTATCGGTCGGCCGACGGCGGCGCGTCGTGGCAACTCTCGAAATCCGGGGGCGAAGCGACCGACCTGGTGATGGATCCGACGAACCCGAACATTCTGTACGCCGCCCTGGCCGGTCAGGGGGTCTTTCGGACCACGACCGGCGGGTCTGGTGGCAACGCGGACTGGGTCCAATTGTCGGGAGGACTTCCAACGAGCGACCTCTCACAGGTGACCCTGGCGCTCTGCCGAGCCGCTCCCGGTACCCTCTACGCGGGTTACACGCGCTCGTCCGGTTTCCAGCTCTTCCGCACAGCCGACGGAGGAGCGAACTGGTCCCTCCAGACGACCGCGCCCTTCGGCGGCATCTTCAACGACGTGATCGGTGTCGACTCCTCCGACGCGAACACGGTTTACATCACGGGCGTGGGCATCTTCCGCTCGACCGACGGCGGAGCGAATTTCAGCCCGCTCACGGGAGCCCACGCCGACCACCACGCGTTCGCGAACGATCCCGTGACGGCGGGCGTGATCTACAGCGGCAACGACGGCGGGATCTACCAGTCCACGAACGGGGGGTCTAGCTGGACGTTCGTCGGGGAAGGGATCACCAACACAGAGTTCTACGACATCGCCGACGCCGCAACCCAGGCCGACGTGGTCATCGGCGGGACCCAGGACAACGGGAACATCAAGTTCGACGGCAGCAGCACCGTGTGGAATCAGATCGGCGGCTTCGGCGACGGCGCGACCGTCGACATCGACACGTCGAACGCCCAGATCATGTACGCCATGGGCCAGGGCATCGACAGCCTCGCCCGATCGACGAACGGCGGCTCCTCCTGGGCGAACATCGCCGGAGGGCTCCCCGGCGGCATCGGGGTCCTGGACGGCTGCGCGGTTTTCAACACCTATTGGCAGGTTCATCCCGGCCAGCCGTCGACGCTGCTGGCTTCGCCGGTGCCCGGCGTATCGCCACCCGGTGGCTGTGGCGCGCTGTTTCAGACGACGAATCCGCAGCCGCCCGGCAACTGGTCTTCGCTGTTCCGGCCGCCATCGGGCAGCATCGTGCGCTCCGCCGTCGATCCGAAGGTCAATCTCTACTATGCCGCCGGCAACGACGGGAAGCTCTACGCCGGCCCCGGAGGCGCAAACTGGCAGATCGTTTTCACGCACCCGAACGCGGCAAACTTCCGGGACATCCGGGTCGACGCTTCCGATCCGTCGACGGTCTTCGCAGCTTTTTCCGGATCGGGCGCCGGGCGTGTCTACCGGCTGCGGCGGTCGTCTGCGGCGCCCACGTCCATGACCGCGGCGGACATCACGTCGGATCTGCCGAGCGGCCTGAGGATCGGCCAGGGCCTTGCGAGCGGCGGCGCGCTCGCCGTCGATCGCCTCCTTCCTCAGACGATCTACGTGGGCACGAAGCGGGGCGTCTATCGGGGGCGAAGCTTCGACGGCGGCAATACGTGGTTTTGGGACGCGTACAGCAACGGAATGCCGGCCGCAAACGTCATCGATCTCGAGGTCCATCCCACGACCGGAGCCCTGCGGGCGGCGACATTCGGCCGAGCGGCCTTCGAGATCAACACGGACGATCCGATCGGCAGCCTGCTCGCCGCGGAAGGGAAAGTCACCCTCCTGCGCGTCCACGATTTGGGGACCGGATACGGTCCGCCGACGGACTTTCTCGACGTCGAGGTCGTGGCCTGGCTCGACAGCATGCCCGGCCGCGCGTTCGGCTTCCAGTTGCGAGACGACGCCAGCAAGGGCGCACGGCGCGGGATGCTGAGTCTTCTTCGCAAGGCCTTCAAAGGAAATCTCCGGGTGCATTTCGATTACTACCGCACGGGCTTCCGAAACGGCCGCATCGTGCGTGCCTGGATCGTGCCCTGAATCGAGGGATCACCGAAAGGAGCTCGAGATGAATAGAGCGGTTCGAGTCGTCATCGCGGCCCTGGCCCTGACGGTCCTGGCTTCCCTGGCCTCGGCGCAGGTGAATGCGACCGGCAAGGTCACGCTTCTGCGTGTGCACGACGTGGGCACCGGCTACGGACCGCCCTCCGATTTCATCGACGTCGAGGTCGTGGTCTGGCTGGACAGTCAGCCGGGCAAGGCGTTCGGTTTTCAGCTCCGAAACGACGGGAACCTTCCGACGCGGCAGGGAATGCTCGACCTCCTGCGAGACGCCCTCGCGAACAACTGGACCGTGAGCATCGACTATCTGGTTCCTCCGAATCACGTCAACAATTTCGTCATCATTCGGACGTGGGTGACCAAATAGAAGTGTCCCTGTCCGGCTCGCGCGCCGCGAAGCGCTCGACCTTTTGCGGGGTGTCCCAGCAGGCGCTGTCGCCGATACGGCGACCCTAAACGGAGGGAGCGCGCGAGGCGCGACCAGTCGAGATCCCGGACCGGCAGCCGTCCGAGCCGGCGCGGGCGGGATAGCGATCGGCTTCGCGGCGGCCCATCCCCAGGACATCTCACCGGCTCGACACGGGGGCGAAACTCTCTCTACTGCGGGGAGAGCGAGGGGTATGCTCGGCCTGGGACATGGAGTTGGCACGGCGCCCTGGTGAAGGAGAAGCCATGGAAACGATTTCGTATCGAACCCGCAGGCTCCTGGCGCTCATTTGCGTCGCGCTTCTCGCCCAAGGCGAAAGCGCCCTTCTCGCGCAGGAGACTCCGCAGGCGACACCGGCCGAACCGGCGGCAGAACCGGCGGCCGAGAAACTCTCCCCGGACCAGCTCGATTCGCTGGTGGCTCCGATCGCTCTGTATCCCGATCCGCTTCTGGCCCAGACGCTCGCGGCGTCCACCTACCCTCTCGAGCTGATCCAACTGCAGCAGTGGCTCGCCAAGAACAAGGACCTCAAGGACAAGGCGCTGGCCGACGCGGTTGCCAAGCAGCCCTGGGACCCGTCCATCCAGTCGATGGCGGCGGTTCCCGAGGTCGTGAAGCGGCTCGCGGACGACATCCAGTGGACCACGGAGCTTGGGGACGCCTTCCTCGCCCAGGAGAACGAGGTCATGGACGCCGTCCAGCGGATGCGGAAGAAAGCCGAGGACAAGGGCGCCCTCAAGTCCAACGAGCAGCAAAAAGTCGAGACGAAGGTCGTCGAAGAGAAGACGGTCATCGTCGTGCAACCGACGAACCCCGAGGTCGTCTACGTCCCTTCCTACAATCCGACGGTCGTCTACCCGCCGCCGGTCTATCCGTACCCGCCGGTCTATTACCCACCTTATTACCCGGGCGCCGGGTTGGTCACCTTCGGCGTCGGTATGGCGATGGGCGCAGCCATCTGGGGCGGCTCCTGCTGCGGCTGCTCCTGGGGTGGGAACAACACGATCAACATAAACAACAACAACAACTTCAACAGGAACACGAATGTCAACCGCGGCGGGAGCGGGAGCGGTAACTGGCAACATAACTCCCAGCATCGCGGCGGCGCCCCTTACTCGAACAAGGCGACCGCCAGCAAGTACGGTGGATCCGCGCGCGGCGAGTCGGCTCGCGGGCAGGGCGGCGCCGGCGGTCGCGCTGGCGGAGCCGGAGCCAGTGCCAGCAGCCGCGCTGGCGGAACCGGGGCCGGCAGTCGCGCTGGCGGAGCCGGGGCCAGCGCCAGCAGCCGCAGTGGGGGAGCCGGAGCCGGCAGCCGCGGCGGCGGAGCCGGGGCCAGCGCCAGCAGCCGCAGCAGCGGCTCGAGGTCCGGCGGCTTCGGCGGCGGCTCAGGCGGCTACAGCGGCAGCAGTGCCAGGTCAAGCAGCTCCCGCGGCTCCTCGAGCATGAGCTCCCGAGCGGGAGGCTCCAGGGGTGGCGGCGGCGGAAGGCGGAGGTAAGCGTCATGAAGCAGTGGCTTGGCTCCGGAATGGTTTGCGTGCTCCTGCTCGCACCCGCCGCTGATGCTTCGGCTCAGGACAAGTCGAAATCTACGGCTCCGGCGGCGGTCGCCCAGCAGACTTTCGACACCCCGAAGGCGGCCTCTGACGCTTTGATCGCGGCGGCCGCGAGTTACGACGTGCCGGCCCTGATGAAAATCCTCGGCCCGGACGGGAAGGATCTCGTCGTCACCAGCGACCCGGTTCAGGGGAAGAATCAGGCCGAGGCGTTCGCGGCCCAGGCCCGTGAGAAGACCGAAATCGTCCCCGACGCGAAGAACCCGAATCTCGCGACTCTCTCGGTCGGAAAAGAGGACTGGCCGCTTCCGATCCCGATCGTCCGCAAGGGCGGTCGGTGGCTCTTCGACTCCAAGGCCGGGAAGCGGGAAGTCCTCTATCGCCGCATCGGGCAGAACGAGCTGGACGCCATTGAAGTCTGCCGCGAATTCGTCGACGCGCAGCACGAATACGCGCTCGAGAAGCATGACGGGTCGAGTCTGAACCAGTACGCACAGAAGATCATCAGCACGCCGGGAAAGCAGGACGGCCTCGCGTGGCACAATTCCGACGGAACCGTAGGAGGGCCCCTCTCAGAAACGGTCGCCGATGCGATCGCCGAGGGCTACACGAAGAAGGCCGATCCGCTCCACGGCTACTACTTCAAGGTCCTGAAAGGTCAGGGCCCCGCGGCGCCGCTCGGCAAGCTGGACTTCGTCGTGAAAGGGGTCATGATCGGCGGCTTCGCGCTCGCGGCTGCGCCAAGCGACTACCGAGTGACCGGCGTGATGACTTTCATCGTGAGCCACGACGGCGTCGTCTATCAGAAGGACCTCGGGCCGAACACGCTCGAGCTGTTCCAGAAGATGGATCGCTACAACCCCGACAAGACGTGGAGCCCGGCCGAGGAGCCGGCTGCGTCTCCGGAGACGCCGAAGAAGGCGGGAACCTAGCTCTTCGTCTTTCCGTACAGCCCGTTGGCCGAGACGCGCCGGCCGATTTCGACTTTGGGTCGGGCGACGCGCGTGGGTTCGAGCGGCGAAAGGCCGAAGCGAGCCATGTCGCGGTCCAGGGCCTCGGCGTCCACCAGGACGTGCCGGCCTCCGGTATCGAAGCCCTCGTAGACGTCGGGTTCACCGGGGACGGCACGGATGCCGCGTCCGGTGAGGTCGGTCTCCGGCGTAAACACGGACACGAGCACCCGTCCTCCGGGCTTGAGGGCGCGCGCCGTCTCGGAAAGGGCGCGGTCCCACTCCGCCCTGACCTGTGCGCAGTGGTAGATGCCAAGCGCCACGACGAGGTCGAAGCTCCCGTCATCAAACGTGGAGAGATCGTCCATCCGGCCGACGCGGACGCGCTTCAACGCCTCCGAGGCGCCGAGGATGGGCGCGATTCGCTCGCGGGTCTTCGCCACCATGGCGCGGGAGGCGTCCAGGGCCGCGACGTCGAACCCTTTCTCAGCCAGGACCACAGCGTTGCGGCCGGCCGCGCAGCCGAGATCGAGGACCCGGACCCGCGATGGATCCGCGTGTTCCCCGAGAAGCTCCATCAGGCGCTTGTCCGGCTCGCGCGCGGCGAAGCGCTCGACGTTCTCCGGAGCGTTCCAGAAGGCGCTGTCGTCGATCCGGCGACTCTAACGGAGAATGGTCAGCGGCCGAAACCGCGCGTTCAGTGGGTAAAGGTCCAGCGCAGCTTGAGGATCACCTGGTCGTCCACGGGCGTCAGGAAGTACGGGGCGTCCGGACCCAGGGGATGGCGCCACCCGCGATTCCAGACGAAGAAGAGGTCCCGGCCGGGCTGGATCGTCCACCGCAGCCGCGCGTTCATCCCGAGGTTCTCGACCTCCGAGTCGTACTGGAAGAACGTCGCGAGAACAAGGTTCGGGTTGAACGCGTAGACGCCCTTCAGCTGCCAGAGATGCACCGTGAAGTCCCCCTGGGGGAGATGTCCGATGTCGTCTTCCGTCGCGAGGGTCAGCTGCAGGTGCCCGGAGCCCTCCGTCCATTTGACAGAGCCCAGGACCTGCGTGAGGTTTCCGTCGTAGAACTGACCGAACCAGACGGTGCCGCCGACCGAAAGAGGCCGCGAGTCGGATGACTCGGCCTGGATCCGGAAGCGATTGAACTGGTAGCTGCCCGCCGGAATGACCACGCCCGAGACGATCTCGAAGAGAGCGTCGAGGCGTTGGAACTCCGGAGCGTAGTTGGCCTCGAAATGATCGCCCTCCTGCGTGACGAGGTTGAGGGGCGCCATGAAGACGCGCCACGTCTCGGTCTCTCCGTGGAGATCCGTCACGACTCTCGGGGAGAGCTCGAAGAAGAACTGGCGCACCCAGGCGAACGGACCTCCCGAGGGGCGCGGCTGGTAGGCCATGTTGGCGTTGTACTGCCGTGTGCCGGGTCGCGGAAGGAACCCGAGAGCCGGATCGAGCGAGTCGCCGAACTCCTTGAAGGCCGCGTCCGCGGACCAGAGATCGTTCGGGTATTGAAACTTCACGCCCCAGCCCCCGCGTTCGCCCGAGCCGACGTCTCCAAAGCTGCGGGCCCCCCACAGCCCGAAGCCGAGGTTCTTGTCGCCCTGGAAGCTCGAGGTCTGCCACACCGCGTCGAGACCGGCGAGCGAGTTGCTCGACCGGCCGTCGGGATCGCCGTTGGTGCCGATGGCTCCGACCCGCAGGTTTTCGTTGAAGTCGTAGGTCACGCGTCCGGAAGCGAGGTTGGTGCCCGGCACGCCGAAAACGTCCTTCGTCTGGACGTCCAGGGCGCCGATGCCCCAGGGGCCAGCGCGCCCGACCGTTTTCAGACCCGCGATGATCGGGATGATGCGGTCGTTGTAGAGGCCCACGCGCCGCGAGTAAAAAGGAATGAAGTCGTCCCTCAGATCGAGGCCGAAGTCGAAGAAGTTCGCCCCGTCGGTGAAGAACGGCCTCTTCTCGGGGAAAAAGAGCGCGAAGCGCGTGAGATTGACCTGGAGCGCATCGGCTTCGACCTCGGCGAAGTCGGGATTGACCGTCAGGACCGCGTCGAGCTGGGACGTGACGTGGTAGCCGACGTCCAGGCCCGCCTGCCCCTTGGTGAAGCTGTGGTCCGTGTCCCGGTCGAGCTCGTAGCGCCCGAGCACGTAGGGGGAGATCGTGAGGCCCCACCCCTGCGAGAGCGTGTCGACACCGGTCAGGGTGCCGGCCCGGCGCATATCGAGCAGGTTCGCATCGAGGGTGGTGCCGGTCCATCGGAGCGTGATGAGCTCCCGCGCCACGTACCTCTGGATGTTGAAGCCCCATTGTCCCTGCGTCCGATTGAAGCGGATCGTCTGCGCCGGCAGGACGAACTCGGCCGTCCATCCGGTAGGCGTGACGCGGGCGCGCACGTCCCAGATCCCGTCCCAGTCGAGCGAGGGATCCTGCGTATTGGGGTCCGAAATCAGGCCGTCCAGCCGAGCCCCCGCGGCGTTGAACTCGAAGAGGTATCCCGTGCGGTGATCGTTCAACGAATCCAGAACGATCGAGATCGTGTCGTCCCCGCGCATGTTGCCGTCGCGCTGCATCGTGTGGATCGCGATGCGGGACGGCTCCGGGTCGATACAGATGACGCCGACGTAGAGATTGTCTCGGTCGGCGAGCAGACGGACCTCGGTGGTGAAGGGTGTCGTCTCGCCGGGCTTCGGCGACTGCTGGGTCAGATCGGCGATGACGCCCGCCTGTTGCCAGGCCGGTTCGTCGAGAACGCCGTCGAGATGGATTTGTCCAGCGAACGTGCCGACCGCGACCGTGGAAGCAACGCCGGGAGCGGGTTCTTGTCCTTTGGCGCCAGCCGGTAGGAGTAGGACCGATGCGGCGAGGACGAGGTCTGTCCGCTCGATCATCTTTGGAACTAGCATCGGGAGTCTATCGGCTGTCATGGGAGGCCAGGAAATGAAAAGCCGCCGCCTTGCCGTCACCGCGTTGTTGCTGTCTTTCGTCGCTGCCCTCGCGGCTTCTCCACCCGAAACCGGATGGGAGCCGGTCGATGCTGTCTTCGGCAGTCCCGGGAAGGACCTGCCGGGGAACCTCCGCCGTTACGGCTGGCCGAGAACCGACCTCCACGTGACCATCGATGACGTGCCGGTCGAGCCGGGGCTGGCGCTCGGATCCTGGGCCGGGTTCATGAGGACCCCGGCGGGAAGCGATGCGATCACGATGGGAGACCTGGTGGTGCTCGAATCGGAGCTCGAGCCGGTGCTCGGCCAGCTCGAGTCCGGCGGCTTCGACATCCTCTCGATCCACAATCACCTCGCCGGCGAGAATCCGCACGTCCTCTACGTACACTTTCACGGGCACGGAGACCCGGCGTCCCTCGCGAAGACGCTCAAGGCGGCGCTCGCGAAGACGAAGACTCCGTCTCCCGGCAGTTCCGCGGGCAAGGCCACGCCCGAGCAGGAGAAGGCCTTCGCGTCGCTTCAGGAGGCTCTCGGGCTGAAGGGAACGATCAACGGAACGATCCTTCAGGTCAGCGTCGCGCGCACCGAGCCGATCCGAGAGGAGGGAATCGAGATCCCGCCCGGTATGGGCATGAACAACCCGATAAACTTTCAGACCGTCGGCGCCCGGGTGGCGACCACAGGTGACTTCGTCCTGGTCGCCGACGAGGTCAACCCGGTCCTCCGGGAATTGACCGCCCACGGCATTCGGGCCACGGCGCTCCACTCCCACATGCTGCGGGAGACCCCGCGTCTCTTCTTTATGCACTTCTGGGCCGTGGACAGCCCGGAAAAGATCGGCGCCGGCCTGAGAGCCGCCCTCTCGAAGATCGCGACGAAGTGAGTTTCGGCTGAGTTTCGGTTGACTTCCGATAGGCGGGCGATCGCCTGGGCGCTGGAGGCTCGAGCTCGTAGAGAATGACCATCACGTTGACTGCACTTCGACTGCTGGCGGTCTACGGCGCGAGTGCGGCGGCCGTGCTGTGGATCGTTCACCGCTACGTCATGCCGCTGCGGCTGGCGACGGCTCTGGTCCTGACCGTGACGCCGGCGCTGCTGACGGGAAAGGCGCTGGTCACCGGCGGGGTGTACGCGCCGCTCGACATCGCCTACCAGTCCTATCCGCTGCTTTCGCATCGGGACGAGATGGGGATCACGACACGGAACGGCCTCCTGATCGACGTAGTGACTTCGTACATCCCGTCGCAGAAAGCCGTGAGGGATTCCGTGAAGAACGGGAGGCTCCCGCTCTGGAACCGCTTCCACATGGCGGGGGAGCCGCTGCTCGCCTTTCAGCAGCCCGCGGTCCTCTTTCCGGGGACGTGGCTGGGCTTCCTTCTGCCTCTGGCACAGGCCTGGACTTTCGACGTGTGCCTGCGCAGCTTCTTCGCGCTCCTGGCCGCGTATCTCCTCTTCCGGGATCTCCAGTGCGGAGGCGTCGCTGCGTACATCGGAGCGTTCGCGTGGGCGTTCTCCGATCACCTGGTGTTCTGGATGGGATACTCCGTCGGAGCGGCGGTGGCCTTCTTCCCGCTGGTTCTGCTCGGGCTGCGCCGGCTGGTGTCCCGGTCGGACTTCGTGTCGGTCGTTCTGACCGTCGCCGCGTTGTGTCTGATGATCACGGCGGGCCACCCAGAGACCGTGCTCCACGCCGTCGCGGGAGCGGGTCTCTACTTCCTGTTCGAGCTGTGGCTCGCGGGACGCGGGCGGCGGCTCCGGCCGATCCTCCTCTCGTTCGTTGCCGGCGCGTTTGCGCTCGGCCTGTGCGCGATTCTGCTTCTGCCGTTTCGCGAACTGCTTCCCCACACGCACCAGGCCGTAACACGGTCTTCGTTTTGGGCGCACCAGAAAAAGTCCGTCGACCTGGACCTCAGCCTGTATCGAAGCGCGCGGAACTTGCTGCCGTATGCGACCGGACTCCGGGAGCTTCGGCCCGCGACCGGCTCGGTCGACCTCCCGGCGGCGTATGCGGGAGCGCTGGCGCTTCCTCTCGTCATGGTGGGTCTCCTCTCCCGCCGGCGGGAGAAGTGGGGATTCGCGCTGATGATGGCCGCCGGCCTCGCGCTCTGGGCGCGGTTAGGCGGTGTCACCGATGTGGTTTCGCGGCTGCCGCTCTTCGACATCGCGGTCAACGATTACCTCGTGTTCCTGGCCGCCTTCGGCGCGTCCGCCCTGGCGGCCCTGGGGGCGCAGGAACTGATCGACGGGCGCCGGGTCGCTGCCTTCGTGATCTGCGGGCTCGCTTCGATCTCGGTCTTCGTCTGGCTGAATCAGGCTCTCCGGCCCCACTTCGTGGAAATGGTCGCGAAACCTCAACGGCTGGAGTGGCAGATGCCGGCGCAGGTGGCGGCCATCGCGCTCGGCGTCCTTCTCGTCGCGCTTCGCCGGCGGCTCGGAGCAGCGACTATCGGCGTCGGTCTCTGCCTGATCCTCGTGGCCGAGCGCGGCGTCGAAGCGATTGGGACGTATCCGACCTGGCAGAACAGCGCCTTCTTCCCGCCGCTGCGCGTCTTCGACGGCATACGCCGCGCACTACCCGAGAGGACCGCGCCCTTCGGCTATCTCCTCGTCCCGAACGTCTCGGCGCTGTACGAGATCGAAGACGTGAGGGGATACGGACCGATGACGCTGTTGCCGCTGGCCGAGACGTATCCGCTCTGGTGCGTCGAGCTGCCCGCCTGGTTCAACCGGATCGACGACGTCTATCGCCCCTTCCTCACGTTTCTCAACGTGCGATACGCGCTCGTCCCCCGTTCCATGGCGGCCTCGGGCGGATGGAGAAGTCTGGGCGAAGGCGACGGCGTTCGCCTTCTGGAAAACCCGGCGACGCTGCCCCGCGCCTTCCTGCCCGCGGCGGTGCGATTCGAGCCGAACGGCTCCAACCGGGTGGAGGCCCTGGCGAGGATCTCCGACTACGGCGCCGAAGGGATCGTCGGGGCTGCGGGTCCTGCCGGCTTGATCGAGAACGGCGGGGGAGAGGTGCGGGTGACCGGCTATTCCGGGCAGGAGATGTCGCTTCGCATCCGGACCCGGAGCCCCGCGATCGTGGGCACGTCCATTCCCGCCTGGCCGGGGTGGAAGCTGAAGATCGACGGACAGACGTCTCCGCTTCTCTCGTACAACCACGCCTTCGTGGGATTCCGGGTCTCGGAAGGGGAGCACGAGGCGCGCCTCTACTATCTGCCCGACGGATTCCTCCGGGGCGCGGCGATCAGCGGGGCGACGATTCTGTTGGGAGCGGTACTCGTGTGGCGGCGCCGGCGCGCGGCGAAGTGGCTTCCGGTTTCCGCGCGATGAGCAGCAGGATGTCGTAGAGGTTGACGTAGATCGGGGCGTCGATCCGTCCGCCGAGCGTCGCCATTTCGTAGAGAGCGTCCCGCCGCCGGCGGCCCATGACGAAGATCGAGTGCATCATCGCCTTGTAGCTGCGCGAATGCCCGACGTGACTCGCGTGACGGACCTCGAGGCCGGCTCGCCGCACGGCGTCCGACAGGGTCTCCTTCGAGAAATAGAAGAGGTGCGTCGGGGGATGGATCTGCCTCCAGCGGTCCTTGCGAAGCCGGGCGAGGAGGCTGCCGATGTCTCCCGTGGTCATCGCCAGGACACCGCCGGGCTTCAACCAGCGGGCGGCCTTCTCGATGTAGCGCACCGGGCGGGCGAGGTGCTCGACGGTGTCCCACATGCAGATGACGTCGTAGCGTTCGGGCTCCTCCGGGAGGTCCAGGAAATCGCCGCCCGTCGCCTCCGCGCCGATGACGTCGCGGATGTGCTCCATGCCCTCGGGACTGATCTCGAGGCCTCGGACCCGCCAGACGTCCCGCGCGACGTCCAGAAAGAAGCCGTACGCCGCGCCGATCTCCAGGAGCGAGCCGCCGGGGGAGAAGCGCCGCAGCTCGCGCACGCGCCGGCGAAAGTTACGCTTGAGGACCGCCTCGTCTCCCGCGTAGTCGAGGTACTCGCCGCCCCGGAAGTAGCTGTCGCCGTAGAGCGGCTCCGTCTCGACCGGGCCGGGGAAATAGACGAGACGGCAGCGCGGGCACCGGACGATTCCGCACCGGGGATAGAAGGGCTCCGGAGCTCCCTCCCACCCGCAGAGCTCACACGCCATCGTCGATGGCGGGGGCCGCCTCCCGGGTCTCGGATCGGGCAGCGTCGACGCCGAGGCGGCTTCGAACCAGATACAGGGGACGCCGCTTGACCTCCTCGAAGATCTTGCCGAGATAGACCCCGATCACTCCCATCAGGACGAGTTGGATTCCGCCGACGATCGAGACGAGGATCGCGAGCGACGTCCAGCCCGGCAGGACGTGGCCCGTCACGAATCTCGCGTAGAGGGCATAGCCTGCGTAGACGAAACCGAGCAACGCCAGGAC
>JBKOZO010000008.1:0-42981 GCA_046725935.1 Acidobacteriota bacterium | reverse complement strand
GAAGGAACCCGGTGCCGAGTCCCTCTCCGACCGCTCGTCGGGCGAGGGACTCGGCCTCTGGGATCGGCGCGGTCACCGGGGAGAGCTTCGGCTGGTCTATTGCGCGCAACAGGCAGCCTGCGCCTCGCGGCTGTGATCCTCGATGTCCTCGATGACGGTGTAGATTTCCCAGCGATTGCCGTCGGGATCCGTCAGCCAGAACTTGTCCTGGATCGCGTAGCAGCACGCCTCCCGCTTCTCTTCGTCGGATACGACGCCGCGGGACTTCAGGACGCTGCGCCAGCGCCGCACCTCGTCGTTGGTCTCGACGCGGATCCCCAGGTGGGATAGAGAGCCGGCGTCCGCGCGGGTGGACAGGCCGGGCTGCAATGCGAGATGGATCTCGGGGCTCTCTCCGACGAACTTCGCGTAGTCCGCTTTGAGCTTCTTGGGCTCTCCGAAGAGGCCCCGATAGAACTCCACCGAGCGAGACAGGTCCGAAACGTTGAGCGAGACGTGCAGGGCAGGCATTGTGTCCTCCAGTTCGACGGATCGAGAAATATCGATCGGTCCCCGTAAATTTTTTTAGACCGCCCTCGCCAGCATGTCGGCCAGGCCGGCGATGGCTGCTTCGTTCCTCGAGTAGTAGATCCAGCGGCCGCGCTTCTCGGCGTCGACGAGGCCGGCGCGGCGGAGAAGACCCATGTGGTGCGAGACGGCGGCCTGCGAAAGGCCCACGGCCGCTTCCACGTCGCAGGCGCAGAGACCGCTTTCGTCGCGGCCGATGAGATCGCAGCAGGATCGCCCCTTCGTTTTCAGGAGCTCCAGAATTCGCAGCCGCGTCGGATCGGCGAGAGCCTTGAACACGGTCACCGCGTCGACGGCTTTCGGGTTCACGAAAGCCTCCGATGCATGAAGATCGCGGTCTTCGGGCAGGCCGACTGGAACTCGACCGAGGCCAGGAGGGCGGCCGGCGCCTCGGAGCGATCCAGCGTTGTGAAGCCGAAGCGGGGGAAGAACCGGTCGGCCGTCTCGGTCAGCAGGTAGACGTCGCGGGAGCCGCGATCCCTGGCGAGACGGAGGGCCTCAGATGTCAGCCGCTTCCCCAGGTCCCGCCCGCGCTCCGCACGGGATACCACCAGGGAGCGGAGCAAGGCGGCCTTGCCGTAAAGCTCCAGCTCGACGCAGCCGACGATCTCGGAGCCCCGCTCCGCGACCATCGCGTCCGCGAGGTGTTCACGGAAACCGTCGAGCGGCAGATGGGCGTCCCGAAGCAGCGCTTCGGCGCGGGGGAGGTCGTTGGCTTTCGCGGAACGAATGACGACCAGATCCATAGATCGATAAACATAGAACTGTTCCGGAGCCGGTGTCAAGCCTCCTCCGGGGGGTCGCGCAGTCGAGAGATCGTGCCGGGCCAGATATCCGGAATAACCCGCTTCCACCCGCGACTTTGAGCTCTCAAATGGCGACGCCGAGGAAGGTTGCGGGCCTGGCCGCTCTTCTGGGGTTCGTCGCTTGTATCGCCTGGTCGTCCGGGCTCCTTCGGTCTGCGTGCTGTTCGCCGTCCTGCGACCCGTGCCCGATCCTCTACTCCAAGAGTGCTCCAGCCAACTCGTCCCAGAAGGTGGACATCGCCGGCTGCGCTCTGCCGGCCGGCTTCACCTTGGTCTCCTTCCCGACGCCGGCGTGGCTCGCCAGGCCTCTCGCCCAGATACCGAGTTTCCTTCCGCACGAGTTCCACAGACCCATGCGGAACTGATCGGTCTTCCTGTCTCGAACTCTCATATCAACAACCAGACAGGAGAAGACCAATGAAGAGAATCTTGGGAACCCTGGCGCTGGCCCTGGTCATCGCGGCGTCTGCCCTGGCCTCGATGGGCTCGCGGTCGATCAGCGCCGATGACTGCTGCGTTCCGACGTGCGACCCGGCCTGCGACCCCGCGCCGGCCTGCAGTCCCGGCTAGTTTCGTCTCTCTCGAGGCGCCGGGCGCTCGCCCGGCGCCCTCTCTTTCTCCCCGCAACCTTCCTGCAGGTACGATCGGGCGATGCGCTTGCCGTTCGATCCGCCCCTGGCGCCCATGCTGTCCAGCGCGGCGGATGCCCTGCCCGGGGGGGAGGGGTGGCTGTTCGAGCCGAAATGGGACGGCTTTCGAACGGTCGTGTTCTGCGACGGGGACGAGATCCTGCTGCAGAGCCGCGACGAGAAGCCGATGAATCGCTACTTTCCGGAGCTCCTAGCTCCGCTCGCGCGGGAGCTCCCTCCGCGCTGCGTCCTCGACGGCGAGATCGTCATCGCGGGCTCCGCGGGGCTCGACTTCGAGGCGCTGCTCCTTCGCATCCATCCGGCGGCGTCGCGCGTGAAGCTCCTGGCCGAGCAGACGCCGTCATCGTTCGTGGCCTGGGACCTCCTCGCGCTGGGCGACGAGGACCTGCGCGAGGCACCGCTCGCCGTGCGGCGGGAGCGGCTCGAGGAGGTGCTCTCCGGCGCGAAGGCGCCGGTGCACCTTTCTCCGGCCACGCGCGACCGGGCGCTGGCCGAGGACTGGTTTCGCCGCTTCGAGGGAGCCGGGCTCGACGGTGTGATGGCCAAGCGGCTCGACGAACCGTACCGCCCCGGCGAGCGCACGATGATCAAGGTCAAACACAAGCGCACGGCCGACTGCGTGGTCGCCGGCTTTCGCTGGCACAAGAACGGCGCCGGCACGATGGTGGGTTCGCTCCTGCTCGGCCTCTACGACGACGAGGGGACCCTGCACCACGTCGGCGTCACCGCGGCCTTCACCAGCGCGATGCGCAGGCAGCTGGTAGAGGAGCTCGCGCCGTTGCGGAAGAATGCCCTCCAGAATCATCCCTGGCGCGGCTGGGCCGAGGCACAGGAAGAAGCGAACGCAAAAGGACAGCGCATGCCGGGAGCGTCGTCCCGCTGGAATCGCGGCAAGGACTTGAGCTGGGAGCCGCTGCGACCCGAGCGCGTCTGCGAGGTCGCCTACGACCACATGCAGGGGGATCGATTCCGGCACGCCGCGCACTTCGTTCGCTGGCGGCCGGACAAGCGGCCGCAGGACTGCAAGTACGGGCAGCTCGAGGTCACGCCCGCTTACGAGCTCGAGCGCGTCTTCGGCGCGGGTGGCCGGCGCCCGGCGGACCGGAATTCCTCCCACGGATCGTAGTCGGGATCGGGCGGTTCCTCGGCGGGGCGCTCGTCCTCCGGGACGTGGCGCAGGTTCACGCGGATTCGAGTCCACGTGCTCGAGCGGCCGCGCATGGAGTCGACGAGTACGTCGTCCGGCTCGAGATATGCCGCGGCCTCGGGATGGCGCGCCTTCCAGCGCTCGAGCCCGGCGAGGGCGTCCTTCTGGTGTTTCGCGTTCGCGACGGTGACGAGCGGCTGCGTGGACCGGCGGCGGCCGCTGCCGGCCTTCCCGTCGCCCGATCCCTTCCTCCGCGACGGTGCGACGCGCGGCGGCTCTCCCTCCTGCTTCCGGTAGTGCGGCGGCCAGGGCGCGTCGCCCAATCCCGCGTCTTCCTGCGCGGCCGAGAGCGCCAGCAGTCCGTCGAGGGATCCGGCCGCCGCGTCCATCCCCGCCGCGGCGTCGCCGCGCTCGGCGAGCCGCGCGGGCGCCGTAACGAGGGTGAAAGCCGCCGGATCGCAGTCGGGGACTTCGTCCCAGTCCAGAGGCATCGAAACGCGCGCGTCCGGCGTGGGCCGCACCGACCAGGCCGACGCCACCGTGCGGTCCTTGGCGTTCTGGTTGTAGTCGAGGAAGACGCCGTGGCGCTCCTCCTTCCACCACTTGCTCGTCGCTCGTTCCGGCTCGCGCCGCTCCACCTCGCGCGCCAGCGCCAGGGCCGCGCGCCGAACCTGATCGAAGCTCCAGCGGCGCTCGATGCGGACGTTGACGTGCATGCCGCGCGACCCCGACGTCTTGGGCCAGCCGCGCAGTCCGCGTTCCTCGAGCACGTCGCGCACGACCATCGCCACCCGGCGCACGTCGTCCCATCCGACGCCCGGGCCCGGATCCAGGTCCACGCGGAGCTCGTCGGGGTGGTCGAGGTCGTCGGCGCGCACCGGATGCGGGTTCAGATCGATGCAGCCCAGGTTGACGATCCAGAGAAGCTGCGCCGCATTCCGCACGACGACCTCCCGGGCGGTGCGGCCCGACGGAAAACGCAGCTCCACGGTGTCCACCCAGTCGGGATGCGGCTCGGGGGCCCGCTTCTGGTAGAAAGGCTCGCTCTCGGCGCCCTGCACGTAGCGTTTGAGGACGATCGGTCTCGCCGCGATCCCTCGCAGCGCCGCCTCCGAGACCATCCGGTAGTACGTCGCGAGGTCCAGCTTCGTATGGCCGGTCTTCGGAAAGAAGACCTTCTCCGGATTGGTGATTGCGACCTCGCGTCCCGCCGCTTCGAGGACAGTCGCCGGAGTCTTCGCCATGGGCGTCAGTGGGGAACACTCTCCGCGATCCGCGGTTGCGGCTCCGACGGCTTGACCGCGGGCCAGTCCCGGCGCCAGGCGTCGGCGCCCGCGTCGCGGGTGTACGCGATGCGAACCGGCATGAGGTTCAAACGATCATAGAGCCGGGCCTCGGCGCGGATGGGCCACCAGTCGTACAGGAAGATTTCCATCGGCCGCCACATCGCGACCCAGCCCCCGATCACCAGGCTCTCGCCCAGGAGCGCGCCGAGTCCCTCTTCGCCCAGCGACCTGCCGAGCGTCCACGACCGGACTTCACGAGGACGATGCGCCGCGAACCTCGGCGTCGGAAATGGGTTGGAGCTTCGCTTCGGCGCGCGCGGCGTCGGGAGGAGTGATCGCTCCGGCCGCGAATCGCTCGGCGGAGCGCGCGACCTCTCGGCCGAGGGCGCGCAGCTGCTCGGCGACGGCCGCGTCCAAGACCTGTCCCTTCTCGAAGACCCGCCACGCCTGCGGAATCGGAATGACGAGCGGAACGGCCCAGCCTCGAAGCGCGCGGACGCAGAACTCCATCGTGTTCACGGCCTGGAGACCCTGCGTTCCACCGGCCGTGCTGATGAGGCCTACGACCTTGTCGGTCAGAAAGGCGGGCTGCCGGTCGCTCAGGAGCTGGAACCAGTCGATGGCGTTCTTGAACGAGCCGCTGATGGTTCCCTGATACAGCGGACTGCTCCAGAGCATCCCATGGCATGCGAACACCGAATCGCGGAGGGATTGCGCCGGAGGAGGCGGCTGCAGTCCCGGCGCGTACATCGGCAGATCGAGCGTCCGGACGTCGAAGATCTCCGTCGCGGCTCCGGCCTCCGCCGCGCCTTCGATCGCAACCTTCAAGGCGGCGAGGCTCGTGGAGTGCGGGGAAAGGGACCCTCCCAGGCCCACGATTCGGACCGTCATGGCACCCTCCCGCACGACTCCATCCAGCGGACGATACAGCGATCGAAAGGGCCGTGGCCGCGGTTCCCGCCGTCTGCTGTCACACATTCGCGGGTGTCTGCCTCGGATCGCGGTTCGATATCCCGCTTCGGCCTAGCCCCGAAAGTCGTTCGCCGCGATTCTCATGTAGGCAGAAGGCGTCCGGAGAGCCATCCCTCGTTCATGAGGGTCGGCGCGCAATTTTTGGTGTCCCCATGGCCGGCGTCGGACGCAGGGAGGTTCCGCCGTGGATTCCATCATCCGAAATCTGCTGCGTCTGCTCCTTCTGGTTGCGGTCATTTTCCTGATCGGGATCCTCGTCTTTCTGTTCCGGTGCGGCTGTTGGGGCGTCGGGAAACCGCCCCGGGACACCGGCGGCGAACGGCCGCTCAATCGTGTCAGCGTCGAGCCGGGTCGCGCATCGGGGAACCGGTATCCACCGTTTACGCCGCGGTCCGAGGGTTTCAACGAGGACCGCGCCCGCAAGGTGCCGACCGGGCCCCTGCGCGGCACGGTAGCCCCGACGCGGGAGGGCTCCACGCCCAAGCCGATGCCGCCGCTGGGCGGCGGCGGCGCCGGAGACGTGGTGTTTACGGACTTCGATCCTCTGGGCACGAGCGCCGGATCCGTCGGGACGCCGCCGGACATGAACGCCGCCCGTTCCGGCAACGTCGCGTTCCTCTCCTACAACACGCGGGTTCTGCTGTCGACCAACGGAGCGGGGTCGTGGACCCTGCTCAATCCCACGACGATCTTTCCCAGCGGACCGAGCAAAGACTCCGCCGGAAACCTGCTCGACAACGGTCTGTGCTGCGACCAGGTCCTGCAATACGTCCCCCAGATCGATCGCTTCATCTGGTTGATGCAGTTCTGCGGATCCGCGACCACCGGCTGCCTGAACGGAATCAATCGCGTCCGCATCGCGTCGGCCAGTCCCCAGGATGTGATCAACAGCGGCGGAACGACCTGGACCTATTGGGATCTGCTGTCGGGAACTTTCAATCTCGGCACCACGACGATGGATTATCCCGACCTCGCGGTGGGGGACAACTTTCTCTACTTCAGCGCCGACGCCGTGGGCACGGGCCTGCTGGTATGCCGCATTCCGCTGACACAGATCCAGAACTCGCAGACCATCAACATCGACTACACGACGCCTTCCGACAGCGCCGTGGCCTACGGGGGCCACGTCTCGCAGAACACCGGGGACACGGTGTTCTGGGCGGGACACAACAGCAATAGCCAGATGCGCATCTTCCGAATGCAGGAGGGGTCGGGGCAGTATTCCTGGAACGACGTGAACATCGGCAGCTGGCCCAACGGCACGATTTCCTCGATCGCCAAGGATGGAACGACGGACTGGTTGCAGTTTCTCGGCACGAGCTTTCCGGGCAACGCGGTGCTCGGCTTGACTCGGCGCACGGCCGGCGAGGTGTGGTTCGCATGGACGGCGGCGGCGGGGTCCGGCTTCAAGCAGGCGCACGTGCAGATCGTCGAGCTCAACGTCTCCAACAACACCGTGATTGCGCAGTGGCAAATCTGGAACGACAACTACGCCTTCGCGTTTCCGAGCCTCAGCACCAACGGGCAGGATGAGGTGGGCATCTCCCTCGCATGGGGCGGGAATCAGGACTATGGAAACCACGCCGTGGGTTTCCTGGGCGATTTCATCGTGTGGTATCCGGAAGCGAGCGACACGGCCATCACTCGCTGGGGCGACTACGTGAGCGTGCGCCGGAACGTGCCGGATCCCCTGATGTTCGACGCCAGCGGCTATGCGGTCTTCAAGCAGACGCCGCCGGCGACGGGCATCCGTTTCGACCCCTACTACATTCAGTTCGGCAGACCCGCGAAGGGAGGTTCGCCGATCAAGTAGCGCCGCTCGCCGGCCGGCTCAGGTCCTCCGGATCCTGGGAGGCGCGAACGCCGGATCCACGGTCCAGCGGCCGTCCGCACGGATCAACCGTGCCAGTGCGACGGCCGGATCCGCGGCCGAGGACTTGAGCCCGAGGACGCAGGCTTCCTCGATCTTCGACGGGACGCTGGCGCCGTCGACCGTCGGCGTCGGGAAACAGGGGCGTTCCCAGTATCGCAGCGTCACGAACACGGGGTCGCCGGAGACCGGGGCTGCGAACGCGACGCCGCGAGGCACGCGAATTTCCTCGCCGACGCGGTCGATCGCGCAGCCCGGTTCGACGAGCACACGCTCGGAACCCGCTCCGCTCGCGGATTCGACGGAGACGCCAAGGCCGGTGACGATCCCGAATCCGAAGAGCTCTCGATTGTGGAGTCTCCGCTTCTCGCGGTGATAGTCCTGCTCGGCGGTCAGCGTCGCGGCGTCGAGGATCTGGCCCGGGAAGTAGCGAGGTCGCGTGAGACCGTCGCAGCCGCCTTCGGCGGACTCTCCGAGCTTCGCGAGCGCCGCGGCTGCGCGCCGCCCGGCGACGTGCCCTCGCTCGGGGATCTCGCCGGTTCGATAGAGCAGGCTCTCCGAAAGGAACGCGAACACCTCGAGAATCGTCACGCCTGGATCGGAGTCGTTCACGTCGGTCCAGCCCGGGGTGTGGGCGTCCATCGTCCGCCGGAAGTCGGCGGCGATCGAGGTCCAGGCCGCCTCGTCGGGCGAGGTGGCGACTCCCGGGATGGGACGCAGCTGCGCCTCGATCTCCTCCACGTACACACCCGGAGCCAGGTATTCGGGCATCGTCGCCTCCGACAGCGGATGATAGCCGTCCCGCGGCGCCGAAGCGGCTCAGCTCTCCATCGCCGCCTCGGCTTCGAGGCTCTCGCGATCGCGGGCGAGAGTCAGGACGGCGAGGACCCTTCCCCCCGCCTTGTACGTCACCCTGAAATCGCGCTTCTCCAGGCTTCCCTCGATCTCGGCCGAGTCCCAGCGCTCGGCGTGCCCGACGTAGTTGAGCGCGAGGTCGTAGTGCTGGCTCCAGAAGAAAGGCACCGCGCGGAACTGCTCGCGGCGGCCGACGAGGTTCCGTCCGGCGGCCTGGCCCTGGCGCTCGGCGACGACCCAGTGCTCGATGCGAATGAGCGTGCCGGTCCGCGGATCCGGGTACCGCGCGGCATCCCCGGCGGCGAAAATCCCATTCGCGCTGGTCTCGAAAAACGCATCCACGACGATTCCATTCTCGACGCGGAGACCGGCGCGTTCGGCCAGCGCCGTCGAGGGGCGCACGCCGACGCCGACGACGACGAGGTCGGCGGGAAGCGCTTTCCCGTCGGCGAGCGTCACGTGATCGGGGGAGATGGACGCCGGCGACTGCTCGAAGTGAAACACCACGCCGTGGGACTCGTGAAGCCCTCGGACGAAGTCGCCGACCTCCGGGCCGAGTATCCGCTCGAGGGGGCGCTTGTCCCGCGAGACCACGTGCACGTCGAGCCCGCGCTCGCGCAGCGACGCCGCGGCCTCGAGGCCGATGAAGCTCGAGCCCACCACGACCGCGCGCCGTGCGGTGCCGGCGCCCGCGATGATCGCCTTGCTGTCGGCGAACGTGCGCAGGACGTGGACGTGGGGGAGGGTCGAGCCCGTAAGGTCCAGCCGCACGGGCTCGGCACCGGTCGCCAGAAGAAGGGCACCGAACGGCAGGGTGCGGCCGTCGGAAAGCCTCACCTTCCGCCCCTTCACGTCGACCTCGCTCGCGGGGACTCCCGTGACGAGCTCGATCTTCTGGTCCCGGTAGAACTCGGGCGGTCGAAGCGGGATCCAGTCCTCGGGCGCCTTGCCGGCCAGGTAGTCCTTCGACAGATTCGGACGGTCCACGGGCGGCGTCGCATCGGCCCCGACGAGCGTCAGTGGGCCGGGGTACCCCTCGCGCCGCACAGTCTGGGCGGCGATGAGCCCCGCGGGCCCGGCGCCGACGATGACGATCGAGTCGGGAACGCTCGCGGGCGGGGACGGGCGAGCCGGCGCGGCCCGCTTCCCGCCGACGCG
The DNA here is from genome assembly GCA_046725935.1 of Acidobacteriota bacterium. GTDB lineage: Bacteria > Acidobacteriota > Thermoanaerobaculia > UBA5066 > Gp7-AA6 > DAHUXD01. The sequence continues at coordinate 33,670 of JBKOZO010000008.1, read as the reverse complement.
GACACGGTCGCCGTCGCGGATCACTTCCCAGCAGGCCACCGGCGTGAGCGCGGGAGGCCTCAGGTCCTCGCCGGTCCGGAGGCTGAAACAGGCGTGGTGCCACGGGCAGCGGACCGTGTCGCCGACGACGAGACCCTCCGCGAGCGGTCCGCCGTAGTGCGTGCACGTCGCGCCGATCGCGAAGACCTCGTCGCCGTGTCGAACCAGGATCGCCGCTTCCTCCGCGACGTGGCCGAGGAGAGCTCCACCGTCAGGAATCATCGAGAGAGGAACGCCCGCAACCAGGTCAGGGCCGGACGGAGTCCCGGTGTCAACGCCCACGGGCTCCTCCTCGCTGCACGGCGCGTGCCGGGCCGCGTCTGCGGAGGCCCGGCTTGCACGGGCCTTGCAATGACGCTTTGTTCGATGACGAGCCTATCCGCGCGCACGGCGATCATCGGGATTCTGGTGCTCGCGGCATTCGCCCGGGCCGCGCGGGCCGAGGAGGTCCTTAGCGTGACGGTCCTGGGTAGTGATCGCGATCCCCGGGGGCACGCCGTGGAAGAGGCCGTGGCGTACTGGAATCGCGCGCTCGAGGAGGTCGGGGCGGGGGTGCGGTTCGGCGCGGTGCGTTTAACAGGCGACGGCGCCGCGGTCCGTGTGCTCCGGGAGCTCCAGCGCGGCGAGATCGACATGCGCAACGACGACGCTTTGCCGGCGCTGCTCGAGCCAATCGAGGGAGACGTCGTGGTGGCTCTGACCGATGCGGACCTGATGTCTTTCGGCACTCCGTGGAGCCGGCGCGCGAAGGGGTTCGTGGCGCTGCGGAGAGGCGACATCCCGCCGCTTTCGCTGCCCAACGTCGCGAGGAACGCCGCGGCTCACGAGCTCGGCCACGTCCTCGGGCTCGATCACAACTCCGACGCCTCCATGCTCATGTGCGGACGGCCGGCCTCCTGCCGCCCGGACGCCTTCGTCTCGGACACCCCCCGGTTCTTCCCCCTGACGGCCGAGGAGAAGAGGCGCCTGCTCGAGGTCTGGCCGCGGTAGGCTGCGTCGATGGCGGGCTCGGACGTGGCTTCCGCCCGGAGGCCGCGCGTCGTGATCGTGGGAGGAGGGTTCGGCGGCACGCACGCCGCGCACGCCCTGCGCTCGGCGCCGGTGGACGTCCACATTCTCGACCGCACGAACCATTCGCTCTTCCATCCGCTGCTGTACCAGGTCGCCACGGCGGGCCTGTCCGCGGACGAGATCGCGATCCCGATTCGAGCGATCTTCGAGTCGCAGAAGAACGTCGAGGTGCAGATGGTCGAGGTGACCGGGGTGGACGTGGGCCGACGGGTCGTCCTCGCGGGCGCGCGGGAGATCCCTTACGACTACCTGGTCGTGGCCACCGGCTCCCGCTACAACTACTTCGGCCACGACGACTGGGAAGGCCGAGCCGCGTCGCTGAAGACGGTGGCCGACGCGTCCCGCATCCGGCAACGAGTCCTGGCGGCGTTCGAGGAAGCGGAGCAGGAGGGCCACCCGAGCCGGAGGGAGGCCCTGCTGACGTTCGTGCTGGTCGGCGGCGGGCCGACGGGAGTCGAGATGGCGGGAGCGCTCGCGGAGCTTTCACGGCGATCCCTGGTGCGGGAGTTCCGGAGGATCGACACGCGAATGTCCCGCATCCTCCTCCTGGAGGCCGGGCCGAGGATCCTGGCGGCGTTTCCAGAGAAACTGGCCGAGAAAGCCCGCGCGCACCTGGAAGAGATGGGAGTGTCGGTGCGCGTCGGCGCCGCGGTGACGTCGGTCGATCCGGGCGGCGTCACCGTCAACGGCTCGGAGAAGATCGCCGCTGCCAACGTCATCTGGACGGCCGGCGTGCGGGGCACACCGCTCGGCGCTTCTCTCGGCGCGCCGCTCGACCGGCTGGGGCGCGTTCGGGTCGAGCCGGATCTCTCGATCCCGGGCCGTCCGGAAGTTTTCGTCGTCGGAGACCTGATGGTCCTGGAGCAGGAAGGCAAACCGTTCTCGCCGGGCCTCGCGCCGGTGGCGATCCAGCAGGGCGAGTACGTGGGGCGCCGGATCGCCTCGCTCGCAACCGTTGGAAGAGGCAACGGGCCGTTCCGCTATCGCGACAAGGGCAACCTCGCGACCGTGGGCCGTGCCTTCGCGATCGCGGAGCTTCCCGGGATCAAGACGAGCGGGATGCTCGCGTGGCTCCTATGGGGACTCGTTCACGTGTCCTACCTCGCCAGCCTCTGGAACCGATTCCAGGTGCTGACGACGTGGATCTGGGGATATCTGACGTACGAACGCACCGTCCGCGTCCTCACGCCCGACGGTTTGAAAAGCGTGGACGATCCGCGTTGAGGACTGCGACCTAGCGGCTGAGGCTGACCCGGCCTCCGGCCATCACGTCCGTGGGTCCTCCCGTCAGAAGGTCCTTGTGAAACTCACCTACCTGGAACTCGAGGCCCGAATCCGTGATTGTCCCGGTGACGGCGCCGCCGGTGCAGCCGGTCATGTCGATCGAGCCGCTGAGCATGTTGCCGCTGATCGAACCCTTGAGCGCGCCGTGAATACCACAGCTCGCGGCGTCGAACGTGCCGGTCACGCGGTTCCCCTGCTGCGTCAGGTGTGCCGAAGCGGTAGAACCGGCGCACAGCGTTGGCGTGTCGGAGTGATACGTTCCCGCCCAGTCTCCGGTGACGTTGAAGCTGGTGTTTCCTGTGTTCCCCATGGGCGGAGACGTGACGTTGTTCGAATCGCTGCACGCGAACGCGGCAAACGCGAGGGCGGCAACAGCGACTCCGATCAGGATCGACCGGCGGTCGGGCAGTCGCATGACGGATACCCCCTTCAGAAAAAACTCTTACCACGCCGGAAGGAGACAGGCGCAAGAATTTCCGAATCGCTCACTTCGGCGCCGCTAGGCGAGCTCAGAAAGACTCGCCAACTTTTTCTTGACTTACGCCTCTTTTGCGCCTACTGTGAGCCGTCAAGGCCGATGGGCTGGCCCGCCCTGGCCAGCGGGCAGCCGCGGTGGTTCCCTCGGCCTTAGTTAGTTCGGCTGTCGGCTGGTTAGTCCTTATTTCGTTAGGAAGATTATGAACCTGACCAAACGGCAGAAGGAAATCCTGGATTTCATCCGAAAGTACCGCCGCGAAAACGGCATCTCGCCGACGCAGCGAGAGATCCGCGAGACGTTCCAGCTCTCCTCGTTCGGCACGGTCCAGAAGCACCTCAAGAGGCTCGAGGAGAAGGGCGCGCTGTCGCGCGAGTGGAATCGCAGCCGAGGCATCGCGCCCAAGGAGGGTGGAGAGTCCTCGCGGGGCGTCCCGCTGCTCGGTCTCGTCGCCGCCGGCCGACCGATCGAGCCTTTCCCGAACGAGGAGGCGATCGAGGTGCCAGCCACCCTTCTGGGCAAAGGCGAGCACTTCGTGCTGCGTGTGCGCGGCGAATCGATGATCGAGGACGGAATCCTCGACGGAGACTTCGTCGTCGTCGCTCGGCGGGAGAAGGCGGAGAGCGGCCAGACGGTCGTCGCGCTCGTGCGCGGCGAGGCCACGCTCAAGCGTTACTACGCCGAAGGGGCGCGGATCCGGCTCCAACCCGCGAACTCGGCCATGCGCCCCATGATGGTGGATGCCCGGGACGTCACGATCCAAGGTGTGGTGACGGGCCTGATTCGGGATTACGCCCGAGCCCCCCGATAGCGGCTGTCTCGCAGTCTCCTGTAGAATTTGCCCCGCGGCGACGTACCCAAGTGGTTAAGGGAGAGGTCTGCAAAACCTTTATTCGGCGGTTCGAATCCGCCCGTCGCCTCCAGAAAACGTCCTCCGGGCGAGCGGCATGCGCAAACTCATCGAAAGGCTCTTAGGCGTTCCTCCAGGGGATCCCCGGCTCCCTCGCCGGAGTGGCGGAATTGGTAGACGCACGGGACTTAAAATCCCGAGGGCCGAAAGGCCCGTGCCGGTTCGACTCCGGCCTCCGGCACCATAACGGCAGCCATGAGCGGCGCGGCGGCGGAGACGGTCACCGACTTCCAGCAGCGGCTGGGCTACACCTTCCGCGACCGGACCCTGCTCGAGCGGGCCCTGACCCACAAGTCTTTTTCCAACGAGAACCGGGAAAACCGCTCCCCCAACAACGAGCGGCTCGAGTTTCTCGGCGACGCGGTGCTGGGGTTCGTGGTCGGCGAGCTGATCTACCGGTCGTTTCCAAACCTTCAGGAGGGGGCGCTCTCGAAGATCAAGGCTCACCTGGTCTCGGCCAACATGCTGGCCGCCAAGGCGCGGAGCCTCGAGATCGGAAGGTTCCTGCGCATGGGGGCGGGGGAGGCGCGCTCCGGTGGCGCCGAAAAGCTGTCGCTGCTCGCCGACGCGTTCGAGGCGGTCATCGCGGCGATCTACCTGGACGGCGGATTGCCGGCCACGGCCGTCTTCGTGCGCAAGGTCTTCGAACCGGAGGTCGCCGTCATCGACATCGGCGACCTGTCGTTCCACGACTACAAGACCACGCTCCAGGAGGCCGCGCAGAGCCTGGGACTCCCGCTCCCGGAGTACCGCGTGATCGAGGAAACCGGCCCGGACCACGAGAAGGCGTTCGTCGTGGAGCTCTTCTGGGACGGGGACGCGTTCGCGAGGGGCAACGGGCCCTCCAAGCGCGAAGCCCAGCGAAAAGCGGCGAAGGAAGCGCTGAAAAAGCTGGGAAGACTGCCGGCCTGACTCTGTCGCGCGCAGGCGCGACTGTCATCCCGAGGAGCGGAGCGACGAGGGATCCCGAACTCGTCGAGCCCGGTCTTTATGGCGCCCTTTCGAGCCTCTTCAAAAACTCGTCCGGGCCCTCGAATCCGACGAGCCTCAGCTCCTCCAACTCCTTGCCCGCGGCGTCCAGGAAGACGACGGTGGGCACTCCCAGAATCCGGTGTTTCTCGGCCAGGGCCACGGTCTCGGGCGACGCCGTCCGAGTCATGTCCGCCTTGAAGAGCGCGCGGCGCGACAGGGCATCCCGAACGCGGGCGTCGGAGAACGTCTTGTGGTCGAGCTCGATGCAGGGCACGCACCAGGACGCCGTGAAGTCGACGATCGCCGGCTTACCCAGGCTCGCGACGAGCTGCGGATCGTAGCTGCCCCATGCGGGTCCGGCCCCCGGGGCGCCGCGCGGAGCGAAGAACACGGCCGCGGCGACGAACAGCGCCGCGACGGCGGCGCGGACTCCCCGTGAAAGGGGGCTCCGGAAAACGACCAGGCCGAGCGCGCCGATGGCGAGAACGACCGGCAGCAGCCAGCTGCCGAACGGAGCGGGCAACGCCGTTCGCAGGAAGTACGCCGCCATCGCCAGAAGCACCCATCCGAAGATCTTCTTGACGCCGTCCATCCACGCTCCCGCGCGCGGCAGAGCGGCGATCTTGCCGGAAAACGCGGCCAGGAAGAGGAAGGGGAATCCCAGTCCCAGCGACAGGACGAAGAACAACAGAAATCCGAGTCCCGCGTTCTGCGTCGTCGCGACGAACGCCAGCAGCGCCAGGATCGCCGGTCCGACGCACGGAGCCGCGACCACGCCGACCAGAAGTCCCATGCCGTACGCGCCGAGAATGCCCTGGCGCGCGCCCGCCTTCTGCATCAGAAAGCTCGGCATGCGCAGGTCGTAGAGCCCGAACATCGAAAGCGCCAGCGCCACCAGCGCGAGCGCGACGAGACCGAGCACCCAACCGGACTGGAGGGCGGCGCCGAAGAGCTTGCCCGACAGCGCCGCGGCCACACCGAGCGCGGAATACATCGTCGCCATGCCCAGCACGTAGACCGCGGCCAGCAGGAACGGGCGGCGGGTCTGTCCCTGCGCCTGGCCTCCGAAGAAGCTGACGGTCAGCGGAATCACCGGATACACGCACGGCGTGAGGTTCAGCGCCAGCCCGGCTCCGAAGAGAATGAGGAGAACCGCGACGAGTCCCTTTCGCGCGAGCAGGTCGCCGAAATCCCTGGAGGCGCCGGCGGCCGCCGTGGTCGGAGGCTGGACGCGGCGCGCTTCTGAGAGGGGAATCGCTCCGCCTGAGAGCGACGTCGATCCGGACTGCGCCGCGGCGGAGGGAGGGCCGGCTCGGAAGGGCACCGACGCCGGCGCCAGGCACTGCGTGTCGTTGCACGCCTGGAACTCGACGGAGCCGGTCACGGCCGGCTGGGTGGTCGTCCAGGACACCGGCACTTCCATCGTGAACTCGCCGGCGTAAACCGAGAGAGGCTTGTCGGAGAACGAGAACTTCTCGAGCTTTCCCTCGGGATAGCGCGGCTCGCCGAACGTCACGCCTTCGGCCGGATTGAGCTTCAGGCTGGTCGGGATGAGGTAGTCCTCGGTGGGCTTGTGGCTGTTGGTGTGCCACCCCTGCGCGAGCTTCGCGCGCACGGTCAGCGTCCCTTTGCCCTGTTCTGCGCCGGCCGTCAGTGCCGCATCGGCGGTCAGCAGGGTAGCCGGGTCGGGAGGGCCCGCTGCGGCGAGGGCGCGGGCGGCGAGACCGAGGAGAAGCGCGGCCGCGGCGCGTCTCATGGCGCCGGCGCCGCGCCTTCGAGGCGCGCGATGTAGCCCTCCACCTGGGCGCGGTAGGCCGAGCTCGGATGGTCCTTCAGGAACTGCTTGTAGAGAGCCAGGGCCTCTGCGGGCTTCTTCTCGGCCAGCGGCAGCTGCGCGCGGAAGAGATCCGCGCGCTCCTTCTGCGCCGGATCCTTCGTCGTGGAGGCCAGCTTTTCGATCGCTTCGCGCGAGGCGCGCGTGTCGCCGAGCTCGAGCTCGACCTCCGCCAGACCCTCGAGCGCGTTTTCGCGCACACCGGGCTGCGGCTTCGGAGCCACGGAAGCCCGCTTCAAACGGGGCAGAGCCGCGGCGGGATCCGAGCGCGCATAGAGCTCGCGCCCGGTCGCGTACGCCTCCTCAGCCGAGAGAGTGGGGATGTCTTGCGCGTCGATCTTCTTGACGAACTGCCGGTAGCGGTCCAGATCCGCGTGGACGTGATGGTAGAACTCGGGCGCGGTCTTGAAACCCTGCATCAGAAAGACCAGCCGGCCTTCCGGCGACGTGATCAAAACGGCGGGAACGTCTTTGACCTTGTAGCGTTCGGCCACCGGCGCCGCGTCGTTGGATCCCAGCATCAGCTTGACCGGCACCATGCCGATCAAGAGCGCTTCGAAATCGAACGCCGGATAGAGGAGGCCCTCCATGCGCTGGCACGCGCTGCAGTTGGGAGCGTCGAACTCGTAGTAGACGAGCTTCTTCTCCGCGGCCGCCTTCGCCTGAGCCTCTTTCCAGTCCTTCGCCCAGTCGGCGTTGCCGGGACTGCGGACGGGTCGGGTGGCGTCGGGCGGAGCCTGCGGATGCTCCTGCGCGGACGCGCCCGCGGCCAACGCGATCAGAAACGCCGCGAGGGCGCTGCGGCGACGGATTTTTGGATTCATTCGTTGGCGGCAAACGCCTTTCCGGCGGCCGGAATTCCCGAGCGGCCGCTTATGATGACTGGCGATGATGATGCGAATTCTTTCGCCGGGCAAGCGTCGCTGCGCGACGATCGGTTGTCTGTCCGTCCTCCTCGCCTCCGTGCTCGCCGCTCAGGACTGGCCTCAATGGGGCGCCGGGCCCGCACACGCGGGCTCGACGGCCGCCGTGGCCCAGCCTCTTCAGGCGATCCTCGCCGACCTCGTGTACGACCCGTTCGTCGACGCGGAGAAGGCGGAGGCCAACGGGAACCTCGACGTGCACTACCCTGTTCCGCTGGTGGAAGGAAACGACGTCTACATGACCTTCAAGACGGGCTCCTATCTTCCGTGCGATCCGCCCGGGAGCGCCATGCCCGTTCCGTGCGGCAGCTCGGCCTGGGATTCGCAGATCTGGAACGTCAAGAAGCTGACCTGGCAATCCGGTGTCCTCACGGAGGTCTGGACGTTTCAGAGCGACTGGAAGCCGGAACCCGTCGACCTCGCCGTCTGGGAGCCGGTGTTCCTTCCTGTCCTGGCGGGCGGATACCTCTACGTGCCGGGTCTCGGTGGCACGGTGTTTCGCGTGTCCAAGTCCAGCGGCTCCGGCGTCGAGCGTATCAATCCGTTCACCAACATCGATCCCGCGCGCTTCGTGGCGGGAGGTCTCGCGGCGGGCGCCGACGGCAGCGTCGTGTACAACGTCGTCGGTCTCGCGGGCGACGCGGCGGGGCAGGACGTGACCGGAGCCTGGCTCGTCCGCATTGCGCCCGACCACACGCCGTCGAGCGTTGCCTTCTCCGCCCTCGTTCCCGGCGCGCCCGCGCCCGCCGACCTGTGCGAGGGGAGCTTCCTCCCGGAAGAGCTTCCATGGCCCGCGTCCCCGGCGGCGATTCCGCCGCCGACGCCGTGCGGCTCGCAGCGGCCCGGCTTGAACGTCGTTCCGGCGATCGCTCCCGACGGCACCATCTACACGATCAGCCGCGCGCACTTCAACGAGCGCTACGGGTACGTCGTCGCGGTGCGGCCGGATCTGACGAGCCCGTGGGCGGCTTCGCTGCGCGAAGTCCTCGCCGACGGGTGCGGCGTGTCGATTCCTCCCAATGGCACGCCCGGAGGCTGTCGCGCGGGTGCGACCCAGGGCGTCGATCCCCAGACCAACGCGCCGCCCGCCGGCCGCGTGACCGACCGGTCCACGTCATCGCCCGTCGTGCTGCCCGACGGCGCCGTGCTCTACGGGTCGTACACCCGGTACAACGGCTCGCGCGGCCACCTCTTCAAGTTCAGCCCGCTCGGCGACGTGCTGGCGACGTATCCCTTCGGCTGGGACATCACGCCGGCCGTCCGGCCTCGCGGAGCGAGCTACTCGATCGTCCTGAAGGAAAACCATTATCCGGCAGGCTCCTACTGCGGCGACCCGAACTTCTGTCCACGCCCCGAGGCCGAGTACTTCGTCATCTCGCTCGACCCGAGCCTCACGCAGGAGTGGTCTTTCCAGAACACGACCGATGAGGAGTGCCACCGGCTACCCGACGAGACCGTCGAGTGCGTGCCCGCCGGCGAAACCGGGTTCGAATGGTGCGTCAACCAGCCCGCTGTCGACGGCTCGGGCGTGACGCACATCAACTCCGAGGACGGCTCCCTCTACGCGATCCGGCCCGACGGCACGCTCGCAAACCGGCTCTTCCTCGACACGGCGCTCGGTGCGGCATACACGCCGCTCTCGATCGGGGCCAACGGCATCGTCTACACGCAGAACAACGGCCACCTCTTCGCCGTCGGCCGCGCGCCCGTGCCGCGCGAGACGCCGGAGCGCCCGGCCCCTGAGACGCGGGACACGCGCATCCTCGAGAGGCCGTCGTGAGCACGTTGCTCCCCGGGGGCGGATTCCGTTAGACTCCGCGGTCCGGTTTGCGCCCTCGGATGCCCAGGTAGCTCAGTCGGTAGAGCAAGGGACTGAAAATCCCTGTGTCGGCGGTTCAATTCCGTCCCTGGGCACCATCTACTGGAACCGATGATTCTCAAAGTGGCAAAGCTGGGCGTGAAAGTCCTGCGCCAGGTCTCCAAAGACGTGGACCCGCGCGCGCTGGCGCGCGGCGACTACGAGCCCTTCCTGTCGGACCTCGAGGACACGATGCGCGAGTACGACGGCACCGGGATCGCCGCGCCGCAGGTCTTCACGCCGCTGCGCGTGTTCCTGTACGAAGTGCACCCCGAGACCCGCAAACGCAAGGAGCCGGACGTGCCGCTGACCGCCCTCTTCAACGCGACGTACGAGGGCGTGGGCGAGGCGAAGGAAGAGGATTCCGAGGGGTGCCTGTCCGTGCCGTTTCTCTGGGGCGGGGTCGTGCCGCGGTTCTCGACGATTCAAGTGCGGGCGCTCGATCGCTCCGGCAAGCGCGTCGATTTCGAGGCGTCGGGTTACCACGCGCGCGTCCTCCAGCACGAGATCGATCACCTGGACGGCCTCGTGTACCTCGACCGGATGCCCGACATGAAGAGCCTGGCCTACACGGTCAAGTTCGGCTGAAATAGAATCCTGGCGATGGCTCTGTTTGGAGGCAAGGGCACGCTGCCGTCGCATCAAGGACCGCCCGCGCGCGGCGGCCAGGGCGCCGATTTCCTGGTCACGCGCCTGGAGGAGATGGTCAGCTGGGCCCGGAAGAACTCGCTCTGGCCGTTCCCGTTCGCCACCGCCTGCTGCGGCATCGAGTTCATGTCGGTCGCGGCGCCCCACTACGACATCGCCCGGTTCGGGTCGGAGGTCATGCGGTTCTCGCCGCGCCAGGCGGATCTCCTGATCGTCGCCGGCACCGTGACCGACAAGCTCGCGCCGGTCCTGCGCAAGATCTACGACCAGATGCCCGAGCCCAAGTGGGTCGTCTCGATGGGCGTCTGCGCCTCCTCCGGCGGCTTCTATCGGGCCTACCACGTGACTCAGGGCATCGACGAGATCGTCCCGGTCGACGTCTACGTCCCGGGCTGCCCGCCGACCCCGGAGGAGCTGATCCACGCGATCCTGCGGCTGCGCGACAAGATTGCGTCCGGGGAGAAGTCCCGCGACAGCCGCTCGGCCAGGTTCGCGGCGGGCGGCGGAGCCTGACGGCGTGACGGTCGCCGAGGCCGGGGTCCTTTCTCCCGCAGCGGAGAAGCTGCGCGAGCGGATCGCCGCGTCTCCCGCCGGCCCGCGCGCCGAGGTCCTGGACCTGGACCTGCCGACCGTCGAGGTCGGTCCCGAGGACTGGCTCGCGCTCGCGCGGTTTCTGCGGGACGATCCGGGCTGCCGCTACGAGCTCTTCATCGACCTCTGCGGCGTCGACAACCTGAAGCGCCGGGGAACGAAGTCCCGTTTCGAGGCGGTCGTCCACCTCCACTCCTTCGTCAAGAACGAGCACGTGCGCGTGCGCGTCGTCCTGCCGGACACGCCGGACGCCCGCCCGAAGCTGCCGAGTGTGGAGAGCGTGTGGCCGGCCGCCGACTGGTTCGAGCGCGAGGCGTACGATCTCTACGGCTTCGAATTCACGGGCCATCCGAACCTCTACCGGATCCTCTGCCACGACGCCTTCGTGGGCCACGCCCTGCGGAAGGACTACGCCCCGGGCCAGAGATGGTTCTACGCCGAAGAGGACCTGCGCTTTCCGGAGTGGGCCAGGCACACCGACGAGCGCGCCGGCCACTTCGAGACGCAGACGATCTCGATCGGACCGTCCCACCCCGCGACGCACGGGATCATCCACATCATCGCGCGCCTCGACGGCGAGAAGATCGTCCGCGCCGAGACCATCATCGGGTACCTGCACCGTTGCTTCGAGAAGATGGCCGAGAAGCACCACTGGAACCAGGTCATCCCGTACACGGACCGGCTCAACTACGTCTCGGCCATGATCAACGGCGTCGGCTACGTCCGCACCGCCGAGAAGATGCTGGGCGTGACGATTCCCGACCGCGGGCGCCTGATCCGCACGATCCTGTCCGAGTTTTCCCGGATCATGGATCACTGCGTCTGCATCGGCGCCAACCTCGTGGACATCGGCGCGCTGACGAACTTCACCTATCTCTACCAGAACCGCGAGAACATCTACAGCCTGATCGAGGCCTGCTGCGGCGCGCGCCTGACGGTGTCGTACGTCCGGGTGGGCGGCCTCGCGGTCGACATTCCGCCCGACTTCGAGGCGCGATGCCGCGGGTTGCTCGAGTCGATCCCGCCCTTCCTCGACGACGTCGACAAGCTCGTCAGCAATAACCGCATCGTCCGCAACCGCCTCTCGGGCACCGGGCTCGTGACGCGCGACCAGGCCGTCGCGTGGGGCCTGACCGGGCCGATGCTGCGCGCCTCGGGGGTGCCGTACGACGTGCGGCGCGCGCGGCCCTATGACTTCTACGACAAGTTCGACTGGGACGTGCCGATCGCCCAGGACGGTGACAATTTCGCCCGCTACCTCGTCCGGATGGAGGAGATGCGTCAGTCGTTGAAGATCATCCGCCAGGCCCTCGAGATCCTGCCGAAGTCGGGACCCGTAAATTCCGATGACTGGCACGTCGTGCTGCCGCCGAAGGACGCCGTCTACCACGACATGGAATCGCTCATCTACCACTTCAAGCTCGTCATGGAGGGCATCCGGGTGCCGGCGGGCGAGCGCTACGAGTGGATCGAGGGCGCCACCGGGGAGCTCGGCTTCTACGCTGTCTCCGACGGCCGGGGAGGTCCGTACCGTCTGAAGGTGCGGCCGCCGTGCTTCCCCAACATGGCGGCGTTCGAGAAGATCATCGTCGGCGGAACGGTCGCCGACGCCGTGGCCACGCTGGGAACGCTCAACATCATCGCGGGGGAACTCGACCGGTGAGCGGCGTCGTCGACGTTTCGAGGAAGTATCCGGAGAAGCTGACGCTCCTCCAGCGCCTCTACATTCCCGAGATTCTCCGGGGGATGGCGGTCACGTTCCGTCACCTGGTGCGCAACCTGGCGAACTACAAGGGCCTGCCGACGATCCAGTATCCCGAGCAGAAGCGCAACTACTCCGGGCGGTTCCGCGGCAAGCACATCCTGAAGACGCGGGAGGACGGGTCGCTGAAGTGCGTGGCCTGCTACATGTGTCAGCAGGCCTGCCCAGCGGAGTGCATCACCATCGTCGCGGGGGAGCATCCGAAGATCGCCTACGAGAAGTATCCCGTCGTTTTCGACATCGACATGATGCGCTGCGTCTTCTGCGGCTTCTGCGTGGATGCGTGCCCGAAGGACGCGATCTGGATGACTCGCAACTACGAGATGGCGTTCTTCACGCGCGAGGAGGCGATCTACTCGATCGACCGCCTTCGGGAGACGCCCGAAGAGATCCTCGAGCATGGCTACGGCTACCGCCCGTACTACCCGGGCGACGGCACGAATCCCCCGTCCGACGCGTCCCGGCTGCCCGTCGTGCCCGGAGCGGGAGAGAGGCCGCGGCTGCGCGCCGAAGGCGTTCCGCTGCCCGACCGCGACCCGGGCCCCGGGCCGCTGAACGCCCCCTCGCAGTCACAGAGGCCCTTCTCCGCATAAGGGATGCCGCGTGCCGGAGAGCGACACGATGGCATGAAGTCGGAGTACCGAGACCTCTTCGACGCGCGCGGCGCGCACTACAACCTGGCGAACCGCCGCTTTCCGGAAGCGCGGGCCGAGGAAGCCCGCGCGTTGCTCGCGCACCTGAGCCTTCCGTCCGGAGCGACCTGGCTCGATCTGGGCGCCGGAGGAGGATTCCTCGCCGAGCGCGCGGTGAAGGAGGGGCACGCCGGCGCCGCCGTCGGATGCGACGAGTCGATGGCGTTTCTGGCAGGCGCCTCGGCGTACACAGTCCGCACGATCGCGTCGTTCGGAAGGCTGCCGTATCCCGACGGCGCCTTCGCGGCCGCGACCTCGCTCGCGGCACTGCACCACGCCGAAGAACCGGAGCGCGTCCTGTCGGAGATGCTGCGCGTGACCTCTCCGGGAGGGCGCGTCGCGGTCGGCGACGTGGCCGCGGAGTCGTCCGCCGCCCGGTTCCTGAACGGCTTCCTGGACCGTCACACGACGACCGGACACGCGGGGCGGTTCTACGAAGCCGGGGCCTGGGCGGGAATGCTCACGAGGGCCGGGGGGAGCAAGGTCCGGGCCGAGACCGTCGAGCTTTACTGGAGCTTCTGCCGACCCGAGGACGCGCGGGCGTTCTGCCGCGAGCTGTTTGGCCTCGAGCCCGCGACGACCGACGCCGAGATCGGCGCCTCTCTGGCGGAGCTGGGGCTGTCCGGGGATGCCGGCCTCTGGCGCCTGCCGTGGAAGATGGTGTTCGCCTCGGCCGAGCGAGCCTGAGGTGCGCCGGCTTCTCGCGCGCGCCTCCGCGTCGGTCGCCTCCCGGTGGACCGCGGGCAAGCGCGACCGGGTGACCGCGCTGACGGGGATCCCTGCCTCCGACTGGCTGCGGATCGCGCAGGTCTTTCCGGAGCTGCCTCCGGACCCGGGTCCTCGCGCGGCCGAGCGCCGGGAGAAACTCGACCGGCTGGCCTCACGCGCCCTGGCGACGGGGCGGTGGAAGACGCGGCTCGACGGGGAGCTGACGGATCCGGAGCCGGCGATGTACGTGTCGGCGCACATCGGCGCCCTCCAGGCGCTGCGCTATGCGCTCCGAGCGCGCGGCGTTCGGTCGGCCTCGGTCATCGGCCGATTCAACCTGGATCGCACGATCCCGGCGCGCTCGGATCCGATCTTCGACCGGCGCTTCCCGATCGACTTCCCCCACGCGCTCCCTTCGACGCACCCGCACCGGCTCCGGAGCGCGCTGAAGCACGGGAGCCTCATCGTGGCCGCCGACATGCCGGAACGGGAGTCGCGGCCGGCCGTGATTCTCGGGGGTCAGGTCGCCCTGGATCCGCGCCCCTTCCGGCTCGGCCGCGCCGCCCGTGTACCGTGCCGCGCGGCGTTTCTGACGCTCCCGCCGGAAGGCTGGACCCTCACGATCTCTCCTCCGCTGCCCGCGGGAGACGACGATGCGCTCGACGCCTTCGGGCGCATCTTCGCTGCCGTCGCGGCTCGTGCTCCACTCGACTTGGACGGCATGGTCTATCGGTCGATCGCGGAGCACGCGCGATGAGCCTTCTCGAAGTGCTGCGCGAGCGCGTGCGCGCCGGAAGGGACCGGGCGGCGTTGTCGGCGAGTCGCCGGACGCTCACGTATGGCGAGTTCCTCGATGCCGCTCACCGCCGCGCCGACACGCTCGGAGACGGTCTCGTCGCGCTCGAGGGAGGCGACCCGATCGCGTTTCTCGAAGGCTTCTTCGCGGCGCGCCTGCGGAATCTACCCGCGATCGCCCACCCGGCGTCCTCTCCGGAGGCCCTGCGGTCGGCGCGCGAGGCGGAGGTGCGCCGGCGTCCGTGGAAGAACGGCGCCGCGGCCGTCTTCTTCTCGTCGGGAAGCGTCGGCCCCGCCCGCGCCGTTCCGCTCTCGGACGAGAACCTGCTCGCTGCGGCGCTCGCGTTCGCGTCGTGGGGCGAGATCGGCCGGGACGACTGCGTGGCGGTCGGCGCCTCGCCGGCGCAGGTCTTCGGCCTGGTTCGCGGAGCGTTGAACGCGCTCCTCGTCGGTGCCGAGGCCTCCTTTTTCGTTCCCCGGAAGGATCCGCTGGCCGACGCCGCGGCTCTGGCCGCTTCGGTCGTCGTGCTCCCGTCGGCCCTGGCTCCGCTCGCGGCCCGGCACGCGTCGCGACCGCCCGTGCGCGCTCTGCGCTGCGGGGGCGGCGCCGTGCCCGAGAACGTCGCGCGCGCGATCGAGGAGCGGCGGGGGGTGCCCGTGCGCTCGGGTTACGGCCTGACGGAGTCGGCGGGACTGGCGTCGAGGCAGAGGGGCGACCGGCCTCGCCGGCCCGGCTCGTGCGGTCCTCCGGCGCCCGGAATGCGCGTCTCGATCGTGGGCGAGGACGGAGCGGAGCGCGTCGCGGGCGAAGCCGGCGAGATCCGCCTGCAGGGACCGGCGGTCTTCTCGGGATATCTCTCCGACGCCGATCCGGCGCCCTTCGACGAGGACGGGAGACTCAGAACGGGAGACGTCGGCGCATTCGACGAGGCGGGAGAGCTGTGCGTGCGCGGGCGCCTGGCGTTCTCGCTGTCGTCGGGCGGGCGCGTGCTCTGCGCCGAAGAAGTCGAGGCCGCCATCGCCGAGCATCCGGGCGTCGAAGAAGTCGCGGCGGCGCCGCTTGGGCCCGCGTTTGGCGTCCTCGTCGTGACCGAGGATTCCTCCGACGCGGTGCTCGACCGCCTGCGGGCGCACGTCGAGCGGCGGCTGCCGGCCTTCGCGCGGCCCCGGCGCATCGTGCGGGTCGATGACCTGCCGAGGACCGGAGAGGGGAAGATCGATCGGGCGGCCGCGTCCCGATGGCTGGACGAGGGCGCCTAGCCGCTATCGGTCAGTGCGTCGGAGGATGCCCGTCGGTGCGGTGCACCGACTCGACGGTGTTCTTGATCTCGTCGTCGGAGAGACCCTTCTCCTTCAGGTCGGCCGCCAGGCGCGCCTCCGAGAGGCAGATGCCGCAGCCGGCGGCGTGCGTGTCCACGAAGCAGGTCAGCAGGGTCTTGTGCTGGAACATCGGGCTCTCGGCGCATTCGCAGAAGCAGTGCAGCCGGTCGAGCGTGGCGGGATACTTGCGCGCGATTTCGTAGCCCTTCTTGACCTCGGCGTTGTAGCCCTTCGCGAACTTCGCCGGATCGAGCGTCTGCCGGCGCTCCTTGCAGGTCGTGCAGGAGTTCGTGGGCTCCGGGGTCGCTTTGGGCTTGGAGGTCGAACCGAGCAGCGGGAACGCGAGGATCAAGACGAGGCCGGGGGCGGTCGCTTTTGCGCGCATGCCTCTGCAACCGCACCAGCAGAGCTGTTCTTCCCGGAGATCGGACCTTTGCCGTCATCCCGAGCGTAGCGAGATAGCCGACCACCGAAGGCAGACCCTCAGCAGTAGGCAACGCCGGGCGAAGCCCGCGCGTTCATCCCGTGCTCTACCGGGATCGAGGCATGTCGAGGCCGGGATCCCTCGGCGCTGCGCGCCTCGGGATGACACAGCCGCAGCGCTACGCGAGCGGCTGTGTCACTTCAGGCTCTCCATGATCTCGTCGAGCGCCTTGCGGCCAGGCCGCAGCCGCGCCTCGGGGATCTTGACGATCGGGTCGCCGGTGACGCCGGAGAGCTCGAGGAAGTCCTTCTTCGCGGGCTCGACATAGATCAGGCCCGTCAGGAACTCCCCCTTCTCCTGCGCGTCCTGGAGAAGGCTCATCGCCTGGCGCTTGTCGGTGGCGTCGTAGTCGGCCCGGAGCTTGCGCAGGCGGATGTGCGAGCCGTCGTGCAGCGTGACGTCCTGCGTCGTGCCGGGGTCGTAGTCCACGGAGATCTCCTCGTAGTAGGGGATGAATCCGATCTCGTGGATCGGGATCTCGTGGTCCTTGGCCCATTTGTACGACTTCGTCGAGGTGTCGTGGTTGTTGAACGTGACGCACGGGGAGATGACGTCCAGAAGCGCCGTCCCGCGGTGGGCGAGCGCGCCCTTGAGCAGTCCGACGAGCTGCTTCATGTCGCCGGAGAACGAGCGCGCCACGTACCCGCAGCCGAGCTCGATCGCCATCGCGCAGAGGTCGATCGCCGGAAGTTCGTTGACGACGCCGGTCTTCAGCTTCGAGCCCGCGTCCGCGGTCGCCGAGAACTGCCCCTTGGTCAAGCCGTAGACGCCGTTGTTCTCGACGATGTAGATCATCGGGACGTTGCGGCGGAGCAGGTGCACGAACTGGCCGGCGCCGATCGACGCCGTGTCACCGTCGCCGGAGACGCCGATCGAGACGAGCTCGGGATTGACCATCGCGGCGCCGGTCGCGACGGCCGGCATGCGCCCGTGCACGGCATTGAAGCCGTGGCCGCGGTCCGCGAAGTACGCGGTCGTCTTGGAGGAGCAGCCGATGCCCGACATCTTCGCGACCTTGTAGGGCGGGATCGACATCTCGTAGAGGGCCTGAGTGATCTGGCGCGTGATGACGTCGTGGCCGCAGCCCACGCAGAGCGTGGACTTCAAGCCGCCGTATTCCTTGACGGTCAGCCCGACGCGGTTTGTCGGAGGGGTTTTCGGCTCAGTCGTGCTCGTCGCGGAGGACATCACTTCTTCTCCCCGGCTTCGACGCCCTCGACGACCGTTTCGGCGTCGAGGGGAAAGCCGTCGTAGTGGCGGATGGAGGACAGCTTCTGCGCGTCGGGACCGACCTCCAGACGCAGCAGGTCGAACATCTGGCCGTCCCGGTTCTGGTCCACGACGTACACGCGGTCGTGCCCGGCGATGAACGCCGCCGTTTCGGAAGTAAACGGCAGAGCCCTCAGCCGCAGGTAGTCGGTTTGGATGCCCTTGCGGCCGAGCAGGACGCGGGCCTCCTCGACGGCGAAGTCCGAGGAGCCGTAGGCGATGATGCCGACGCGCGAGGCCGTGCCGTCGGAGACGACGGGCTTGGGAACGTAGCGCTTCGCCGTCTCCAACTTCCGGGCGAGGCGGTCCATGTTGTTCTTGTAGTCGTCGCCGCGCTCGGTGTACGTCGCGCGCTCGGAGTGGCCCGATCCGCGCGTGAAGAACGGGGCCGCGAGGGAGTCCACGAAACCCGGGAGCGTGCGGTACGGAATCCCGTCTCCGTCCACGTCGCGGTAGCGCGCGAATTCCTTGAACTGCGCGACGTGCGCATCGAGCTCTTCCTTCGTGCGAAGGACCTTTCCGCGGTCGATGGGCTTGTCGGGGTAGGGGAACGGGTCCGCCATCCAGTTGTTCATCCCGAGGTCGAGGTCCGTCATCAGGAAGACCGGCGTCTGGAAGCGCTCCGCGAGATCGAAGGCCTCCATCGCCATCGAGTAGCACTCCTGCACCGAGCCCGGCAGCAGCAGGATGTGCTTGGCGTCCCCGTGTGAGAGGTAGTACGTGGACGTGATGTCTCCCTGCATCGTGCGCGTCGGGAGCCCCGTCGAGGGGCCCACGCGCTGGACGTCCACGATCACCGCCGGGACCTCCGCGTAATAGCCGAGACCCGTGAACTCCGACATCAGCGAGATGCCCGGGCCCGACGTCGTGGTCATGGCCCGCGCTCCCGCCCAGCCGGCGCCCAGCACCATTCCCAGCGCCGCGAGCTCGTCCTCGGCCTGCACGATCGCGACGGTGGGCTTGCCGGTCTCCGGGTCGAGACGGAACCGGCCGGCGTAGTCGATCAGCGACTCGGCCAGCGACGACGACGGCGTGATCGGGTACCACGAGAGGAACTGGACGCCCGCCATCATGCAGCCGATCGCGGCGGCCGCGTTGCCCTCGATGATGATCTTGCCGGCCGTCGCGTTCATGCGCTCGAGCCGGAAGGGATCCCGCTTCGTCAGATTCTTCTGGGCCCACTCGAGGCCGCCGCGGATCGCCTTCATGTTGACTTCGACCGCCGCGGCCTTGCTCTTGAACTGCTTGGCCACGGCCTTCTCGACCTCGGCCATGTCGAGGCCGAGCAGCCACGCCGCGACGCCGACGTAGATCATGTTGATCGCCAGGCGGCGCAGCTTCCCGTCGTGCACCAGCTCCAGCACCAGCTTCTGGAAGGGGACCGGATAGAAGTACACGTCGTCGCGAAGGCCGTCGAGCTTCAGGCTCTCCTCGTAGATCACCGCCGCTCCGGGTGCGACCGTCCGGACGTCCTCGTGGGCCGTCTCGGGGTTCATGCAGATTAAGACGCCGATGTCGCGGCGCCGCGCAATGAAGCCCTCGCGGGAGGCGCGGATCGTGAACCAGGTCGGCAGGCCCTGGATGTTGGACGGGAACAGGTTCTTCCCCGAGACGGGAATGCCCATCTGGAAGATGGTCCGCATCAGGATGTTGTTCGAAGACTGGCTGCCGGATCCGTTCGCCGTGGCGACGTGGATCGAGAAGTCGTTGATCACCGGGGGGCGGCCCGGGGTCTCCGGGCGTTTCTCTTCGAGGACGGCAGTGGACATGCGTCTCCTACGGTTTCGGTCGCGGGCGTTTCACCCACAGGGCCCCCGATGATACCAAAGGAGATACGGGTGATCGGTGCGCGCCATCGGTGGGTAGAATGCGCGCCCGGAGGGTTCGCGCATGCGCCTGGTCTGCCGTTTCGTCGTGATCTCTTTGCTCGTTTCGGTTTCCGCCGCGGCCGACGGCCAGCGGCCGCTCCGTTTCGAAGAGCTCGCGAAGATCCGGCGGCTCGGGTCCTTCAGTGTCTCGCCCGAAAGCCGGCAGATCGCCTACACGGTCTCGACTCCCGACGTCGCCGCCAACACCTCCCGCTCGAGCATCTGGATCGTCCCGGTCGCCGGAGGCGAGGTCCGGCGACTGACCTCGGGGGACAAGAAGGACTTCGATCCCCGCTTCTCGCCCGACGGCCGGACTCTGGCGTTTCTCTCGGATCGGGACGGAGACCCGCAGATCTGGAAACTGGATCTTTCCGGCGGAGATCCCGTCAAGGCGACGACGTTTCCGACGGGAGTCAACTCCTTCACGTGGTCGCCCGACGGCAAGTGGTTCCTGATCGCGTCGGACGTGTTTCCCGACTGCGCGGATGCGGCGTGCCTGGAAAAGACCCTCAGGGCGCGCAACGAGGCGAAGGTGAAGGGGAGGATCGCGGAGCGGCTCCTGTTCCGGCACTGGGACAGCTGGAAGGACGGGACGCGCACGCACATCTGGAAGGTCCCGGCCGCCGGCGGCGGCGGGGCGGTGGACCTGACGCCGGGCGACCACGACGCCCCGCCCTTCTCCGTCGGCGGCGGAAGCGACTGGGACGTCTCTCCCGACTCGACCGAGCTCGTCTATGCCTCCAACCCCGACAAGGACGAGGCGCTATCGACCAACGCGGATCTCTTCGTCGTGTCCCTCGCGGGAGGCGCGCCGGCGAAGAACCGGACGGCGTCCAACCCGGCGTTCGACGGATCGCCGCGCTATTCGCCCGACGGCAAGTGGATCGCCTACCGCGCGCAGAAACGTCCGGGCTTCGAGTCCGATCGGTTCCGCCTGATGGTGCTGGATCGCGCGACCGGCCAGATCCGTGGCCTGACCGACGACTTCGACTTCTGGGTCGACGCGTTCCGCTGGACGCCCGATTCGAAGTCCCTGGTCTTTTCGTCGGAGGTGCGCGGCCGCGACACCCTCTACCGCGTGCCGGTCGGTGGCGGCGTGCCGGTGCCGCTCTGGACCGGGGGTCACGTGGCGGATCTCGAGGTCGTGGCCGGCCGCGTCTACTACGAAGCCAGCTCGCTGACGCGGGCCAACGAGATCGGAAGCGTGGGCCTCGACGGGAAGGCGCCGGGCTGGCTGACGCACACCAACGAGGCGCTCTTCCGCGAGCTCGCTATGGGCGAGGTGTCCGAACGCTTCACCGACTCCTCCGACGGCAGGAAGCTCCAGGCCTGGGTCGTGAAGCCGCCGTTCTTCGATCCGGCGAAAAAGTATCCCGCGGTCCTGTTCATCCACGGGGGCCCGCAGCAGGCCTGGAACGACGGCTGGTCCTTTCGATGGAACCCGCAGGTCTGGGCGGCCTACGGCTACGTCGTCTACGCGGCCAACCCGCGCGGTTCGACGGGATTCGGTCAGGACTTCGTCGACTCGATCAGCGGCGACTGGGGAGGGCAGGTCTATGACGATCTGATGCGCCAGGCCGACGACCTCGCGTCGCTGCCCTATGTGGACAAGACGAAGATCGGCGCGGCGGGCGCGTCCTACGGCGGCTACATGGTCAACTGGATCGCTGGCCACACGCAGCGATTCGCAGCGCTCGTCTCGCACGACGGTACGTTCGACCTCGCGTCCGCCAACCTCGAGACCGAGGAGCTCTGGTTTCCGAAGTGGGAGTTCCGGGGCTGGCCGTGGACGTCGGACCTCTACCGCAAGTGGAACCCGATGGAATCGGCCGGGAACTTCAAGACGCCGACGCTGGTCATCACCAGCGAGAAGGACTACCGCGTGCCGTTCGGCCAGGGCCTGATGCTGTTCACCGCCCTCCAGGTCCAGAACTTGCCGTCGAAGCTGCTGACGTTCCCGGACGAAGGCCACTGGGTGCTGAAGCCCGGCAACTCCTGCCTCTGGCACAACACGGTCATGGACTGGCTGCACCGGTACCTGGGCGGGGCGGAGGCCGATCCCGCGGGACTCGCATTGGCCTACAGCGTCACGAAGTAGCCGGAACCGGTCCCCGCTCGCGGCGGTTCTCAATCCGCCGGCACGCACCGGCCCGCCGCCCAGGCCCGCAGCGCCTCGACGCGCTCGGCGCGGACGACGGAGAGCGGGCGCGTCGACCGGATCGCGACCAGGATCGCTCCCGTGTCCAGCGGGAAACGGCCGCTCCGCGCCTCGTAGAGCGCCGAGACGATGGCCTGCTCGATCTCGGCGCCCGAGAAACCCTCGGAGGCCGCCGCGAGAGCGGCCGTGTCGAATCGGGACGGATCCTCCTTGCGGCGCGAGAGGTGCAGGCGGAAGATCTCCGCCCGCGCCGCGGCGGACGGGAGATCCACGAAGAACACCTCGTCCATGCGGCCCTTTCGCATCAGCTCGGGAGGCAGCTCCTCGACGGCGTTCGCCGTGGCGACTAAGAAGACCCGCGACGCGCGCTCCTGCATCCAAGTTAGGAGGGCTCCGATGAGCCGCTTGGAGACGCCTCCGTCGGACTCGGAGGAGCGCGCCGCCGTGAAGGCCTTCTCGATCTCGTCGATCCAGAGGACGCACGGTGCCATGCGCTCGACGCGGCGCAGCGCGTCGCGCAGGTTGCGCTCGGACTCGCCGATGTACGCTGCGAGCAGTTTCCCGGCGTCGAGGGTCAAGAGCGGAAGACCCCACGCCGCCGCGACGGCCTTGGCCGCGAGGCTCTTTCCGCAGCCCTGGACGCCGATCAAGAGGATTCCCTTGGGCGGATCGAGGGGCTGCCCCTCGGTGTCCGGAAGGAAACCGATGCGGCGCATCGCGATCCACTTCTTCAGTTTCGCGAGGCCTCCGATCTGGTCCAGCCCCTCCGGCGCGGGAAGAAAATCGAGCAGCCCGCCTCCCTCGACGAGATCCTTCTTGGTCTCCCGGATCTTCGGCCGGTCCTCCGCCGTCAGCGTGTTGTCTTCGGCGACCGTCCGGGCCAGCGCGCGCTCGGCCTCGAACATCGTCAGGCCCTGGAGGTCCGACACGATGCCGCGCGCGTCGGCGGGAGTGAGCGTGACGCGGACACCGCGATCGCGCGTCAGGCGACGGGTGGTCCGCTGGAGGAGATCGGAGAGCTCGGCGGGGCCGGGGAGCGCGAACTCGAATCGGATCTGGAGGTCCTCGAGCTCGGGCTTGGCGGGCAGCGAGGCCCCCACGAGGACGATCGTGCGCGCCGTCCCGGCGAATTCCTGCGCGGTCTCCCGCAGCAGTCGGAGCGTGGCCGGAGCCTCCAGGTGCGGCATCGGGTCTTTCAGCAGCCACGTGCCGTCGCCGGAGGCGCGGCGGATCAACCGAAGCGTCCAGGCCAGATCGACCGACTTCTCGGCGTCCTGCGGGTGAGACGGCACCAGACCACTCGCGGCGCTCCAGCTCCAGTAGGGGATCGAAAGAGAGCTCGAGACCTCGCGCAGGAGCGCTTCGAAACGCTGCTCCTCAACGGTTTCACACAGGATCAGGGGGTGGCGTGACCGCAGCAGCAGGGCGAGGTCTCGCGCGGCGACGTCCAACGTGGACGTAGTTTAGTCCAGTGCTCCCGGAATAGACTTCAGGCAATGCCGCCGAAGCGGGTCGTCTCGCTCTGCCCGTCCATCACCGAGACGATCGTGGCCATCGGGGGGTTGAAGTCGCTCGCCGCGGTCACGCGCTACTGCACCCGGCCCAACGGGATGCTCTGGGGGCTGCCCCGCGTCGGCGGGACGAAGAGTCCGGACATCCCGCGCATCCTGGATCTGAAGCCCGATCTCGTCTTCGCCAACGCAGAGGAAAACCGCCGCGAGGACGTCGAGGCGCTGCGGGCCGAAGGCATCGATGTGGACGTCACGCTGCCCAAGAGCGTGGACGAGGTGCCGTCCGCGATCCGCCAGTGGGGAGTGAAGCTCGATACCGGCGAGGAAGCGGAGGCTCTCGCCGTTCGCGTCGAAGCCGCGATCGCGGAGATTCGGAGCCTTCCTCCGCCGGTTCCGTTTCGCTACGCGTACTGGATCTGGAAAGACCCCTGGATGACGATCTCCGATGACACGTACGTCGCCGACCTGATCGGGCTGGCGGGGGGCGAGAACGTCTACGGGCAGGCTCGCCAGCGCTATCCCACGACGACGCCGGGGGAGGCGCTGGCACGCAACCCCGCCCTGCACTTCTTCCCCAGCGAGCCGTTTCCGTTCTCGGCGGAGCGGCACGATGCGATGGCTGCCCAGGTGTTTGGCCCTGCCAGCCGGCGCCTCTTCGTCAACGGCGACGACTATTGCTGGCACGGGGTACGGACGATCGAGGGGCTAAAGGCCGTACGCATTCTAATAAAATTAGATATTTAAGCTTATTGTCCTAATAATTGTAGACTAACTCACGCTGGAGGCTTACGATGCTCGTGCTCGTATCGTTCTGGCTGACGACCGCCGCGTTTGCCGGCGCTCCGAACCCTCCCGCCGAGACCGTGACCGTGATCCACGCCGGCGCGCTGATCGACGGGACGGCGGCGACCGCCCGGCGCGACCAGGCGATCGTCATCCGCGGCAACCGGATCGCGACGGTGGGGCCCTGGTCCGCCGGGTCGGTGCCTGCGGGCGCCTCCGTCGTGGATCTTTCTGCCGACACGGTCCTGCCCGGGATGGTCGATGCGCACACGCACGTGATGCTCGACCCGAAGGAAGACAGCTACGACATCCAGATCCTCAAGGAGAGCACCGCGTTTCGCGCGGTCCGGGCGACGGCGCTGGTGGGCCGCATGCTCGAGCAGGGCTTCACGACGATTAGGGACGTCGAGACCGAGGGAGCCGGCTACGCCGACGTGGGAGTGAAACAGGCGATCGAGAAGGGCTACGTCGCGGGCCCGAGGATGCTGGTCTGCACGCGCGCGATCTCCTCGACGGGAGGCTACGCGCTCGACGGATACTCGCCGGACCATCATTTGCCCACGGGCGCGCAGCTGGTGGACGGCCCGGTCGAGGCGCGCAAGGCGGCGCGCGAGCAGCTCGCCAACGGCGCGGACTGGATCAAGGTCTACGCAAATCACCGCTCGTGGGTCGACGCGAAGGGAAACCTCGTCTCGCAGCCGACCCTGACGCTCGAGGAGATCCAGGCAATCGTGGACGAGGCCCACGGCCAGGGCAAGAAGGTCGCCTGCCACGCGTACAACGGGATCGGGATGCGGCGAGCCCTCGACGGCCGCTGCGACTCGATCGAGCACGGCCTCGACCTGACGGACGAGGACGTGGCGCAGATGGTCCGCCAAGGAACGTGGCTCTGCCCGACGATGATGCCGTACTACTACGAGCAGGAGCCGGCGGGCACGCCGGGCGGGATCCGCGACCGCAAGCGCGTGGAAGTGCACGAGCCGTCGCTGCGCAAGGCCTACAAGGCGGGGGTCAAGATCGCGTTCGGCACCGACGCCGGAAGCTTCTCGTGGTCCGAGCCCCTGGCCCGCGAGTTCGCGCTGATGGTCGAGGCGGGCATGACGCCGATGGCCGCGATCCAGGCGGCGACCTCGCGCGCGGCGGAGATGCTGGGCATGACGGGACAGATCGGCGTGATCGCCCCGGGCGCATACGCCGACGTCATCGCGGTGCAGGGCGACCCGCTGGCGGACGTGAAGGCTCTCGGACAGGTGTCCTTCGTGATGAAGGATGGCCGGGTCTACAAGGGCGAGAGGCCGGGGCGGCCTCTGAGCTAGCCGCCCCGTCTGGTCTGGAGGGAACGCTCAGCGGTTGTCGAAGTCTCGGGGAATGGAAGCGTCCACCGGGGGGTCGATCGCCACGAAGAAACCGCTCAGCACCCAGGCGCGCTGGCTCGGACCGAAGCGTGGGGCGAGCAGGCCGTCGTTGATCTCGCGAGTCACCGCGAAGCGGTTCCACTTCGTGGCGGGAATGTAGAGGCGCTCGTTGGACATGCCGTCCGACGTGCCCTCCAGGTCTCCCTCCTCGCCGGAGATCACACCGTCGCCATCCTGATCCACCCGCGCCACCTCCTCTGCGTAGGCCTTGAAGATGCGCATGTTCAGATCCGTCGTGTTGGGCGCGAAGGATTTGATGCGCACGTAGACGTCCAGAAGGATCTCGTTGCCGAGGTTGCTCGGGACGAAGCGCAGGCGGAACTCCTTGTGCTCCTCGTCGCCCGCCTCGGGGCAGTCCAGGTCGTCCAGACTGTTCTCCTGAAGGCGATCCGGATCCCGCGGGTCGTTCGGGTTATCGCCGTAGACCTTCGGGTCGTTGCCGCCCGTGGGCCCCGGACCGGTCGGCCCCGTGCCCTGTGGCCCCGACCCGGGCACGACGGAGGTCAGAAACGCGACCCGGCGATTGTCAAAGCTCGATCCGAGTCCGCCCGTGAACGGAAGCTCGTAGGCAGGGAAGACCCAGTTGGTGTACTCGTTGAACTCCCAGTACGAATGACAGTCGCTCTGCTGGAGGCAATTGTAGGCGCCCATCGATAGCGCGACGGCCACGGTGTTGCCTTGCTGGTCGGGAAAGTGGTCGGTCGCCTTGGGGAACCGGACGGCGTTGCCGTCGGTCGTGAAGATCCGGCCGGGGAGATTGTGGCCGATTCCCATCAGCTTGAGCGCGTCGGCGTCGGCCCGCGTGATCTTCCCGAACTTCGCATGGCCGTCGGGCCGGGGGCTGTCCACGTTGGGAACGATCACGTCGTGGAGCTGCCAACCCTCGTACCATCCCGACTCGTTGTTGATCACGAAGAGGCCCGAGATGTCGGTGAAAAAGTCGTTGAAGGACTCCACGTCGTTGGGATCCGTCGGCAGGCCGGGCTTGGGCTCGAGCTCCAGGCGCACCGCGCCGATCGTCGCCTTTCCCCGGTTGGCGCAGTTGGCCGCGGTCGGCACCACGCCGGTGTTGATGTCCGGGATCCGGGACGTGAAGACGTTGGGCTCGAAGCCGGTAGTGTCGAGGAGGTAATACCCGAAGGCCAGGCTGGGTGAGTCGGCCTCGGCGAAGACGCGCAACGGACCGTAGGAGCCGGGTCGATTGGCCAGCTGATCCAGCCGGTCTTTGAGCGGAGGCGGCAGGTTCTTGATGTCCTCGCGGCCGACCAAGGCCGGAGGGGGTTCGTTGCTGAGGGATTGCGCCGTGGCGCCTCGGTTGAAGGGCTCCATGACGCAAACCGCGAGAACGAGAGTTACTGGAATGTATCGCAGTCGCATCGTCTCCTCCCTTTCGGTGCGCGGAACCGAAATGATTCCGAGCGGAGAAGAGCGTTTCAAGAGAAATGCCCCTCGCCAAAATCTTGAGGCGATGTTAATCCGGCCGGGCGCTCGCCCTCTTAACTCAAACTTGAGACGAACGCGGGGCGAGCGCGCGATCCTACGAACCGCCGCGATTCAGCAGGTCCAGGAACTCCTCGCGCACCGACTGTGTGTTGAAGATGCCGCGGATCGCCGAGGTCACCGTCAGCGCTCCCGGCTTCTTGACGCCCCGCATCTCGACGCACAGGTGGCGGGCCTCGACGACCACCATGACCCCCTGGGGGTTGAGCTTGGCGGCCATGAAGCCCGCGATCTGCTCGGTAAGCCGCTCCTGGAGCTGGGGCCGGCGGGCGTAGAACTCGACGATCCGCGCCATCTTGGAGAGCCCCACGATCGACTGGTTCGGGATGTAGGCCACGTGGGCGTGGCCGTAGAACGGGACGAAGTGATGGGAGCACAGCGAGTAGAAGGGAATGTCCTTCTCCATCACCATCGAAGTGTAGCGCTCCTCGTTGGGAAAGAAGGTGACCTTGGGCTCCGCGCCCTCGCTCAGACCCTCGAAGAGCTCCAGGTACATCTTGGCGATGCGCTCGGGCGTCTCGACGAGATTGGGGTCGGAGAGGTCGAGCCCCAGGAGCGCGATGATCTCGCGGAAGCGCGCCGCGATCTCGCGGAGCCGGTCCGTGTCGGCGAGCGTCGGGACGGTGACGTTTTCGCTCAAGACGTCGGCTCCCTCAGGCGGCCCTGGCCTTCTCGAGGAGCTTGGCGATGTCGCGAGCCACCGGGATGTCGCTGCCCACGACTTCCTTGATCTTCCCGTCCTTGCCGATCACGAAGGCCGTGCGCGCCGCGATCCCCTTGTCCGGAAGGTAGACGCCGTACTTCTCGGCGACCGCGCCCCGGGGCTGAAAGTCCGCGAGCAGGGGATACGTGATGCCCTGCTGCGCGGCGAAGGCCTTGTGGGCCCAGATCGAGTCGACCGATACGCCGAGCACCTCGACGTCGGGACCGCCGGTCGCGGGGAGCATCTCGCCGCACTGCTTGGTCTCCACCGAGCAAACTGGCGAGAAATCCAGGGGGTAGAAGAGCAGGATGACGTTTTTCTTGCCCCGGTAATCCGAGAGCGTGACCTTCTCGCCCACGGTGGAGGGAAGCGTGAAGTCGGGGGCCATGTCGCCGGGTTTCAAAGCCATGTCGTGACTCCTTGTCGTTGGCTCGGGGCGGCCAGGACCGCCGCGGGCCGGGGATTCTATCCCGAGGCACGGTCGACCGACTCTGGGATCGGACCGCCCCGGCGGCGCTCCAGCCAAGCGACGAGCGCGTTCGGCTTCCGCGCGTTGAGGACCGCTTCCGGCCCCGCCCATCCCTTGCGCGCCATGGCGATGCCGTTGGGAACGTAGTCGAGCTCCCGCGTCGAGTGCGCGTCCGGATCGATTGCGAGTGTGGCTCGGCGATCGATCGCGACCCGTACGAGCCGCCAGTCCAGGTCCATCCGGTGCGGCGACGCATTGACCTCGAGGGCGCAGCCGGACTCGGCCGCGGCCGCGATGACGGCTTCCATGTCGGCCGCGACGCCCTCCCGGTCCAGCAGCAGCCGGCCGGTCGGGTGGCCCAGGATCGCGACCCGCGGGTTGCGCACAGCGCGGATCAGACGCGCGGTCTGCTCGTCGCGGTTGAGTCCGAACCGCGTATGCACCGATGCCACGACGAGGTCGAGCTCGACGAGAAAGTCGTCGCCGTAGTCGATCGAACCGTCGACCAGGATGTCGGCCTCGGTGCCGTGAAGGATCCGGATCTCCGGCATGCGCCGGCGGAGTTTCCGAATGGCCTCGCGCTGTGCGCGCATCCGGTCCATTGTCAGTCCGCCAGCGTATCCGGCGGACTGGCTGTGATCGGTAATGGCCACGTAGGTATAGCCGCGTTCGCGGGCGGCGCGGACCATGGTCTCCAGGTCGTCGCGCCCGTCGGAGGCGTCGGTGTGCACGTGAAACACTCCGCGCAGGTCGCCGCGGGAAACGAGCTCCGGCAACCTGCGCGCGGCGGCGGCTTCGATCTCCCCGTCGCCCTCGCGAAGTTCCGGCTCGACGTACGCGAGGTCCAGCGCCGCGTAGAGATCCCTTTCGGTGCCCGCCGCCGCCTCGACGGGGCGCCCATTCTCGGCGAGGCCACGATCGTCGAGCGTCCAGCCCCGCTTCTGCGCGAGCGCTCGCAACCCGGACGTGTGGCTGCGCGAGCCGGTGCAGAAGAGAAGCGCCGAGGGGAACTCCTCCGGCGCGGCGATGCGAAGGTCCGCGGACATTCCGTCCAGGAAGCGGACGGACGGCGCGGGAAGGTCGGGAGAGACGACTTCGACGACTTCCGGGAAGGCGCAGAAGGCCGCCGCGAGGTCGGCGGCGCGCCGCGAGGACGCCACGAGGTCCACGTTGCGGACGATCTCGCGAAGGCGGCGCAGGCTCCCCGCCACCGCGACCTCGAGGGCGAGCCCGGAGTCGGACAGGTACGTCGCGAGGCTCTCCGCGCGTGCCCGTGCTGCCGCGTGGAGGAAGAGGCCCGAGGAGGCCCGGACGGTCCGGATCCCGCGCAGGTAGTGCTCGGCGCTCTTCTTTCCGAAGCCGGGGAGCTTCTCGAGCCGCCCTTCGAGGCAGGCTCGTTCGAGCGCGTCGAGCGAGTCGACGCCGAGGGCGTCGTGGAGCTGCCGGAGCTTCCTCGCGCCCAGGCCCGGAACGCGCAGGCATTCCGAGAGGCCCCGGGGGAAGCTCGCCCGAAGCTCATCGTAGAGCGGCAACCGGCCGGTCGTGGCGAGGGCTTCGACGTTGGAAAAGATCGTGTCTCCGATTCCCGGAAGCTGCCGCAGGCTCCCCGTGCGCACGGCCTCGGCCAGATCGCCCGGGAAGGCCAGCAGCGCTTCGGCGGCGTTCTCGTAGGCGCGGACCTTGAAGCGGTTCGCTCCCGAAAGCTCCAGCATCTGGGCGATCTCCGCGAGGGCGCGCGCGGCCTCTTTGCGGTCCATGCCGGACGCATCATCGCAAGACTCGCGCCCGTAATCTGCCGTGCGGGCTAAACTCCCCGGCCATGAGAATCGATCTGCACAGTCATTCGACCGTTTCCGACGGGCTGGACTCGCCGGCCGCGCTGGCGGAGCGGATGGCCGCGGCGGGGCTCTCGGCCTTCGCGCTGACCGATCACGACACGTTGATGGGTCTTCCCGAGGCGCGGGTGGCGGCCGAGAGGCTCGGGATCGAGTTGATCTCGGGCGCAGAGATCTCGGCCGAGTGGGGAGGACAGGACGACATCCACATCCTCGCCCTCTTCGTCGACGAGACGAACGAACGGTTCCAGAGCCAACTCGCGATCCGGCAGGAGGAGCGCCGGACGCGCGGCGAACGGATGGCCAGGAAGCTCGTCGAGCACGGATACGCCCTGGACCTCGACGCGATCCGCGCCGACGTGGCGGACGGCGTCTGGGGAAGACCCCACCTCGCCCGGGCTCTGATCCGGGCGGGCTACGCGGCCTCCAACGACGAGGCCTTCGACCGATTCCTGGGGCGCGAGCATCCCTGGTACGTGGCCTACGAGAAGTGGAAAGCGGCCGAGGTGATCACCGCGATCCGCGAGGCCGGCGGCGTCTCCTCGCTCGCCCACGCGGTGTGGTACCGCGACCAAGAGAAGCTTGTCGCGGCGCTCGCGGAGGCAGGCCTCGACGCGATCGAAGTCTTCCACCCCGACCACGCCCCCGAGCAAGAGCGCCGCTTCGCGGATCTCGCGGCCGCGAAGGGACTCCTCGCGACGGCGGGCAGCGACTTCCACGGCACGATCGAAGAACGCAAGCGTCCCGGCGGCGTCGTCGGCGACGCGGCGATGCTCGAACGCCTCCAGGCGCGCCGGCCGAAATAGGTTCCGAGTTCCGGGTTCCGAGTTCCGGGTTTCGGATGCACGGACATCATCTGTCCGGGCGATCGCGCTTCACTCGAGCCTGCGGAAAAGTTCGCGATTGCGGAAAAGAAAAATTTTTCGCAGTCAGCGTCGCAGCCGAGACCGAGAAACCGCATGCGGAAATCGTGGAGCCGATTGACACTCGAAGACGGCGGTACAAGAATCGCCGCCAACCTCCCGATGCTCGAAGAAGTCGCCGCGGAGAAAGGTCTGCCTCAGAACCTGGAAGCCGAGCGCTCCGTGCTCGGGGCCATTCTTCTCGATCCCGCGGCGCTTTCGTTCGTCGTTCCCGTGCTCGGGCAGGAGGACTTCTTCCCCGACACGCACCGGCGCATCTATGCGGCGATGCTGGAGCTCTCCCAGCGCTCGGCCGAGATCGACGTCCTCACGCTCAAGGAAGAGCTCGACCGCACCGGCTCGGTCGAGAAGGCGGGCGGCGCGTCGTACCTGACGGCGCTCCTCGACGGCGTTCCGGACGTCGGGAACGTCGAGCACTACGCCCGCATCGTCAAGGAAAAGGCGACGCTCCGCCGGCTCATCCGCGCCGGCCAGCGGATCGTCCGCGAAGGCCTGTCTGGGGAAAGAGACGCGGAGGCGCTCCTCGGCGAGGCCACGGGCGAGATCTTCGAGATCGCCGAGGGGGCCGTCCAGGGGGGCTTCGAGCCCATCGGAAACGTCGTCCGGCACAACCTCGAAATCATCGAAGACGCCCGCGGGCGCCAGGGGATGCTCTCGGGCCTGGCCACCGGGTTCACGGAGCTGGACCGGATGACGTCGGGCCTTCAAGGCACGGACCTGATCGTGATCGCGGCTCGGCCGTCGGTCGGCAAGACCTCCTTCGCGTTGAACATCGCCCAGCACGTCTCGATCCGCGAGGGACGGTCGGTGGGCTTCTTCTCCTTGGAGATGTCGCGGGAGCAGCTGGGCTTCCGCGTGCTGTGCTCCGAGGCCGACGTGGACGCGAAGAAGGTCCGCGACGGGTTCGCCTCCAAAGAGGCGATGCAGAGGCTGGTCCTGGCACAGTCGAAGATCCACGCGACGCGCTTCTTCATCGACGACAGCGCCGCGCTGAACGTGCCGGAGATGCGAGCCAAGTCCCAGAGGTTGAAGCGCGAGAAGGGGCTGGACCTGATCGTGGTGGACTACATGCAGCTGATGGCCGGCCACGGGCGGTTCGACAACCGCACGCAGGAAGTCTCGATGATTTCCCGCGGCCTCAAGCTTCTGGCCAAGGAGCTGCGCGTCCCGATCATCGCCCTCTCGCAGCTCTCGCGTCAGCCCGAGCAGCGCAAGGGGGAGCTGCGCAAACCGCAACTCGCCGACCTCCGCGATTCGGGGTCGATCGAGCAGGACGCCGACGTCGTCGTCTTTCTCTACCGCGAAGAGCTGTACGACAAGGAAACCGAGCGCAAGGGCATCGCCGACGTCATCATCGCCAAGCAGCGCAACGGCCCCACCGGGGACTTTCCGCTGGTCTTCCTGGGCGACCACATGACCTTCGCCAACTACGCGGGCGGCCCGGCCGCTCCCCCCGAGGGGCAGCCCTTCTAGCAAAGGGTTTCAGCTTTCGGGGTAGGTTAGGCCACCTTGAACCTGGAACCTGGAACTCGAAACCCGGAACTGCGAAGCGGCGCCCGCGCGATCGTCGACCTCGATGCGATCGCGAGCAACTTCCGTTTTCTCCGGGAGCGCGTCGGGAGCGGCCGTGCGTTCTACGCAGTTCTCAAGGCGGACGCGTACGGACACGGAGCGGCCGGAGTGGCGCGGCGGCTCGCGCGCGAGGGCGCGGATCGCTTCGCCGTCGCGAGCACGGGCGAGGGCGTGGCGCTGCGTCGTGCCGGAATCGGCGGAGAGATTCTCCTTCTCTCGCAGGCGGAGCCGGAGGATCTGGCCCGGCAGCGAGCCTACGGGCTGACGCCGACGCTCTACGATCCCGACCAGGCCGAAGCCGTCGCCCGGGAGTCGCGCGCGTTCGGCGGGCGTCTCGACGTGCAGCTCGAGCTCGACACCGGGATGGGACGCGCGGGCGTCCGGCCCGAGCAGCTCGAGCGCATCGGGCGAATCCTGGCCGCGTCGCCGTGGCTGCGGCTCACAGGCACCTTCGCGAACCTCTCCTGCAGCAACGACACGAGCCGACCGGAGACGGCGCGCGAGATCGCGGGGCTCGTGGAGGCCGCCGCGAAGCTGCGCGCTCTGGGTGTGGAGCCCGGTCCTCTGCACGCCGCCAACTCGGCCGGCATCCTCGCGCATCCCGCGTCGTGGCTCGACGGCGTGCGGCCGGGTCTCGGGCTCTTCGGCGTCGATCCCGCGGAGGGTCTCTCGGGCGGCGCGCTCTCGCCGGCCATGCGCGTGGAGACCCGGGTGATCGCCGTGCACGACGTCGGCGCGGGCACGCCTCTTGGATACGGAGGGCGCTTCGTGACGCAGCGACAGACGACCGTGGCCGTGCTTCCCATCGGCTATCATGACGGCTTTCGTCGGGGATTCTCCGGCAGGGCGGCGGTTCTGTTGCGGGGGAGGCGAGCACCCGTGGTGGGTTCCGTCAGCATGGATCTGACGCTGGTGGACGCGACCGCGACGGGGGCCGCGCGAGGGGACCGCGCCGTGTGCCTGGGGACCGACGGCGGGGAATCGGTGACGGCCTGGGAGCTGGCGCGCGCCCTGGACACGATCCCCTACGAGATCCTGTGCGGCTTCGGGGCCCGCGTGCCCCGCGTGTTCGTGGAGCGCGCCGCCGAGTGACACGTTTCCTCGAGGCCGTCGGTCGGATGGTGCTTCGGTTCCTGGAGGAGCTGGGGCGTTTTTTCTCGACCCTCGGCCGCATCTTCGCGTGGGCGCCGCGTCCTCCCTACGACGTGCCGGAGTGGTTCCGCCAGATGGTCCGGGTCGGCGTGGACTCGGTGCCGGTGGTTTTCTTGACGACGCTCTTCACGGGCATGGTCCTCGCC
>JBKOZO010000007.1:0-13469 GCA_046725935.1 Acidobacteriota bacterium | reverse complement strand
GCGAAGCGCGGCGCGACTCGAAACGCCGGTGGAGCATCGCGATGAACGCCGCGGCGCCGGGCGTGAGGACCCACACGGCGTCCGCGACGGCCGGCCCGCGGACCTCGACGCCGACCGGCATCCCGGTTTCCGGCGCATCGCGGTTGAGGGGTCGCGTCGCGGCCATTGGCTTTACAAGACTCTACTGACGAGAAGCGCGCGTCAACAAATTATGGAGATGCAGTAAGTTAGTGTGTCAATTCATGAAAAGCGTCGGCTGTAAACCCGTGGATGATGTAAATTCGCAGGCACAGGT
Organism: Acidobacteriota bacterium; assembly: GCA_046725935.1. Classification (GTDB taxonomy): domain Bacteria; phylum Acidobacteriota; class Thermoanaerobaculia; order UBA5066; family Gp7-AA6; genus DAHUXD01. The sequence goes on along the minus strand of JBKOZO010000007.1, from coordinate 13,174 downwards.
GACTGAGCAGAAGTTCGGTCCGAAGGTGCGCGCACTCCGGCGTCGCCATGGCCTGCGGCAGGTGGATCTAGCCGAAAAGCTGGGCATTTCGGCGTCCTATCTCAACCTGATCGAGCACGATCAGCGCGCCCTGACGGCGCCCCTGCTCTTGAAGCTCGCGTCGCTCTACCCGGTGGATCTGAAGAGCTTCGCGGCCGAGGACCATGCGCGGCTGGTTTCGGACCTGCACGAGGTGTTCGGCGACGCACTCTTCGAAGCCCTGGACGTGACGACGATGGACCTGCGCGAGACCGCGTCGAACGAGTCGGTCTCGCGGGCGATCGTGAAGCTCTACCACGCCTACCGCGACGCGCTCGAGTCGATCCAGGCCGCCGCGTCGAAAGTCTCGGAAGGCGAGGACCTGACCGGAATCGATCCCGCCCGCCTTCCTTCGGAAGAAGTCTCCGACGTCCTGCAGGAAAACCAGAACTACTTTCCGGAGCTCGAGGAGGCCGCGGAGCGCCTGTCCGATGAAGCCGGCCTCGAGCGGCCGGACGCCTTCCCGGGACTCGTGCGGCTGCTCGAGAAGGACGGGGTCACTGTCGAAGTCGTCCGGCGACGGAGCGAGAAGCTGGCGGTCCGCGCCTACGATCCGGTCCGCAGGCGCCTCGAGATCTCCGAGATCCTCTCCTCTTACGCGCGGAACTTTCAGATCGCGCACCAAATCGGCCTGCTGCGGCTGGAACGGGAGTTCGATCGCATCATCGGCAAGTCGCGGCTGACGACCCCCGACTCCGTGGTGTTGTGCCGCGTCGCGCTGGCGAGCTACTTCGCCGGCGCGCTGCTGATGCCTTACATTCCGTTCCTGGAGTCGGCCAAGGCGCTCCGCTACGACATCGAGCTGCTCGAGCGCCGCTTCGGCGTCAGCTTCGAGCAGGTTTGCCATCGGCTGACGACGCTGCGCCGTCCGGGACACGAAGGCGTTCCCTTCCACTTCATTCGCGTCGACATCGCCGGCAACATCTCGAAACGCTTCTCGGCCTCGGGCATCCGCTTCGCGCGCTTCTCCGGGCTCTGTCCCCGCTGGAACGTGCACAGCGCCTTCATGACTCCCGGGATCGTGCGCACGCAGCTGTCGCGGATGCCCGACGGCACGACGTACCTCTGCGTGGCGCGCACTGTGCGGCAGAGCTACGGCGGCTTCGGGGCCGCGCACCCGCTGCTCGCGATCTCGCTCGGGTGCGAGGTCAGCCATGCGAAGCACCTGATCTACGGCGACAACATCGACGTGAACAATCCCCACGCGGCGGTACCGATCGGAATCACCTGCCGGCTCTGCGAGAGGACCGACTGCGAGCAGCGGGCCTTCCCACCCATCCACCGAAAGCTCGGGATCGACGAGAACGTGCGCGGCGTCTCGTTCTACCGGTTCGCAGACAAAGAAAAGCCGGCGTGACCGACGGCGGAGGCGAACAGCCAGGCCGGGCCAGCCGTCCCGAGCCCGAGGTCGGCGCGACGGCGTCGGCGGAGCTCGTGGTCACGGAAGGCGACCTCGCCAGCGTTCTGAACCTCACTCCCGAAGACGCGTTTCCGCCGGTGTTCGCGACCGCGCGCATGGTCGCCCTGATGGAGATGGCCGCCGCGCGGATCCTCGCGCCGTTCCTCGGCCCGGGCGAGCTCTCCGTCGGCACCCGCGTCGACGCGACGCACACGGCGGCGACCCCGCCCGGAGTCCGCGTCACGGCGACGGCCCGATATCTGGGTCGCGAGGACGGCCAGTACCGCTTCGAAGTGATCGCGCGCGACCGGGGCGGGGAGATCGGGCGCGCCGCGCACCGGCGTGCGATCGTCGCCGGCCAGCGGCTCCTTGCCGGCGCCATCCGCCGCAACGGAACCGCGAACTGATACGCTTTCGGCCGTGCACCCGTTTGCTCCGAACAGCCGGAGCGGCGTGAGATTCGGGACGGTCGCGGCGGTCGCGCTGCTCGCGCTCGCTTCCGGCTGCGCCAACTACCAGCAGGTGACCGACGCCACGCGGACGATCGACGCTGTGCACGTCACGGCGAATGCCGCGGACGTCGCGGATTGCCGGTTTCTGGAAAAAGTCGATTCGCGGGACACCGCCAAAGGCTGCGGTCTGACGGTTCAACCGACGCCCGAAGAGTGCATGCGCTACCAGGTGCGGCGCCTCGGCGGCGACACGCTCCTGCGGAACGGACCGGTCGGAAGCGCCTTCGCCTGCTCCGCTCACAACCCCGCGCCGGAGGCGTCTCCGGCGCCGGCGGCTTCCGCGGCGACCGCGCCGGCCTCTGCAGCCGCTCCGGTGTCGGCTCCGTCTCCAACACCGGCCCCGACCGCCGCCGCCGCGCCGGCGGCCGCTCCGACCCCGTCCGTGTCCGCGGCCCAGCCGACCAGCGGCGTCCGGCTGACCTACGATCGCGACGAAGCCAAGGGTTGCGTCTACCTGGGCGACTTCGCTCCCGGAACCGCCTGCGAGGGACCGGACGGCCAGCTCTCTTCGGACTGCGCCGACCAGGCCCGGAAGGCGGGCAGCGACCTCGTTCTCGTAGAAGGCGTCCGGGCCCAGATGTTCTCCTGCAAGGCAAGGAAATGACGGAGCCCGCCGAACCCAGCGTGCCCGGACTGACGAATCCGCGCGGCCTCGGCCTCGAACGGTTTCCGATCCGCGCGCGGGAACAGTTGATGACGCTCTCGGCCTGGCGCCTCTCGGCCGCCGCGGAAGAGGGGGAGGGATCGATCACCCTCGTGGAGCTGCCCTCCGGCGAAATCCTGCGCCGCGGCGACGGGATCTTCCTGGGCTGGACGCAGGAGCGGCTCGGCCGCGCCTACGACGCGCTCGCTCCGAAGGACGACACGCCCCCGGCGGAAATGCTCCAGCTGGGCTGACGCCTCACTCGGAAGGCGCGGCTTCCTCGAGAGCCCGGCGTTCCTCGGGCGTCAGAAGCGGAGCCGCAGCGGGATGGTAGATGTCCGCGTTGCCCCGTTCGTGCGCTTCGAAACGGCGGGAGAGATTCTCGATCAGACCGAGCAGGTCGGCCAGCGGCGCACGGTTTTCGATCCCGAGACGGATGTTGCGCGTCAGCTCGCGGAGCTGGACGTACTCGAGGGAGAGCTCCCTCTGCGGATCGCGGTCGGGGATTCCGGCGCGGCGCAATGCTGGCAGGAGCGCGCGTTCTTCCGCGGCCGTCCAGCGGCCGAGGTTGTCGTGAAAATCGGCGATGGCCAGCCGATAGGCGGCCTCGTCGCGCCGCTCGAACGCCCGCCGGAAGTCGTCGAACCGCGCGCGCAGGCCTCGCTGCCCGGCGTCCAGCAACGCGCGCGCATCCTTCGTCGTCAAATGCCCGCGATCCCCGGCTCGATGCGTTCGAACCCCTGCTCGTGCGCCCAGAGATCGAGCGCCAGGGACGCGAGCTCGTCGACTTCGGGAATCGGCCGCGCGTCCTCGGAAAGGTCCAGCGATTTGACGTACTTCCGGCACGTCTCGCAGGCTTCGATGCGGACCGCGGGGTGCCGCTCGGTCGTATAGGACGGAAGCTTGCGCGGGTCCTCTTCGAAACAGGCGGGGCAGAGGATGCGGCCGAAGAGCCACTCGCCGCCGCACAGCGCGCAGGCGAGCATGCGCTTGGCCCCCTCCATCAAGGATCCCTCGCGGCGCGCCGAAACCCAGGGCCAGCCGCCGCAGAACGGGCATCGTCCCTGCCGATGCGGCCGGTCCGGAGGCGTCACGACGAGGCGCAGAAACTCCACGTACGGCCGGAGGATGGCCCGCGAGAGGTAATCTTCGCGCGCGGTGGTATCGCCGGCCCAGTAGGCGAGTAACCGCGCGTGTGCCGTCGCGGCCAGGTCGGATTGCCGCGAATGCGCGGTGTCGGAGAGGGCCTCCGGCCCCGCATCTGCCGCGTATTCGATGATCGACGAGATGCGGTCGAGGAACCGCTCGGAATCTTCGTCGAGATGCCCCGAGAGAGGCGCCTCGGCGTGGGAGGTCTCGAGGAAGGCGGCCAGGTGGCCCTGAGCCCGGTACAGCCCTGCCGCGAACTCGAGAGGCTCCCGAGCGGCGGCGGCCTGCCCAGCCAGGAGCTCCGCGCGCGCCGCGCGGCGCTCGAACTCGGAAGCGGCGGCCGGGATTCTACGGGCGGCGGGGCTCTTCACCCGTGACTTCGCGATACCAGCGCGGGTGGTGCACTCGCGCCCAGGTCCGGGTCACCGTTCCCCGGATCATGGATCCGAACGTGCCCGGCTCTGCCGCGGTGCCGAGGTAGATGTGGAAGACGAGCGACGCCGCGAAGCAGATGAAGGTGAAGTCGTGAATCAGGTACGCGAGCTCCATCACCACGCGCGGGAAGGCGCGTGGAAACCACATCAGGAGTCCCGAGACCAGGAGCCCGATGGCTCCCAGCGACACCGCCCAGAAGTAGAGCTTCTGGCCTCCGTTGTACTTGCCGGTGCGAGGATCGTCGGCCGCGGCTTCATAGCGCATGTAGCGCACGGCGCGAGGGCCGAGCCAGTCCCGTTCCCACGTCTCGACGCGCATGTCGCGACGCCACTCGAAGAACTGCACGAGCGACGCGACGAAGAACGCCAGACCGACCCAGGGATGGAGGACCCGGCATACCGAGAGGCCGCCAAAGAGGTACGCCATCCACCCGAAGATCGGAGTCCAGATCGGCATGCCAGTCAGCGTGGAGACGATGAACGTCAGGGCGACTGTCCAGTGCACGAGCCGGGAGAAGAGGCGATGCCGAACGATCTCGGTCCCGACGGCGACGTCTTCGCGGTTACGGGCCACGATGATCGCCGAATCCATCGGCGCGCGCGGGGCGGCGGTGCTCATCGATGTCCTCCGTTCTGCGTCAGGCGCCCGGAAGATTCGCGTCCGGGTCGCTCGAGCCGCGTGCCTCCTTGGGCCCGTACTTCGTGTAGTGCGCGAAGGCGCCGGCGATGGCGCCGAAGATGGCGAGAACTCCCAGTGGACGGAGGATCTTCTTCCAGATCTTCACGCCCCAGGGCACGTGCGGGTCCGCCGGGAGTTCGTACCACTCCGGGTGGTCGCCGTGGGCGAGCACGGTGATGACGGTGGTTCCGCCGACGCCGGCGGGATCGTACAGAGCCGCCTGCGCGAACCCCGTCGCCTTGAGCTGCTCGACGCGGCGTTGCCCTAGGGCCACCATGTCGTCCTTCGTGCCGAACTGCAGACAGCCGGTCGGGCAGGCCTTGATACAGGCGGGCTCGAGTCCGACGGACACGCGATCGACGCAGAGCGTGCACTTGGCCATCTTGCCGGTGGTCGCGTGGAACCGAGGCACGTCGAAGGGGCAGCCGGTCTCGCAGTATCCACAGCCGATGCACTGGTCGGGGTTGACGTCGACGATCCCGTTGGCGTACTGGACGATCGCGCCCGGCGCCGGACACGCGGCGAGGCAGCCCGGCTCGTCGCAGTGCATGCACTGGTCCTTGCGCATCAGCCACGCGATTCCGCCGTCGAAGTCCCGCTCGTTGAACCGGATCAGGTTCCAGTATTCGGCGTGCAGTGTCGGCAACGTCTGATACGTGCCGGTCTGCGTCGTCCCGATGCGGTGCAGGTCGTTCCACTCGACACAGGCGGCCTCGCACGCCTTGCAGCCGATGCAGGTCGTCGTGTCAATGTATTTGGAGACGATGGGGACCGTTCGCATGCCGGTGTGGCTTCCCCAGACGGAGGCGGAGGAGCGACGAATTTCGAGGGTTTGTGTGGTGCTCATGGTCGCCCTCCCCTCACGCCTTATCCAGCCGGACGAGGAACGCCTTGAACTCGGGCGTCCAGGTGTTGGGGTCCATGGCGGACGGCGTCAGGAGATTGGCCAGCGGCCCGGTGTGGTTCGGATCGCCGGCGTATCCCCAGTGGATCGGAAAACCGATCTGCCAGGACTCCTTGCCGTCGATCTTCAAAGGCCGCAGGCGCTTGGTCACCATCGCCGTGCCCTGAATCGACCCGCGCGCCGAAGTCACTTTCACCTGCGAGCCGTTCGCGATTCCCTTCTGCTTGGCCAGCTCCTCCGGGATTTCCACGAAGAAGCCGGGCTGCAGCTCGTTGAGCACGCCGTTGTGCTGGTGCTGCGTCCAGTAGTGGAAGTGCTCCGTCAGGCGGTAGGTCGTGCAGACGATCGGGAAGTCCTCCTTCTTCCCGTAGACGTCCTTGTCGGAGGAGAACTTCTTGCTGACCGGGTTCGAGCTGACCTTCGGATGGAGCGGGTTCTCGATGGGAGCCTCGATCGCCTCGTAGTGCTCCGGGAACGGGCCGTCGTTCAAACCCGCCGAGTAGAGGCGCCCGACGCCCTCCGGCAGCATGATGAAAGCGCCGTACTCGCCGGGAGGCGAGTCGGGCTTGATGTCGGGCACGTCGCCGACCCACTTCTCCCCGTTCCACCAGATGCCGGGACGCTTGGGATCCCAGGGTTTGCCTTCGGCGTCGGCGGAGGCGCGGTTGTACATGATGCGCCGGTTGGCCGGCCATGAGAAACCCCAGTTGTGGTACATGCCGAGGCCGTTCGGATCGGCCGTCGAACGGCGCTGGGCGTTGTTGCCGGCCTCGGTGTAGACGCCCGAGTGGAGCCAGTTGCCGCACATCGTCGAGCCGTCGGCCTGGAGCTGGCCGAACCCGTCGACCTGTTGGCCCGCGGTCTTCAAAACCTTCGTCTTGTCTTTGGGGTCGGGTATGTCGGCGAGCGCCTTGCCGTTGATCTCCTTGAGGACCTCGCCGAGGTCCGGCTCGACGGGGTTGGGGTAGCTCCACGAGAGATTCGTGACCGCCTCGGGCAGCGCGCCTCCCTCTTTCTTGTAGAGGTCGCGGACGGCGAGGAAGATCCGCGCCAGGACCTCCTGGTCGGACTTCGCCAGCCCCGGAGCATCCAGCGCCTTCCACTTCCACTGGATCCAGCGCGCGGAATTGGTGAAGGTGCCGTCCTTCTCCGCGAAATCGGAGGCCGGGAGCAGATAGACCTCGGTCGCGATCTTGGACGCCTCCGGCGGCTCGTACTCCTTGGGCGCCTTCCAGAAACCGGCGGTTTCCGTTTCGACGTTCTCGACGATGACGAGCCACTTCAGCTTCGAAAGGGCGCCGATCCACTTCTTGGAGTTCGGGCCGAGTCCGACGGGGTTCATGCCGAACGAGATGAAGCCTTCCGGTCCCGGCTCCTTGCCTCCGGCACGCGTCGAGTTCCCCCGGTACATGTCGTCGCAGATGTACATCCACGAGTAGTTGCCGTCGACCTTGGGGAGCCACTCGTAACCGAAATCGTTTTCCTTGGTCGCGGCTTTTCCCCAGGCGGCCTTCAGGAGCGACACCATGAACTTGTCGTAGTTCTGCCAGTAGTTCATCGAGGCCCAGGCTTCCTTGTTGAGCGTTGTCGGCGTGGCGGCCTCGAGGTATTCCTTCAAGCTCTGCGAGGAAGCCGGAGGCGTCTTGAGATACCCCGGCAGGATGTCGAAGGTTCCCGCGATGTCGGTCGCCCCCTGGATGTTGGAATGGCCGCGGAAGGCGTTGACACCTCCTCCCGGCCGTCCCACGTTTCCGAGGAGGAGCTGCAGGATCGCGGCCGCGCGAATCATCTGGACGCCCGTCGAGTGCTGCGTCCAACCCAGGGCGTAGGTGATCGTGCCGGCCCGATCCGGAGGATACGACGAGGTCACGATCTCGCAGACCTTCAGGAACGTGTCCTTGGGCGTTCCGCAGACCCGCTCGATCATCTCGGGCGTGTAGCGGTCGACGTGCGCCTTGAGCAGCTGGAAGACGCAGCGAGGATTCTCCATCGTCGGATCCACGCCGTAGGCCTTCGACTTCGGATCCGCCTCGTAACCCCACGCGCTCTTGTCGTACTCCGCCTTCGCCTGGTCGAAACCGGAGAAGAGCCCTTCGCTGAAGGAGTACTTCTCACCGATGAGGTACGGGCCGTTGGTGTGGATCTTGACGTAGTCTTCGTGGTAGCGCTTCTTGTCGATCGCGTAGCGGGCGATGCCGAGGAGAAACGCCGTGTCGGTACCGGCCCGGATCGGGGCATAAAGATCGGCGAGCGCTCCGGTCCGCGTGAATCGGGGATCGACGGCGACGATCTTCGCGCCGCGCGTCTTACGTGCCTCGATGAACCACTTGAATCCGACGGGATGGTTCTCAGCGGGATTCCCGCCCATGGCCAGGATGACGTCGGTATTCTTGATGTCGACCCATCCGTTGGTCATCGCCCCGCGCCCGAACGTGGCGGCCAAACTGGCCACCGTCGGGCCGTGTCAAACCCGGGCCTGGGTATCCCGGTACGGCACCCCCAGGGCCGTGATGACCTTCCACTGGAGGTAATTGAACTCGTTGGTGTCCGTGCAGCCGCCGATCCAGGCGATGCCCGGGTTGCGGTTGACCACCTGCCCCTTGGCGTTCTTCGCCACGAAGCACCTGTCGCGGGTCGTCTTGACGTGGCGTGCGATGCCGGCGATCGCATCGTCCCAGGAGATGTCCTCCCAGTGATCCGAGCCGGGCCGTCGCACTTTCGGCTTCGTCAGTCGATTCTTGTGGGTGATGTCGTCCTTGAGCGTGATCCCCTTGGGACAGAGCGTTCCGCGTGAGACCGGCTGGTCGGGATCCCCCTCGACGTGGACGACGGCGGCCTTCGCGTTTTTGGACTTGTCGCCGAGCGTGTGGATGATGACTCCGCACCCGACCGCGCAGTACGGGCAAACGCTTCGCGTCTCGGTCGTGCGCGAAACCTTGAACTCGCGCATCTCGGCTTCGGCGGAGGAGACGTCGAAGCCCAGAGCAATCGTGGTTCCGATGCCGGTGGCTTTCAGGAACCCTCGACGCGTGACCTGCATGGGCCCTCCTTTCGGGCATTTCGCCCAAAGAGTGCGCCGAGTTTGAATTCAATTCCTCGCTGCGGTCCTTGTCAAGGGGAGGGGTGCGACGACTTTGTCGCCGCGCGAGTCGTCACTCCGGAGAGACACCCGCCGGCTCCGCGTCCCGAAGCGGCGTCTTGACGACCGTCACGGTGCACTCGGCCTGGGCGACGACCTGGGAAGACACGCTCCCCAGATAGCGCCGCAGGGTCGAGCTGCCGCGCGATCCAATGATGACCTGCTCGACCCGATTGGCCCGGGCGAACTCCAGGATGGCGGCCGCCGGATCGGGCGCTTCCAGGACGTGGTGCGTGACCTTGCCGGGCCCGGTTGCGAGCGGCCGGGCCCAGCGCTTCAGCTTCCCGAGCATCCGAATGCGGAGATTTCTCCCGGCGGCGCCGGCGCCGGTTTCGAGGGCGATTCGGGCCGTCTTCAGGACGGTAAGGCACGCAAGACGGGTGCGCGGCTCGGTCGCCAGCAGCGTGGCGGCCGCGCGCCGCAAGGCCTCCGATAGAGCTTCGGAACCCTGGGCAAGGTCGATCGCCACCACGACGATCGGAGCTCCTGCGCGGGCAGCGGTGACTCCGTCCGCGGTGCCGGGTTCGCCGATCAGACGGAGTCGGCGCCGGGCGACGGCCACGACCCCGTCGCGCTCCGTCCGGCGAGCTCTTGCGCCGAGGTGGACCTGCTCCGGGTGCTGCAGCGCGAAGGAGAGCTGCGCGGCCGTGTCGAACCGATTCTCGGGAGCGACCTCGAGGCAGCGGAGGATCACCTCCTGGAGCCAGGGCGGGCAGTCGGGACGGATCGCGCGGGGCGGCGCGGGATCGCGGTAGAGGCGGCGCCTCAAGCCGCGCACGGACGTCGGATTGCCGAACGGCCGCTGCCCGGTCACGAGGAAGTACAGCAGGACGCCGAGGCCGAACTGGTCGCTTCGCGGATCGCTGCGAATTCCCCGGATCTGCTCGGGAGAGATGTAGGGTCCGGTTCCCATCGGGAGGCGGAACTGCTCGGCGAGCAGGTCGGGGATCTCGTCGTGCCGAGACAGGCCGAAGTCGATCAACACCGCCTCTCCGGTATCGCGGAACATCACGTTGCTTGGCTTGACGTCCAGGTGGATCACGCGCTGGCCGTTCAGGTCATGGAGCGCCGCCGCCACCCGCGTTCCGATCGAGGCGACCTCGGCGAAGGGGAGCGGAGCCTCGTCGAGGCGCGCTCTCAGGGACTCGCCGGCGATCCGCTCCATGACGAGGTACGGCTGCGGCGGCCCGTCCCCCGAAGTGATGAAGCGCGGGGCGTGCGGGCCCGAGAACCTTGGCAGGATCAGCCGCTCGACCTCGAAGCCGACCAGGGCAGCCGGATCGGCGCAGTCGCGCCACGAGGGGATCTTCATCGCCATCGGGGACGGCCGGTCGGGATGGGAAACCCGCCAGATCTCCGCCATGCTGCCCTGGTGGATCTTCTCCTCGAGGCGGAAGCCGTCGACGAGGGTCCCGGGCTCGATCGATTCGGTCATCGTCTGCGAAAGCGCCATACTCGCGATCCAGCGTACGGCTCGGCGCGCCCCGGAGTCTGAGGCGTTTGCATCAGACGCCCGGGCGCCGCTGCGGTACGATCCGAGAACTCTCGGACCGCGCCGCGGCTGCGCGGCGTTTCGGCTCGAGCGAGCGCGAAAGGGGGATGAGATGGACCTCATCAATCCGATCGTTCGCCGCTGGCTTCGGGACGGGATGGACGACCCCGACGCATTCTGGAGCAACGCCGCCTCGAAGCTCCCGTGGTTCCGCCCCTGGACGGAGACGTTCGTCTGGGAGCCGCCGACGTTTCGCTGGTTTGCGGGAGGACGCACCAATCTCGCGTGGAACGCGCTCGACTTTCACGTTCGCGGCGGAAGGGGCGGCCACGCCGCGCTCGTCGGCTTGAACGAGCGGGGGGAGCGCCGCGTCTTCACGTACGCACAGCTTCTGTCGGGTGTCGAGCGGGTCGCGGCGGCCCTGCGCGGGATGGGCGTCGGCAAGGGCGACCGCATCACGATCTACATGCCGACCTCTCCCGAGGCGATCCTCCTGATGCTCGCCGCCGTGCGGATCGGTGCGATTCACGTGGTGGTTTTCGCGGGCTTCGGCGCCGGCGCCCTGGGCGATCGTATCCGGGCGAGCGGGTCCAAGGCGGTGTTCACCGCCGACCGGACCTTCCGCAAGGGCAAGGACGTGGCGCTCAAGGAGATCGTGGACCAGGCGCTCGGCGGGGGAAACCACGCCGTCGAAAAAGTGGTCGTCTGGAACCGCGGCGGCTCCGCGCCGGTGGTCCCGGGCCGCGACGTCGCCTGGGAAGACTTTCTCGCGGGGGGAAGAGGACAGAGCGGCGATCACGTCGAGATGGAATCCAACGAGCCGGCCTTCATCCTCGCGACCTCCGGGACGACCGCCAAGCCCAAGCTCGCGGTGCACACGCACGGCGGCTTCGCCGTGCACATCGTCAGCATGGCGCGCTGGTGCTTCGGGTTGAAGTCCGAGGACGTCTGGTGGTCGACCTCCGACATCGGCTGGATCGTCGGGCACAGCTACATCGTCTACGCGCCGCTGCTGGCGGGATGCACCACGCTCGCCTACGAGGGTGCGATCGACCATCCGGATCCGGAGACTCCGTGGCGGATCGCCGAGGACTTCGGCGTGACCGGGATCTTCACGTCTCCGACGGCCGTGCGCTTGTTGATGCGCTACGGCGAAGCGCACGCGCACAAGCACGATCTCTCCGCGCTCGAGCGGGTTTTCTGCGCCGGCGAGGTCCTGAATGCGCCGGCCTGGGAGTGGCTGCAGGAGAGGGCGCTGAAGGGCCGCGTCCCCGTCATCGATCACATGTGGCAGACGGAGACCTCGGGCCCCGTCTTCGGGAACCCTTACGGAATCGCGATGCTGCCGATCAAGCCCGGCTCGGCATCGATCGCGCTGCCGGGCATCGACGCCGCGGTCCTCACGCCCGAGGGAGCTCCGTGCGGCCCGGGCGAGAAGGGCATCATGGCGATCCGTCGTCCGTTTCCGGGGCTCACGCCCACGCTCTGGGGCGACCCCGAGCGCTACGGCCGCGACTATTGGGAGCGAATTCCCGGCGTGTACTCGACCGGCGACTCTGCCCACGTCGACGAGGACGGCTACGTCTGGTTCGCCGGACGGGCCGACGAGATCATCAAGATCGCGGGCCACCGGATCGGCACGATCGAGGTCGAGACCGCCTGCCTGCAGCACGCCGCCGTCGCCGAAGCCGGCGTGACCGGCCGTCCCGACGAGCTGCGGGGCGAAGTCGTTTCCGCGTTCGTCGTTCTGAAGCAGGGTTTTTCCCCGTCCGACGGCCTCCGCCGCGAGGTGCTCGACACGGTCCGGCGCGAGCTCGGGCCCGTCGCCGTCATCGGAGAGCTGAACTTCGTCAGCTCCCTTCCGAAGACCCGCAGCGGCAAGATCATGCGGCGCGTACTCAAGGCGGTCACGCTCGACGCGGAGCCCGGCGACATCACGACGATCGAAGACGAGGGCTCGGTCGAGGAGGCGCGGAAGGCCTGGCACACCATCCGGGAGCAGGTCCAGGCGTCGCGGAGCTGAAAAAACGGCGGGCGGGCGCTCCGGCACCCGCCCGAACGGTACCGCGAATCCCGCGCGGTCAGAAGTTGTAGAGACCCGAGAGCGCGAGCTGTTGGCCGGACGTCTTTGTCTCCAGAGCGCCGGTCCTCAGCTTGTCGTAGAGGTACTCGAAACCCAATGCGAGCGGTCCGCACTTCCACTGCAGCATGCCCACGTACATTTCGTTCTTCATGCGGCCGTTCGCGCCGACCTGGTGGAGGACGTCGATGTTCTTCGGATCGTCGATGCCCCAGAACCCGAAGATGCCCCAGTTCTGGGTGATGTTGAACCCGACCTGGGCCCAGCCTCCCTGGCCCTGGATCTTCCCGAACTGGGTGATCATGCCGAAGTTCTGGCCGATCGCATGGCCCGAGTAGCCGTTGCCCTGGATGAGCACCGGGCCGATCTGGAACTTCGCACCGATCTCCACAGCCGAGCCGATCAGCTTGTCGTTGGGCGCGGAGGCGCCGGCGCCCGAGAGATCTTTCACGTCGTAGTGGCCGACGACGTAGCTCGACCACGTGCCCATGCTGCCGAGCTTCCCGCCGACGTTGAAGCGCACCTCGAACTGCGGCCAGGACGCGTTGCCCGCCGTGAGGAAGTTGATGCAATTGTTCGTGTCGGCGCAGTTGGGGCCGTTCCAGGAGCCGTTCATCACTGCGGTCGTGACGTCGGCGTTGACGATCGAGTCCGCGGGCGTCAGC
>JBKOZO010000006.1:0-9239 GCA_046725935.1 Acidobacteriota bacterium | reverse complement strand
CGGCCGGGTCCTTCGTCTTGCGCAGGTCCATCGCGAGCAGGTCGAGGCCGCCCATCGACATGTGCGTGTGGCAGTCGATGAAGCCGGGAACGACGCGCCGCCCCTTGCCGTCGAGGACGATGGTCTTCGGACCCTTGAGCTTCGAGATCTCCGCGTCGCGCCCGACCGAGACGATGCGCCCGTCTTTGACGGCCAGGGCCTCGGCCTCGTGGCTGGCGGGGTTCCCGGTCCAGATCTTCGCGGAGAGGAGAATCAAGTCCGGTGTCGCCGGCGCCTCCGGGGTTGCGGCAAAGAGTGCGGTCATGAGCAGCGCCGTGATCATGGGTCAGGCCGTCGTCGCAACGCCGACGTTCTGCTCGGCCAGCGCCGCCCGCGCGGCCGCCAGGCGCGCCACCGCGACTCGATACGGCGAGCAGGACACGTAGTCGAGGCCGACGTGGTTGAAGAACTCGATCGAGCGCGGGTCGCCGCCATGCTCGCCGCACACGCCGACTTTCAGCTTCGGCTTGACCTCGCGGCCACGCCGCGTGGCGATCGCCACGAGCTCGCCGACGCCGTACTGGTCCAGGCTCGAGAACGGGTCCTCGGGTAGGATCCCCTCCGCGATGTACGCCGGAAGGAACGTGCCCATGTCGTCGCGCGAGTAGCCGTAGGTCATCTGCGTCAGGTCGTTCGTGCCGAACGAGAAGAAGTCGCAGTTCAAGGCGATCCGGTTCGCGCGCAGAGCCGCCCGAGGGACCTCGATCATCGTGCCGATCTTGTAGGGGATTTCCACACCGGTCTCGGCCGTGGCCCGCCGCGCCGCGGCTTCGACGACGATGCGGAGCCGCTCGAACTCGCCGCGCGCGCCGACGAGCGGGATCATGATCTCGGGCTGGGCCTTGATGCCCTCCTTCCGAACCTGCGCGGCCGCCTCGAAGACCGCGCGCACCTGCATCTCGTAGATCTCGGGGTTGGTGATGCCCAGACGGCAGCCCCGGTGACCGAGCATCGGATTGGCTTCCTTCAAGGCGTGCGTGCGCTCGCGGACCTTGTCGATCGAGACCTTCAGCTCCGCGGCCGTCCGCTGCATCGTCTCTTCGTCGTGCGGCAGGAACTCGTGCAGCGGAGGATCCAGGAGCCGGATCGTGACGGGTCTCTCCCCCATCTCGCGGAAGATGCCGGCGAAGTCTTCTCGCTGCATCGGCAGAATCTTCGCGAGCGCGGACCGGCGCTCGTCGGCCGTCTCGGCGAGGATCATCTCGCGGACGGCGACGATGCGTTTTTCCTCGAAGAACATGTGCTCGGTGCGGCAGAGCCCGATCCCCTCGGCCCCGAAGAGCCGCGCGACGCGGGCGTCCGTCGGCGTGTCGGCGTTGGCGCGCACACCCAGCCGTCGCCGCTCATCTGCCCACTCGAGGACCCGCTGGAACGCCCGGTAGACCGCCGACTGCTCAGGCTTCATCGTGTTTTCGATGAGAACCTGCAGAACCTCGGACGGCTGTGTCGGCAGTTTGCCGACGATGACCTCACCCGCGGTGCCGTCGATCGAGAGCCAATCGCCCTCGGAAACCTCCAGCTTGCCTGCTCGCACCTTGCCGTGAGTATGGTCGACCGTGATCTCCCCTGCTCCGACGATGCACGTCTTGCCCATTCCGCGCGCGACAACTGCAGCGTGCGAGGTCATTCCCCCGCGCGTCGTCAGGATCCCGACGGCGGCATGCATTCCGGCGATGTCCTCGGGAGACGTCTCCTCGCGCACCAGGACGACCGGCTCGCCCTTCGCGGCAGTCGAGACGGCGTGCGGCGCGGTCAGCGCGATCCGGCCGCACGCGGCGCCCGGACCCGCGGGAAGGCCCTTGCCGAGGAGGCGGCCTTCCTTGACGGCCGCGGCTTTTTCCTTCGCCGGGAAGACCGGCGCGAGAAGCTGGACGAGCTGCTCGGGCTCGACGCGGGCGACGGCCTCTTCGGGCGTGATCAGGCCCTCGTCCACCATGTCGGTAGCGACGCGCACGGCCGCGAATCCCGTGCGCTTTCCGTTGCGCGTCTGGAGAAGGTAGAGCTTGCCCTCCTCGATCGTGAACTCGAGGTCCTGCATGTCGCGGAAGCGCTTCTCGAGGCGATCGCGCACCTTGAGAAGCTCCTCGTACGCCTGCGGCATCGTCTCCTGGAGCGACTTCCCGGAGCCGTCGGCGTTCACGGGCCGGGGCGTGCGGATTCCGGCGACGACGTCCTCCCCCTGCGCGTTGGGCAGGAACTCGCCGTAGAACATCTTCTCGCCGGAGGCGGGATCGCGCGTGAAGGCGACGCCGGTGGCCGACGTCTCGCCGCGGTTGCCGAAGACCATCGCCTGGACGTTGACGGCGGTGCCCCAGTCGTCGGGGATGTGGTGGAGCTTGCGGTAGGTCTTCGCGCGCTCGTTGTCCCAGGACTTGAAGACGGCCGCGATCGCGCCCCACAGCTGCTCGCGCGGATCGTCCGGAAAGTCGTGACCCGTGCGCTGCCGGACGATCTGTGTGCCGCGGCGGAGAATCTCGGCGAGATCCTCGGCTGTCAGCTCCGTATCGGAGGAGACGCCGCGCGCCTTCCTGACGTCCTGCATCGCCTTCTCGAACTCATGCCGCGGCACGCGAAGCACGACGTCGGAATACATCTCCAGGAATCGCCGCCGGCAGTCGTTGGCGAAGCGGTCGCCCGACTGCGCGGCGAGGCCCTTGACGGTCCGCGAGGTCAAACCGAGGTTCAGGATCGTGTCCATCATGCCCGGCATCGAGGAGCGCGCGCCCGAGCGCACCGAGACCAGGAGAGGATTGTTCGGATCCCCGAAGCGCTTGTCGGTGTCGTGCTCGAGCTTCAGGAGCGCCGACTCGACTTCCGCGCGGATCGCGTCGAGCGACGCGCCGCGGGAGAAGTCCGCGCACACGGACGTTTCGATCGTGAAGCCCGGCGGCACCGGAATGCCGAGGGCCGTCATCTCCGCCAACCCCGCGCCCTTGCCGCCGAGGGTTTCCTTGCCGAGTCCGGCGCCCTCGGCCACGCCGTTTCCGAACGAGAAGACGCGTTTCATTTCTCCACCACGATTTCGGAAAAATCCGCCAGACGTGTGAATTCCTGGCGAATGGCCGCGAGGAGAGCCAGCCGGTTGTTCCGGAGGTCCTCCTCGGGACAGTTGACGAGCACGTCGACGAAGAAACGGTCGAGCGACGGCGCGATCGAGGCGATCGTTTCCATGGCCTCGCGGTAGTGCCGCTCGCCGGTGAAAATGTCGATCGCCTGCTTGGCCTGCATGAAGTCCGCCGCCAGGGCGCGCTCCGCGTCCTCGCGGTAGAGATCGGCCGAAGGAGCGCCCGGCTTCGCGTCGCCCAGGATGTTGCGGATCCTCTTGAACGCCAGGATCAGGGAGCGGAAATCCATGTGCCGCCGCGCTTCCGAGAGGGCCAGCGCCCGATCGGCCGCGTCGGCAAAGTCCCAGACGCCGACGTTCAAGACCGCCGAGATCTCGTCGTAACTCGCGCCCCGCCGCTCCAGCAGGCTCCGGAGACGCTCGGCGAAGAAACGGCCGAGCTCGTCGATCGTCTCGTCGGACGAGGGGCCGTTGAGGCTTTCGGGATAGAGCGAGATCGCCTTGCGCACGACGGGCCGCCAGTCCACGCGCCAGTTGCGCACGATCGCGATGGCGACGGCTCCGAGCGCGGCGCGCCGGAGGCCGTAGGGATCCTTCGAGCCGGTCGGAACCAGCCCGATGCGGAAGAGACCGGCGAGCGAGTCGATGCGGTCGGCCATGGAGAGCACCGCTCCCGCGGGCTCCCGCGGCGGATCGTCGGTGGCCGAGGCCGGACGATACTGGTCGTAGACCGCCTTCCAGACCGAGTCGGGATAGCGCTCGCGGCGCGCGTAGAGGCCGCCCATGATGCCCTGGAGGTCCGTGAATTCCTTCACGACCTGCGTCGTCAGGTCGGCCTTGGAGATCCGCGCGGCCGTTCTCGCCGATTCCGCGAGATCCGGGCGGCCGACCTCGCGCGCGATCGCTTCGGCGAGCTCCTCGATGCGCTCGGTCTTCTTGCGGTAGTCGCCGAGCTTGTCCTGGAAGGTCAGGCGCGAGAGGGCCGCGATCCGGTTCTCGAGCCTCTCGCGGACGTCTTCCTCGAAGAAGAACCGCGCGTCGGCCAGGCGCGCGTTCAGGACCCATTCGCAGCCCTTCGCGACGAAACCCTTCTTGTCCTCGTCGTTGTCCATGACCGCGACGAAGTGCGGCAGCAGCCCGCCCGGCCCGCGCACTGGCAGGTACTTCTGATGCGTGCGCATCGCGGTCACCGTGATCTCCTCGGGCAACTCCAGGAACTCCGGCGCGAACGATCCGCGGACGAGACCCGGCCACTCGACGAGGTCCGCCAGCGTGTTGGCGAGGTCTGCGTGGGCCTCGATCTGGCCTCCGACCTCGGACGCGAGCGCCCGCGCCCGCTCGAGGATGCGAAAGCGCCGGACCTCGCCGTCGGGCTCGACGAAGCTCGCCCGGAGCTTGTCGAGGTAATCGTCGGGGCCGGTCACCTCGAACTCTTCTTCGGCGAGAATCCGGTGACCTCGCGTGCGGTCGGTCGCGGCGACGCCGAAGAGCTCGAAGGGCACGACGCGTCCGCCGTAGAGCGCGAGAACCCCGCGCACGGGACGGACGAAGGATCGCTCGCCCGACCCCCAGCGCATCGTCTTCGGAAACGTGAGGCTCGAGACGACTCGCGGGACGACTTCGGAGAGGATTTCCTCGGCGGCCCTGCCGGGCTCAGTCTTCCGCGCCGCCACGGTCTTGCCGCGCGGAGAGTCCACAACCACGAGATCGCCGACGTCGACCTTCTGGGCCTTCGCGAACCCCTTGGCGACCTTCGTCGGAGTGCCGTCCTCGTCGAACGCGTTCGCCGCCGGAGGGCCGAGGACCTCCGAGAAGCGCTCGGCCTGCCTCTCGGGAACTCCGCGCAGCACGACCGCGAGGCGCCGGGGCGTGGCATAGGACGCCGAAGACGCGGGAGGCAGAGCCTCCTCGGTCAGCGCCTCGGCGAGCTTCCGCGTAAGCTCCAGCCTCGCCGGCAGAAGCGCCGGGGCCGGTATCTCCTCCGTCCGGATCTCCAGAAGAAAGTCTTGAGCGCTCACAGGTCGGGCGCCGATTCTATCGGCGCGGGGAAGACGCGGGATTCTTCAAACCGCCGCGGGCTCCGGCTCGGAGAGCACCGACCTCTGGCCTTCCGTGCCCGAAACGTAGGCCCGCGCGCAGGCACAGGCGACATCGCGGATGCGGCGAATCAGTCCGACGCGATCGGTTGCCGACACGGCGCCGCGGGCGTCGAGGATGTTGAACTGGTGGGAGCAGATCAGAGCCGCCTCGTAGGCGGGAATTACCAGTCCGGCTTCGAGGCAGCGCTTCGCTTCCCGTTCGTAGCGCTCCAGCATCGTCGCGGCGAGCTCGGCGTCCGCCGTCTCGAAGCAGTACTTCGACATCTCGACTTCGTCGCGGCGGCGGACCTGGCCGTAGCGGGTCGTGTCGTCCCACATCACGTCGTAGATCGAGTCGAGTTTGGAGAGAAACATCGCGATGCGCTCGAGCCCATACGTGATCTCGGCGGAGACCGGCGAGAGGTCGATGCCTCCGGCCTGCTGGAAGTACGTGAACTGCGTGATCTCCATGCCGTCCATCACGACCTGCCAGCCCACGCCCCAGGCCCCCAGGGTCGGCGACTCCCAGTTGTCCTCCTCGAAACGGATGTCGTGCTCGGCGAGGACCACGCCCAGACGCTCGAGACTCCGCAGGTAGACCTGCTGGACGTCGTCGGGCGAGGGCTTCAGGACGACCTGGAACTGGAGGTGCTTTCCGAGCCGGAACGGGTTTTCGCCGTACCGGCCGTCGGCCGGGCGGCGCGATGGCTGGACGTAGGCGCAGCGCCAGGGCTCGGGGCCGAGGACTTTCAGGAACGTCGCCGGATGCATCGTCCCGGCACCCATGGGCATGTCGTAAGGCTGCTCGATCAGGCAGCCCTCGCCCTCCCAGAACGCAGTGAGTTCACGGATCAACCGTTGCAACGTGAACATTGGCGAGAGTTTATCGCAGCTCCAGCTTGTCATCCCGAGCGGAGCGAGGGATCCCGGACTCGACGAGCCGTGTGGCATCGAGCACGGGATCCCTCGGGTCTGCGACCCTCGGGATGACGGCGGTCACCCCAGCACTTCCGCCAACACCCGCTGCGACTTCAGTTCATGTCCAAGGAAGTGGCGCCTCGCCCGGCGGGCGACGGCGGCGATCTCGGCGAGGCCCTTCGGCCGGGAAGCCGGATCGAGCGGTCCGGACAGAAAGGCCAGGAGCGTCCGATGAGCATCGGCGGTCAGCCGCAGCGTCTCGCCCTGGCGGCACTCTTGTCCGACGAAGCCGGGCCGGCTCTCCTCGAAGAGAAGAGTCCCCTGATCCTCGAGCGGACGTCCGCAGCCCGCGCACTCTCTGGGTGTCGGGAAAAGACCCGAGAGCTTCAGGACCCAGACGTCGAAGTACGCCGAGGCCAGGGCGGCCGGCGCTTCCGCGAAGAGCGCGTCGAGGACGTGGCGGGCGAGCCTGTAGAACGCCTCGGCGGGCTCGGATTCGGAGACGAACGTCTCGAGGCTCTCGGCGAACGCCGAGAGAAGCAGAGCCGTGTCGAGGTCTTTGGAAAGCGGGAACGAGGATCGGATCGGATCCACGGCGTTGATCGAGACGAGCTCGCGCCCCTCCTTCTCGTAGTACACAATGCGCGCCTCGGTCAGAGGCTCGAGCGCTCCGGAGAACGCGCTCGTCGAGCGCCGGGCTCCGCGCGCCACACCCCGCTTCTTGCCCGCGTCGCGGGTCAGGAAGGAGACGATGCGGTCAGATTCGCGCAGGGCGTGCGTACCGAGCACAAACGATTCCGCCGTGTGCAGGCGCATCGAGCGATTATGATCACCCTGCGCGAGCTCGACGTGCCGAATAAAATTCGGCACATTCAATAAATAGCCTAATATTTTATGCCATCCAGCTCGAAGCAGCCCATGCCCAAAGGGGTTGTGACGCTGGGCTGGGTTTCCCTGCTGTCCGACGTCAGCTCGGACATGATCTTTCCTCTTCTTCCGGACTTCCTGACCCGTACGCTGAAGGCCGGTCCCGCCGCGCTCGGACTGATCGAAGGCGTCGCCGAAGCGACCGCCTCGCTGATGAAGATGGTCTCGGGCTGGTGGTCCGATCGCGCGCGCCGCCGAAAGCCCCTCGTCGTCGCGGGCTACTCGCTCGCCGCCGCCGCGCGACCGCTCATCGGACTCACGGCCAACTGGGGACAGGTACTCGCAATCCGGTTCACCGACCGGGTCGGCAAGGGGATTCGGACCTCTCCCCGCGACGCACTCTTGGCCGACCTCGTCCCGCCCGAAAAGCGCGGCCGCGCCTTCGGTCTCCAGCGCGCGATGGACAACGCCGGCGCCGTCCTGGGGCCGCTTCTCGCGGCGTTCCTTCTTCGATTCGTCGTCTCCGACGAGCGCTCGGTGTTCCTCCTCGCGGCGATTCCCGGCATCGCGGCGGTTCTCATCCTGATTCTCCTGGTGAAAGAGGTCCCGAAGGAGCGCTCGATCGAGACCGGAGCGCGCGCGATCGTCGGCCCGCTGCCAGAGCGGTTCTGGATCGCGATCGGGATCTTCGTCCTCTTCACGCTCGCGAGCTCGACCGACGCCTTCCTCCTGCTTCGCGCGCAAGACGCCGGAATCCCGGTCTGGCAGCTTCCGCTGCTCTGGGCCGGCTTCCATGCGGTCAAGTCGCTCGCCGGCGTGCCCGGCGGCGCGCTTTCCGACCGCATTGGAAGGGTCAAGACGATCGTGGCCGGCTGGCTGATCTACGCGCTGTCCTACGTCGGTTTCGCCTTCGTCTCGGGGACGTGGCAGGTCTGGGGACTCTTCGCCTTCTACGCGTTCTACTACGCCCTGACCGAAGGCGCCGAACGCGCCCTCGTCGCGGACCTCGTCTCTCCGGACCTGCGCGGACGGGCCTTCGGGGCCTTCCACGCGAGCGTGGGCCTGGCGGCCCTTCCGGCTTCGGTCCTGTTCGGCGTGTGGTGGAAAGCCTTCGGCCCGCACGTTGCATTCCTGATCGGAGCCGCGATCGCCGTCGCGGCGACGGTTGCCCTGCTGGTCTTCCAGTTGCGGAGGCCGGAGACGGGGACGTGAAAAAGAAGAAGAGCCGGAAGTCGCGCGTCCCCTCGGGCCCGCTCGCCCGACTCCCTTTGCCCCGAAAGACCGGACAGCGCCACGAGGACGCGAAAAAGTACGACCGCCTGCGCGAGAAGGAGCGCCTCCGCAGGGAGATCGAAGGTCCCTGATAGGATTTCTCCGATGGGCCCCGTCTGGCGCCTGATCAAAGGCCAAAAGGACATGTGCCACCGGTGCGGCCGGGAGATCGTGGACTACCCCGCCGTCGGCAAGGTCGTGAATTTCCAGTTCCAGCCGGAAGAGAAGTACTGCTGGGAGTGCTACGCCTACATCGCCCCCTTCGTGGACGACGTCGGCCCTCCCGCCCAGGACATCTACCAGCCGGTGTCGAAACCCGCCCTTCCGTGACGGAGCTCCTCGCCGGCTTCCGCGGATCGGACCTCGAACCCATCGCCGGGAAGGTCCTCGCGGGCGAGCGGCTGTCGTTCGACGACGGAGTCCGGCTCTTCGCGACCCGGGATCTCCTGGGTCTCGGACGCCTCGCCAACCACGTGCGCGAAGAGCGCCACGGCAACCTCGCCTTCTACAACGTCAACCGATATCTGAACCCCACCAACCTCTGCTGGGTGGACTGCGCGCTCTGCGCCTGGGCCAAGAAGGTCAACGAGCCGGGCGGCTACGAGATGGCGATCGACGAGTGCGTCGAGGAAGCCGGCAAGGGATACAGCGAGGCCGTCACCGAGTTCCACATCGTGGGCGGGCTGCACCCGACCTGGCCTTTCGACTACTACACGGGTCTGATGCAGGCCCTGAAGGCGAAGTTCCCGGCGGTGCACCTGAAGGCCTGGACGATGGTCGAGCTCGATTGGATCGCACGCATCGGGAACCGGCCCGTCGCCGAGGCGATCCGCGAGCTCCACGCCGCGGGCATGGATTCGTGCCCCGGGGGCGGCGCCGAGATCTTCGCCAAGCGCGTCCGCGACATCATCTGCACCAACAAGATCTCGGGCGAACGGTGGCTCGAAGTCGCGCGGGAGTGCCACATCCAGGGCGTCCGCACGAACGCCACCATGCTCTAC
>JBKOZO010000005.1:0-32741 GCA_046725935.1 Acidobacteriota bacterium | reverse complement strand
GATCCGCGGCTGCACGAGCATCCCGCCATTGGCCACGACGGCGGTGATCCGGGCGAGCTGCAGGGCGTTCAAGGCGACTTCCTGGCCCATCGAGATCGAGGCCGTGGAGAGTCCCGACCATTTCGGCAGGGGACGGAAGATACCGGCGTTCTCGCCGGGAAGATCCACGCCGGAGGGCTTGCCGACGCCGAAGGCCTGCGCGCCTTCGTAGAGCCGCCGCGCTCCGAGGCGCATCCCGACCCGGATGATGCCAATGTTGGAAGAGTGCTCGAAGACTCCGGCCAGCGTCAGGGCGCCGTAGCGATGGTGATCGGCTTCCTGGATCGTGGTGTTGGCCACGCGAATCGTTCCGTCCCCCGTGTCGATGATCTCATCGAGGGAAACGACGTCGGCGTCCAGGGCGACCGAGCCGGTGACGATCTTGAACGTCGAGCCGGGCTCGTAGGCGTCGGCGATGGCGCGGTTGCGCCGAACCTCGGGCGGGAACTTTGAAAAGTCGTTGGGGTCGAAGTCCGGGGCCGAGGCCATCGCCAGCACGTCGCCGTTCCACGGGTCCATGACGACGATCGAGCCCGAGCGCGCGCGGTGATCGGCCATCGCCGCAGCGAGCTCGCGCTCGGCGGCGAACTGCACGCCCGCGTCGAGAGCCAGAACCAGCGACGCGCCCTCCTCGGCCGGACGGCTCTGGCCGGTCTCGGATTCGCCGTAGCGGCTGCGGCGCGCGTCCGTCAGCGCGATGATTTCGCCGGGCTTGCCGCGGATCGCGCCGTCGTAAAGGTGCTCGAGGCCGGCCAGGCCGACGGCGTCGGTGCCGACGAACCCGAGCACCGCCGCGGCCAGCCGGCCCCTCGGATAGAAGCGCCGCGGCTCGATCACGAAGTGGATGCCCGGGAGCTTCAGCGCCCGGATCTTCGCGGCTTCGTCGGGATCCATCTGTCGGCGGATCCAGACGAAGCCGCGCTCGCTCTTGAGCTTGTCGAGCATCTCGCGCACGGAGGCGTCGCAGTACGGCGCCAGCGCCTCGGCGGCGCGCCGCGGGTTTTCCACGTCGTCCGGAATCGCGTAGATCGAGGAGGCCTCGACCGAGACGGCCAGCTCGCGGCCCGCGCGATCCAGGATCGAGCCCCTCTGGCCGCGGATTTCGATGCGCCGCTCCTGCTGGCGTTGCGCCTTCGCGCGATAGCGCGAGCCGTCCGCGATCTGGATCTGGACGAGTCGGCCGACGACGACCGCTCCCCAGAGAAGCAGCAGCAGCGCGAAGAGGCGCGTGCGGCCGCGGCGCACTCCGTTCACCGCGAGGGTCCTCCGCCCACGAATTGCACCTGTCCGGGATGCGGCGGGCGCAGGCCCTTGCGCGCGGCGACCGCCTCGACGCGGTCGGCCGAGGAGGCCCGCGCGAGGTCGGCGCGCAGACGGCGATTCTCCTCGGTCAGCGTCGCCATGGTCTTCTGGCGGGCCTCGCGCAAGTATCCCACGCGCACGGTCTCGATGTGGAGCGCGGCGTACGCGAGCAGCGCGCAGGCGACCGGGAGCCCGGCGAGCACGAAGGTCGCCAGCTCCCGCCCTCGCCGGCGGTCGCGCTCGCGCGTCAGATGGAGGTTCTGGACGCGCTTGGCCTGGGCGTAAGAGGTGCTCATCCGGTCTGCGCCATCGTTTCCCGCGAGGAGTCCAGCGCGATCCGCCGCGCCGCGCGCAGGCGGGCGCTCCGCGCCCGCGGATTGCGGCGCTGTTCGGCTTCTGACGGGCGGATCGGCCGGCGCGTCAACACTTCGAGAGCGCGGCGGGCGCCACAGATGCAGCCCGGCAGCTTGGGCGGGCAGGTGCACACGCCCGACTCGCGGCGGAACGTGTCCTTCACGATGCGGTCCTCGAGCGAGTGGTACGAGAGGACCGCGAGGGTCCCGCCCTCCTTCAGCCGGTTGACGGCGGCGGCGAGGAAGCGCGCGAGCGAGGTCAGCTCCTGATTGACCTCGATGCGGAGGGCCTGGAAGACGCGGGTCGCGGGATCGATCTTCTCGCGATCCCCCTTCTGGCTCGCCACGATGCGGGCGAGCTGACGCGTCGTCTGGATGGGGCCTTTCATCCGCTCCGCTACGATTCCGCGCGCGATCTTTGCCGCCATTCGTTCCTCCCCAAAATCACGGAAGATCCGTGTGAGTTCTTCGACCGAAGCCGTGGCCACGATGTCGGCCGCGCTTCGGCCGCTTCGGCCCATGCGCATGTCGAGGGGACCGTCCCGTCGAAACGAGAACCCCCTCCGTGCTTCGTCCAGCTGCATCGAGGAGACGCCCAGGTCCGCCAGGATCCCGTCGGGAGCGGGCTGCTTCGCCAGGACCTCGTCGAGGTCGCCGAAGTCCGCCTCCACGAACGCGACGCGATCGCCGAACCGCTCCAGGCGTTCCCGCGCGAGGGCGAGCGCCTCGGGATCGCGGTCGAGGCCGAGCACGCGCGCGCGCGGACCGCGCTCGAGCAGGGCCACGGCGTGGCCTCCGGCGCCGAGCGTGGCGTCCACGAAGAACCCGCCGCGCTCGGGCGCGAGCAGCGCGAGCGTCTCGTCGAGAAGGACGGGCGTGTGCGGCGATTCAATCGGAATACCCTCTTGCCTTCGGGTTCACAGTAGGAGCTTGGAGAGCTCGTCGTAGTCCTCCGGACCGAACTCCTCGGTCGCGAGCTTCTTGGCCAGGCCGCCGCGGTCGGAGACCACGAGGTGGTCGATGTTTCCGGTCACGACCACGTCGGCCGGCAACTTCGCGGCGTCGCGCAGGATCTGCGGGATCAAGACGCGTCCCTGCGCGTCGATCGCGGCGTCCTGCCCGAAGTAGTTGACGCGCTCGAGAAACTTGTTCTTGGCGCGGTGAATGGCGGGAAGCTCGGCGAGCTTCTCCTCGAGCTGGCGCCAGACGGTCAGCGGATAGAGGAGGAAGTTGCGGCCGTGAATCGAGGTGACGAAGAGATCGCGTCCGAAGGCCTCTTCGATCTGTTGTCGGAAGAGATTCGGCACCTTCAGCCGGCCCTTCTCGTCGAGACGGGCCGGAGCGCTTCCCCGAAAGCGATCCATCCTTCAAACTGTCGTCCCGCGCGAAATTCGGGACCACTTTCTCCCACTTTTAGCCAGTTTTGGCCACTGGCGCGATCTTAGGAGCGCCGAGTGTTATTAGTCAAGAAAACTTCTTTGCCTAAAAAAATTAGGAGCGTGAAAAAGGCGTAAGAGCGAATCGAGGACTGCGTGAAGACTCTGCACAAGCTGTTGTGCACGGCGCGCGCCTCATCGCGAGGGCGTGTGTCTCAGTTCTTTTTTTCGTGCCAGTGGCTCGTCATCTCGAGCCACATGGCGAGACCGCGGAAGGTCTCGAAGCGGGCGTAGCGACGGGCGATCGCGCGGTCTACGGTTTTCGAAGGGCCGGGATGGACGCGCCGGTACTGCTTGCGTACCCAGGAGTCGATCGCGAGAAAGTCGTGCCGCCCCAGAATCCGCATCAGGCCCTCCGCGGCGTAGGGCCCGAAGCCGTGCTCGGCGAGGATCGCGTCGCGCACTTCGGTCGCCGGCGAATCGGGCTTCTCCCACAGCGAGAGGTCCAGCCGCCCGGATGCGACGCGGCGCGCAAAACGCGCGAGCGCCCCGGCTCGGTAGCCGCAGCGCACCTTCGCCTTGAGGACCGACGGCGAGAACCGCGCCACGGCTTCCGGGGACGGGAACGCCTCGCCCCCGGAGCCGCAGAGGGCGATCAGTCGGACCACCATCCCCCGCGTCGCCTCCCACGAGCAGTTCGTGGTCAGGAGCATCTTGACTGCGTCCTCGAAGACCGACGGCGCGCGGAGCATGCGGCCTCCCCCGCGCGCGAGCCCCCGGCGCAGAACGGCCTCGCGCCGGACCATCGCCCGAAACGGCGAGAGGTCGACGTCGAGCGAGAACACGCGACGCGCCACCGCGCGAAGCTTCTCCGGCGGGATTTCGTCTCCGGCGGCCATCAGCCGATCACCGCGCTGCGAAAAGACGACCCGACGCGGAGTCGGGTCGCGATCGGTCGCGACGACCGCCGTCAGCGCGCCGGCCCCGGCGTCGTAGGCAAACGGAGGGAGGTCGTACCAGCCGTGCGAGCGGACGACTCCGTCGAACGAGAAGTCCGCAGGCAGAGCCAGTCGGAGGGCCACTCTCGGAGGCTTAGGAGGTCTTCTTGGCGTTGGCGTCGAGCTTCGCCAGATCGTCGTCGTAGATCTTCACGAACGCGTCGCGCCGCAGCTTGTCCATGTACTCGGTGAAGCGCTTCTCGTAGAGGTCGTCGGAGATCCTCTTTCTCAGGTCGTCCTTGACCTCGGCGAAGGGCTTGTAGCCGGCGGCCTTGCGGTCCGTGACGTGAAAGATGTGGATCGAATCCGAAGTCAGGACGGCCGGGGGGTATTCCGCCGCGGGCTCGACGAAGATGCCGGCGTCGAGGGCCTCGACGAGCTCTCCCTTGGAGACGGCGCCGAGGTCTCCGCCCTTGTCCTTCGTCCCGCCTTCGGAGTACTGCTTCGCGAGGTCGGCGAAGGATCCGCCGGCCTTGAGCTTCGCCTGGATCTCTTCGGCGCGCGCGGCCGCCGCGGCCCTCGCCTCGGGGTCCGACGGCGGGAACTTCAGCACGATCTCCGCGACCCGCGCGTGCTCGGGAACGGCGTAGTACTGGTCCTTCTTTCGCTCGTACTCCAGGCGCAGTGCGTCGTCGGAGAGATCCATGCGCGAGGTCACATCCCGGCCGATGACCTTCTGCATCACGATCGTCTCGCTCATCTGGCGCTTCAGGTCTTCCCGGGTCATTCCCGTCTGCGCGAGCGCCGCGTCGAACTCCTGGTCGGTGGCCAGGTTGTACTGCTGCTTGACGCGGGCGACCGCGGCCAGGATCTCCTCGTCGGTCGCCGTGACCGACATCTCCTTGGCCCGTTCCTCGAGCAACTTTTCGCGGATCAGGTCTTCCAGCACCATCACGCGCATCGTCTGGGCGTCGGCGGATGCGCGAATGGATTTCTGGGCGACCTCCAGCCGCTTGTCGTACTCGGACTGGGTGATGAGGCGATCGTTGACGCGGGCCAGGATCCGCTCGACCAGCTCCCCGCCGGGGAGGAAGGCGGCCGCGGCCGCAAGTCCCGCGGCAGCGAAGAGGGTCCGTTTCATGCGGTTCTTCATAACACGAAGAGAACCCTCGAATTTCAGGCCGCGGCGAATTCCGGCAGGAGCCCGATCAAGGCGGGGAGCAGCCCGTCCCCCCCAGGAGCCGGGAACGAGAGGATGCGGGCGGGCGAGAAGCCCGAGCCCGGCCGCTCGCGGACGAACGCCATCAGACGTTGCGGATCCACGGGAGCGTCCTCGGCGAACCGCACGTGGATCCGGCCGGCCTGGCGGGTGATCGACGTGACGCCGAGTCTCTCGGCCCGGGTCCGCAGGCGCGCGTACTCGATCAAGCGGTGGACCTGCGGCGGAGGCTCGCCGAACCGGTCGGCGATCTCGCGCCGGGTCTCCTCGAGCGCGGCGTCGTCTCCGGCGCGCGCGACCTTCTTGTAGATCATCATCCGCCAGGCTTCGTCGGCCACGTAGGCGTGCGGGATCGCGAGGTCCAGACCCAGGGAGAGCGTGACGGCCCGCTCGAGCTGCGGCTCTTCGCCCCGCATCTCGCGGATCGCCTCTTCCAGGAGCGACAGGTACATCTCGAATCCGACCGACGCGATGTGGCCCGACTGTTCGCCTCCCAGGATGTTTCCGGACCCCCGGATCTCGAGGTCTTTGGCCGCGATCCGGAAACCGGCGCCGAGGTCGCAGAACTCCTGGATCGAGGCCAGCCGCCGGCGCGCGACTTCGGAGAGCGACGCCGTGGGTTCGACGAGCAGATAGGCATAGGCCGGCTTGTCGCTTCTTCCGACGCGGCCGCGCAGCTGGTAGAGCTGGGCGAGGCCGAAGGTGTCCGCCCGGTCGATCAAGATCGTGTTGGCCGACGGGATGTCGAGGCCGTTCTCCACGATCGCCGTCGCGAGGAGAAGGTCCGCCTCGCGCGAGAAGAAGCGCAGCATCGCCTTCTCCAGCTCCGCCTCGGGCATCTGGCCGTGGGCCACGCTGATGCGGACCTTCGGGAGGAGCTGCTCGAGCGTCTGCTTGACCCGGCCGATCGATTCGATGCGGTTGTGCACGAAGAAGACCTGCCCTCCGCGCTCCAGCTCCGCCTCGATTGCCTCGCGGATGATCTCGGAGCGCGACGGCACGACCTGCGTCTCGATCGCGAGCCGGTCCCGCGGCGGCGTCTCGATGATCGAGAGGTCCCGCAGTCCCGAGAGCGACAGGTGCAGGGAGCGCGGGATCGGCGTGGCCGACATGCTGAGCACGTCGATCGAGGCCTTCCACTCCTTCATTCGCTCCTTCTGCGCGACACCGAAGCGCTGCTCCTCGTCCACGATCAGGAGCCCCAGGTCCCGGAACGCCAGGTCCTTGCCGAGCATGCGGTGCGTCGCGATCAGGATGTCGACGGATCCCTCGGCGACTTTCGCCACGACCTCCTTCTGCTCGACGCGCGAGCGGAAGCGCGACAACAGCTCGATCTCCACCGGGAACGCGGCGAAGCGGCGCGTGAAGGTCCGGAAGTGCTGATCCGCGAGAATCGTCGTCGGCGCGAGCACAGCGACCTGCTTGCCGTCGAGCACCGCCTTCATCGCCGCGCGCATCGCGACCTCGGTCTTGCCGTAGCCGACGTCGCCCGCGAGAAGCCGGTCCATCGGTTTGGCGGACTGCATGTCCCGCTTGACGTGGGCGATCGCCTGCGCCTGGTCGGGCGTCTCGACGTACTCGAAGGCGTCCTCGAACTCCTTCTGCCAGGGGGAGTCCTTGGAAAAGGCGAATCCCTCGGCGACGCTGCGCCGCGCGTAGAGCTTCAGGAGCTGATCCGTCATGTCGCGCATGGCCTTGCGGACTGAGGCCTTGCGCCGGGCCCAGCCGGCTCCCCCGAGGCGGTCGAGCGGCGGCGCCGCGTCCTCGACGCCCGAGTACTTCTGGACGAGGTCGAAGCGCTCGACGGGCAAGAGCAGCATCTTCGCCTCGGCGTACTCGATCTCCATGAACTCGCGCTCTTCCCCCTCCACCGGAACGCGCTTCAATCCCTTGAAGAGGCCGATGCCGTAGTCCGCGTGCACGACGGCGTCGCCGAGCTTCAGGTCCCGCAGGTCGGAGAGGAAAACCTCCGAGGGTTTGCGGCGCGCGGCTGCCGAGCGGCGCTCTTCGCCGAAAATTTCTTCCTCGGCGTACACCGCCAGGCGCGGCTCGCGCAGGCGGAAGCCCGCGGAGATCTCGGCCGGCACCGCGACGACCGCATCGGTCCGGCGTTCGGAGGAGACGTGGAAGCCGTACTCGATGGCCAGGCGCCGCAGCTTCTCGGCGCCGCCGGTGGGGCGTGTCGCGACGTAGACCTCTTCTCCCGAGGCGAGCGCGCGGGTCAGGTCCGCGGCGGCCTCGGCGGCGCGGCCCGCGTGGCCGGCGATGGCCTCGGCCGGGAGGCGGATCGCGCGGGTCGACGGTCCGGTGTCGACGCCGAGGCGGTCGAACACGATCCGCGCGGAAGAGAGACGCTCGCGGATGTGCGGCTCGGGCTGGAGGAGCTCTTCCGGCGTGAACGCATCGCGATCCGGGTCGCGGTCCTCGGCCACGCGCTCGGCGAAGGCCGAGAGCTCCTCCCCGACCAACGCCGGCTCCTCGACGACCAGGAGCGCGTTGCCCGCGTGGTCGAGCCAGGAGGCCGGCATGGCCGTCACGGCCGGTGCGAAGACCTGGCGCTCGGCCTCCGACGGCAGCCGGCCGATTCGCTCGGTCATGAGGCGCCGTGCCTGTTCGGACTCCTCGGCCACTGCGAAGGGCGCCAGCGCGACCTGTTCGATCTTCTCCTGCGAGCGCTGCGTGTCGGGGTCGAAGAGGCGGATGGACTCGACGCGATCGCCGTCGAGCTCGATGCGTACCGCGAGATCGCGATCCGGCGGAAAGACGTCCACGAGGCCGCCGCGCACCGCCAGATCGCCGGTCTCGATGACGAGATCGCCGCGGCGGTAACCAAGCCCCGTCAGCCGCGCCGCGAGCTTCGAGAGCGAGACGTCGTCGCCCTTCCGAATGTTCACGAAGAGGCCGGCGAGCCGGGATGGATCCGGCATGCGCGTGAAGAGCGCGCGCGCCGGCAGGACGGCGATCGCCGGCGCGCCCCCCTGAGCCATGGCCGCGAGCAGCGCGAACTCGTCGCGGCGGCTCTTCAGCGACGCCGGGATGCGCTGATAGGGAGTCAGCGTCGGGGCCGGAGCGTGGAAAACGCGCGCGCCGTCGGCCGCGGACAGGTCGCCGGTGAGCCTCGCGGCGTCCTTCTCGCTCGCGACGACGACCGCGATCGAACGGCCGAGGTCCCGCGAAAGTGCCGCCAGGAAGATCGCCGGCAGTGCGCCGATGCCGCCGGAGACGACGAGACGGTCTTCTCCCCCTCGGACCGCCTCGAGGAGGTCCGCGTACGAAGGCAGTTCCCGAACCCGATCCGTGAGCAGCGACAAAAACAAACCCGGGATGACTTCTTGCTAGACGCGCGCCAGGGGTGAATTCTCCCGTAGCCGCGCGACCGCGGAAGCCGCCGTCTCGGCGGCGTAGTCCACTTCTTCCTCCGTCGTCCAGCGCCCGAGGCCGAAGCGGATCGAGGCATGAGCGAGGTCCGCAGGCACTCCGATCGCGGTCAGCACGTGCGAGGGCTCGAGCGAAGCCGACGTGCACGCCGAACCGGAGGAGACTGCGACGTCCTTCAGACTGACGAGGAGAGCCTCGCCCTCGACACCCGAGAAAGAGACGTGCAGGTTGCCGGGAAGGCGGCGCTCCTCCCCACCCGGCGAGAGCGCGCCGTCCTTCTCGATCGCGGGCAAAGGGGAACCGTTCAGCGTCAATCCGTCGATGCGTGCCGAGAGCGCGGCGTGGAGGCGCGCCCGGAGCCGCCGCAGCCGCTTCGACTCCTCCGGCATCGCGGAGACCGCCAGCTCCGCCGCGGCCCCGAGGCCCACGATCCCGGGGACGTTCAGAGTCCCCGAGCGCATGCCCTTTTCGTGTCCGCCCCCGAAGACGATCGGCCGCAGCCGGACCCGCGGATTCTTCCCGCGCACGTAGAGTGCGCCGACGCCCTTGGGGCCGTAGATCTTGTGGCCCGAGACCGAGGCGAGATCGACGTGCATCGCCTCGACGTCGAAGGGGATCTTGCCGAAACCCTGGACGGCGTCAGTGTGAAACAACACGCCCCGCTCGCGGCAGATCGCGCCGATCTCGGCGATTCTCTGAATCGTGCCGATCTCGTTGTTGGCGACCATCAAGGTCACGAGGATCGTGTCGTCGCGGAGCGCCTCGCGCACCCGCTCCGGGGAGATCTCGCCGGTCTTCTCGGGCTCCAGGTACTCGACCCGGTAGCCCTCGCGCTCGAGCTGCCGGCAGGAGTCGAGCACGGCCATGTGCTCCGTTGGCGCGGTGATCAGGTGGGTCCCCTTCTCGTGGTAGAGCCGGGCGACGCCGAGGATCGCGAGGTTGTCGGATTCCGTGGCGCCCGACGTGAAGACGATCTCCCGCGCCGAGGCGTTCATGGCCCGAGCAACCTGATCGCGCGCCGCGTCGACCGCTCCCTCCGCTTCCCAGCCGAAGACGTGTCCGCGCGAGGCCGGGTTGCCGAAGGACTTCGTAAAGTACGGCAGCATCGCTTCGAGCACCCGCGGGTCCACGGGCGTCGTCGCGTGGTAGTCGAGGTAGATCGGCAGGTCCATGGACGAATTATGTCCTGCCGAAGGGTCGGGTTTCATGAGCCGAAACGGGCGCATTCAGAGGGGCAGGTTGAAGGTCTTGACCACGAACACGGCCATCTGACCGCGGGTGCT
The DNA here is from genome assembly GCA_046725935.1 of Acidobacteriota bacterium. Taxonomy (GTDB): domain Bacteria; phylum Acidobacteriota; class Thermoanaerobaculia; order UBA5066; family Gp7-AA6; genus DAHUXD01. Next base: position 22,853 of record JBKOZO010000005.1, on the reverse strand, counting down.
GGGGTTGCCCGGGCAGTAGTTCCCTCCACCGCAGCCTCCGGTGATGCTTTCGGCCGCGAGCTGCTCGATCCAGTCGGCGAAGAGGCTCGGGCAGACCACGTCCCCGAAGGTCCCCGTGCAGGACGGCGGCACGTAGGAGGAGCCGTGCTCGGCCTTCAGCAGAAACGGCGCCATCTGGTCCCGCCGCACGGCGTTGGTCGGGCAGAAGTTGCCGCCGCCGCAGCCTCCCGAGATCCCCTCCGCCGCCAGCGCTTCAATCCAGTCGGCGAAGGTGGAGGGGCAGGCGACGTCGCCGAAGACGCCGGTGCAAGGAGGCGGTGTGTAGCAGAGGCCGTGTTTGGCCTTGAGCAGGAAGACGGCCATCTGCTGGCGCAGCGTCGAGTTGTCCACCCCGTAAAGCCCGCCGCCGATGCCGACGGTGATGGCATTGGAGACCAGAGTCGTGACGAAGGAGTGGAACTGTTGCGAACCCGGCACGTCGAGGAAGTCTGCGACCCAGCCCTTGACCAGCGTTCCTACCGTGCCGTCCGGCGTCGTGGCGACGAGGTCGTAAACGGTCCCGGGCGCGAGCACCGGCGAGGTCGCCGAGAGCTGATGGTCGTTCACGAACGCGACGAACGCCGCGACGCCCCCGAAGGACAGCGTGGTCGGATCGGCGAAGTCGGTTCCGGAGACGCTGATCGGCGTGCCCCCGGCGGCGACGCCCGAGGTCGGGCTGATCGAAAAGATGATCCTCTGCGAGAACTCCGAGGTGTTGCCGAGAGGGTCCGTCGCCGTTGCCGATATTCGGGCGCCGGCCTCTGTCGCGACCGGCAGCGTGACGTCGATCGTGGCATTACCGGATCCATCCGTCGTGACCTGCGTCGAACCCAGGTATGTCTCGCCCTCGAGGAATTCTCTGGGGAAATTCGAGCACGAGGCGTTGGCGTAGAAGTCCAGATCGAACGTCGTCGAGGTCGTGCTGTCGAGCTTGCCGATGATGTGCGTCGAGGCGCCCGTCGTCACGCTCTGGATGATCGGGAAGTTCTGGAGGTGGTTGGGGCCGTCGTCGATATCCAGCGGGTCGTTGAAGTCGGGCCGACCGTTCGCGATCAGATCGATCCCCAATCCTCCGTTGTCGTGGATCGAATTGCCGCGCATCGTGTGGTGCGTGCCCCCAGTGACCACGATGCCCCGGTCGAGGTTGTTGGCGATGTGATTCGCTCCGGGTCCTCCCGCCGCGGCGGCGCCGATGACGTTGGGCGCGGTCCCGGGCGAACCGAGGCTGATCCCACGTCCGTTGTTCGGAAGCGGCGCCGTCCCGGAGGCGTCGACGCCGACGGCGTTGCCCTGGACCGTCATGCCGTCGGCGAGCAGGTCCATGCCGATCGAGTTGCCCGAGACGACGTTCCCCTCGCCCGCGCCGGTCCCGCCGATGACGAGTCCCGGCCCGCCGCCACCGATGCCCGCGCCGCCGTTGCCCAGCGCCGCGGTCCCGTTCACGTCCGTTCCGATGAGATTCGACTGGATCGTCACGTCGACGGCGGCCTCGACGCGGATCCCATCGACGGTGTTTCCGGAGATCAGGTTCTCTCCACCCGGTCCGCCGATCAGCACCCCGGTTCCCGAGCCTCCCAGCAGGTGGATCCCGATGTCGTTCGGCAGCGCGGCCATGCCGGTGACGTCGGTGCCGACGTAGTTGTTCTGAATCGTGCCGCCGGCGAAGGATCCGACGAAGATCCCGCTGCTCGTATTGCCCGAGATGATGTTGCGATCGGCTGGCGCTCCGCCGATCGTGAACGCGACGTGGGAGACCGAGACGCCGGTCAGATTCGGGACGGCGGTCGCACCATCCGGTCCGACGCCCAGATAGGAGGACTTCACCATGATCGGCCCGCCGCCCGAGCCCGCGGTGACGCCGGCCCCGCAGCCTCCGATCGAGAGGCCCAGGACCGTACCGGCCTTGGTGAAGTTGAACGCGAAGACGTTCGTGTTAGCGCACGCGAGGGCGATCAGCGGGGTGCCCGCGTATCCGGGCTCCGTCTTCCCGTCGATCGTCAGGCCTCCCGACGAGGTGGCCAGGGGCAGGTTGCTGGCGACCGCGATCGTCTGGACGCCCGAGCCGGGGATGTCGAAGACGATCGTGTGCGGCCCGGCTCCGCCGGCGTTGGCGTCGGTGATCGCCTGGCGCAGGGATCCGGGTCCGGAATCGGCCGTCGTCGTCACGGTGAAGGTGGCGGCCGAGACGGCGGCGGCGGCCAGCGCGACGCAGACAGACAGTAAGCCGAGGCGAGGACCCGTCCTCGTAGCCATGTTCTCCTCCCTCCGAGTCGGAAGCGCGCGCCGCGGCGTCCCAACCGACGCTCCCGGCCTCTGATAGCACGCGCAGGAACACCCGAGAAGGGATCAAGCACCGAACAAACCCCGAAAAGCGAAACGCCGGCCAGGGGCCGGCGCTCGCGTCGATCTTCCGCGGACACTTCTTATTGGAGGTTGAAGGTCTTCACCAGGAACACGGCCATCTGCTGACGCAGGACCGGGTTGGTCGGGCAGTAGCTGTTTCCGCCGCAGCCGCCCGTGATCCCGCGACTCGCGAGGTCGTAGATCCAGTCGGCGAACGGGTTCGAGCAGGGCACGTCGTCGAAGGTCGGGTTGCTGCAGACGGGCGGGACGTAGTCCGATCCTTCCAGAGCCTTGAGAAGGAACACCGCCATCTGCTGCCGGTTGACGGGATTGGTCGGGCAGTAGTTCCCGCCGCCGCAGCCGCCGGTGATGTTGAGCCCGGAGAGAGCCTCGATCCACGGGTCGAAGGTGCTTCCCGTGCAGGGCACGTCGTTGAATACCATTCCGGTGCACGGAGGCGGCGTGTAGCAGAGGCCAAACTTCCCCCTCAGAAGGAAAACCGCCATCTGCTGCCGGGTCACCGACGCGGTCGGGCAAAAGTTTGGTCCGCCGCAACCCACCGTCAGGCCGTTGGCGACGAGACTGGCGATGTAGGCCTCGAAGCCGCTCGAGCCCACGTCGGCGAACTGGGCGACGTACCCTCGGGGCAGCGTGCCGGTGAGGCCCGAAGGCGTCATGATGGTGATGTCGTTGATCGAGCCCGCCGGAAGGGCCGGGGGCGTTGACCTGGGCGCTCGTGTTGCCGAATTGGGTGTATCCGGTGCCGGGAACTCCTCCGATCGTCACCGTACCCGTCGGTTCGAAGAGCATCCCGTCGAGACTGATTGGCTCTCCTCCCGCCGGCGGGCCCGCCAGCGGCGCGGAGGCCACGATCAGCCGCTGCGAAAACTCCGACGTGTTGCCCTGAGGATCGGTCGCCGTCATCGCGATTCGCGCTCCCGGCTCGACGACGACTCCGGGCAGCGTGACGTCGATCGCGGCGATCCCAGATCCATCGGTCGTCACCTGGGAGGCGCCGAGCCATTGCTCGCCCTCCACGTAGTCGTGAGGAAGACGCGCGCAGGCCGGGTTCGAGTAGAAGTCGAGGTCGAAGATCGTCGAGGCGTGGGAGTTGAGGGTTCCGGTGATGTGAAGATTGCTGCCGTTCTGCGTGACGGTCGCGAGGATCGGGAAGTTCTGGCCGTTGTTGATCGTGTAGCCGTTGGCGTCGCCCGGATCGTCCGCGAGCGGTTTGTCCGAGCCGCCGAGGGAGATGCCGAGCGACGCGTTGTCGTGGATCGAGTTGCCGCGCATCGTGTTCTGCGTGCCCTGCGCCACCACGATGCCGCGGCCCTTGTTGAAGGCGATGAGGTTTCCCCCGGGCCCGCCGGGCGTCGAGGTGCCGACGATGTTGGCCCCCAGGCCGTGCGACGTGAGCTGGGTTCCGGCACCGCCGTTGGGAATCGCGAGCAGGTGCGAGTCGTCGACGCCGATGAAGTTGCCCTGGATCAGCATGGCGTCGGAGTTGGCGTCGATGCCGATGCCCCCGTTGCCGGAGACGAGATTGCCTTCGCCGGCGGCGGTGCCCCCCATCTTGAACGACGTGCCTCCTCCCGAGATCCCGCGGCCGCCGTTGGGAAGCGCGGCGGTGCCGTTGACGTCGGTGCCGATCAGGTTGCCCTGGATCGTGACGTTGCTCATCCCGTCGTTCTCGATGCCTTCCTGCAGGTTCCCCGAGATGATGTTCCCGAAGCCCGGACCTCCGATCAACAGTCCCGCGCTGGCCCCGGGTGCGAGCTCGATCCCCCTCTGGTTCGGAAGCGCGACGGTTCCCGTCGCATCGGTGCCGATGAAGTTGTCTTGGACCGTGCCGCTCGCCCCGTTCAAATCGATTCCGTACGTCGAATTCCCCGAGATGATGTTGCGATCCGCGGCCGTCGTTCCTCCGATCGTCACGATGGCGGCGGCCACGGAGATCCCGATTCCGTTGGGAACCGGCGCCGTTCCCGCGGCGTCGGTGCCGATGCGGCACGCCTTGACCGTGATCGGAATGGCCGTGGCGGCCGTGACCGCGGTGAGGCAGTTCCCGATCGCCAGCCCCTTGACGGTTCCGCCCGAGCCGAAGGCGAAGTTGAATCCGAACTGGTTCATGCTGCCGCCGCAGACGACGTCGACGAGCGGCGATCCCGCGTAGCCCGGCTGTGTCGTGCCGTCGATCGTCAGGCCGCCGGAGCTGACCGAGATGGCGGGAAGACCGGTCGAGGGCGAGATCGTGTGGACGCCGGAACCGGGGATGTTGAACGTGATCGTATGGGGCCCGGCTCCCGCGCCGTTGGCGTCGGTGATCGCCTGGCGCAGCGAACCCGAGCCCGAATCGTTGGTGTTCGTGACGCTGAAGGTGGCGGCGGCTGCGGAATGGGGGCGGACGAGGGCGACGAGGAGCGGGAGCAAGCGGGTCGCGGCGGCGGCCCAACGGCGCATGGAATCTCCTCCGGAAAGGGCGCATTCTCCATGCACCGACCATGAACGCACCATGAACGAATAAAATGAGTCGAATGTCGAGTCTCCCCGAGCCCCGGGTCCGCCCCTCCGGATTCACGTCACCGGCTCCCGTCGTGCGGCTGGTCCACGCCTTCGACCGGCCCTACGAGAACGTCGTCGCGACGGCGCGTACGTGCTACTCGGCCAAGGGCATCGTGACCGAAGACCAGGCGTCGGCGAAACCCGACCGGCGCGACGCCATCGCGAAGTCGATCTACGAGGCCGGCCACCACACGACCTTCCAGCATGCGCACTTCCAGTTCGCTCTCGAGAACGTGTCGCGCCACTTCCTCTGGACGTTTCTCCACTCGCATCCCTTCTACAACTCCGAGCAGGTCTCGCAGCGCTACGTCGAGGTCCGGAAGGGCAACTACGCCGTCCCTCCGATGGGTCCCGCCGAACGGGAGATCTACGAACGCGCCGCGCGCCGCCAGCATGACGCCTACACGAAGTTGACGGACCTGCTGACGCCGCTCGCGGCAGAGCGTTACTTCGGACTCTTCCCCGGACGGACGCGCGGCGACGGACGCGTCCGCTTCGGCGGCGCGATCAAGAAGCGGGCCCAGGAGATCGCGCGCTACGTCCTGCCGGTCGCGACGTTCTCGTACCTCTACCACACGGTCTCGGGCGTGACGCTCTTCCGCTATTGGCGGCTCTGCGAGTCCATGGACGCTCCCGCCGAACAGCGGGAGGTCGTGGGGCAGATGGTCGCCGAGGTCCTCCGCCACGATCCCCTCTACCAGACGGTGCTGCAGGACCCGCTGCCCCTGGAGGAGACGCCCGAGTACGCGGCGTTCCAGTCGCTGCCGCGCACGCGATCCTCGTCCCGCGCCTTCCGAGAGGAGTTCGACCGCGAGCTTTCCGGCCGCGTCTCGCGGCTCGTGGACTGGAAGGCCAACAACGAACAGATCCTGGCTTCGGCCGTGCGCGAGATCCTCGGCGTGCCGCGCGTCCAGCTTTCCGACGACGATGCGATCCGGATGGTCCTCGACCCGTCGAAGAACCGGATCCTGGGAGAGACGTTGACGCTGACCACGCACGACAAGCTGTCGCGCGCGCTCTTTCACCCTGCTTACACGTTCCGCAAGAAGATCTCCCACACCGCCGACAGCCAGGACCAGCGCCACCGCATGACTCCGGCCTCCCGTCCCGCGCTTCCGGCGTATCTGTCCGAGGAGCCCGACTACATCGTCCCCATGCTCGTGGCGGACGTGCCCGAGGCCCACGAGCTGTACCGGCGGACGATGGAGGAGACCTGGCAGGCGATCGGAGAGCTGCGCGCGCGGGGCGTCTCCGACGAGTTCGCCGCGTACCTCCTGCCCAATGCCGTGGCGATCCGCTTCACCGAATCCGCGGACCTGCTCAACCTCCACCACAAGTTCGCGATGCGGCTCTGCTACAACGCGCAGGAGGAGATCTGGCGCGCATCCCTCGACGAGGCCCTGCAGATCGGTGAAGTCAACCCGCGCATCGGGCCGTGGCTGCTGCCCCCCTGCACGCTGCGCCACCTCGCCACGGTCCGGCCGGTGTGTCCCGAAGGAGAACGCTTCTGCGGGGTCGTGGTGTGGAGAATTAACCAGAACGAGTACGCGCGGGCGCTCTGAGACGCCGATGCTGGAACCCAAGGACCTCCGCAACGTGTACGGCCCCCAGGGACCGACCCGCGTGGAGCCGCCGTCGGATGTCGCCCGCCTGAGGATCGTCCTGCTCGAGGTCGTTCCGCCGGTCTGGAGACGGGTCCAGGTTCCCGCCAACCTCACGCTTCGCCGTCTCCACGCGGTTCTCCAGTGCGCGATGGGCTGGCCCGAGACCGATGAGCATCAGTTCCGGCTCGCCGGCGCTCTCTACGGGAAGCCGACCGACACGACGGGACCCCTGCGCGATTCGCGCTGGATGCGGCTGGCCGACGCGATCAGCCGCGGAACGACCTCCTTCGGCTATGCGCTGGGCACCGACTCGGCATGGGAGCACGAGGTGCGCATCGAGGGCATCGTTGCGGGCAACGCCGAGAACCAGCGGCCCGTCTGCCTGGAAGGCGAGCGCGCCTGTCCGCCGCCGACCGGCGGGCCGGATGCCTACGTCGAGCGCGTCGCGGGGCGCCGGTCCTCGCGGCGCACCGCCTCGCGGCCGATCGCCGGCTTTGCCGGCCAGGAGTTCGATCCGGATCGCTTCGACCTCGACGCCGTCAACCGCGCGCTGGCCTGGCTGCGGTGAAACGCGCGGGCCGTCTCATATAGACTCTCCCGACAGTAGCCCCGACGATCACCGACGCATCGCGACATTTCGGAGGTCGAGCATGAGAACCCGCCTGTTCTCGGTTGCTTCACTCCTTCTGTCGGCATCGCTGCCCGTTCTTGGCCAAAGCGCCGTGCCGGTTTGGGAGGACTTCTACCGGCCGACACCGCCGCCGCCGGTCAACGCCTCGGCCATCGCCTCCCGCGAGCTCGCCGACGGCACGATACTGGTCGTCACGGATCAGTTCGTGTGCGCGCATTTTGACCACGACGGGAATCCGTTGTCCTCCTTGCAGCTTCCGATCTCACGTGGCGGCGCTGCGAAGGACAGACGCGGTGGCGCCGGAACCCCGCTTTCTCCCGGCGTCACGACGCCACTTCCCGCCGGAGCGGCCTACGCCGTGATCGACCCGTTCGGGCGGGTCGTCGCCTCCTTCGTCCCGGACCCCGGATCCTTCTTTCCGATCATCACGGGCGACATCGAGACTAACAAGTTCGACGGCCTCACCGGAGATGCTCTGTGGCCATCGCCCCAGATCTACGGCGCTCCATATATCGGCGAATACCCGACCGGAATCTTCCTCGACCGAAACGGCGACGTGATCGTCACCGGCCTGAGCGGAGGCGGCGGGTCGGACCACATCACGATCAAGTACCGCGGAACGACGGGCGAGGTGATCTGGGGACCCCAGCTGATCTCGGCCGCGATTGGCAGCGCGAGCCTGAACTTCTATGGGGACGTCCTCGTCACGCTGGGGCGGTACGCGTCGCCCGGCTTCAAATGGTCGACTCTCCGATACTCCTCGATGGACGGATCCATCATCTGGGGACCAGTGGATTTCTCCCTTCCCACCAGCACCGTGCCTACCGTCGGCGTGCTGACGCCCGGCGGCCGCTACGTGGCCGCGGGGACTACGGGCCTTCCGCGCCAGCTCGTCGTGAACGCGTACGGTGCCGATTCCGGGGCCGTCGCATGGGGACCTGTATTGATCGATCCGCCCGCGGGCGTCACGCACATCTTCCCCACGAGTGCCGCCGCGGACGCGCTCGGTAACGTCGTGATCACGGCTCGATACGAAACGAACTCGACGGCGTCATACGTCATGTTCAAGCTCCAGGGCGCGACTGGCGCGCTTCTATGGGGACCGATCACGACGGAAGACGGGAGTCAGGGGTCCATACCCGAGATCGCGGTCTTCGGAAACGGCGATGTCCTGCTGAGAGCGCTCATCCACAACGGGACCGAGGATCGCCTGAACTTCTGGAGATATCGGGGATCCGACGGTACGGCGGTGTGGGGGCCAACGGATCTCGGCAAGGCGCCTTCGGGCTATCCCGTGAGCTACTTCACGTCCCAGATCCGAGCAGACGGCAGTGTGATTGGCGGGGCGACCCTCGACTCTTCCGGACCGAGCGCGTTTGCCTTGGAGGGCTCGACGGGCGCGACGCTCTGGGGGCCAGTGCCGTTCACGGTTCCGATTCTCGGGTTCGCCTATTTCGAAGACATGACCACGGGTCCCGACGGCAACCCGGTCGTTGTCGGCGATACCGTCGCGACCGTGATCACTTTGAAGTACGACCACGCGACGGGCTCGCTACTTTGGGGGCCAATCGTCTACGACCCAGGGTTCTCGATTCGCGGCTGGCAAGCTCAAGTCGACGCAGACGGGGACGCTCTCATCCTGGCCAACGACGGCAACGCGGTCCTGCTCAAGTACGATGGTGATACCGGCGCCTTGTTGTGGGGTCCGACCGAGATTTCGGGCGTGACGCCGGAACGGTTCATCCTCGACGGGGCGGGAGACGCGCTCGTCCTGGGCTGGGGATTCCAGGACTTCGGCTACACGGCAGCGCTGGCCAAAGTCTCGGGGACCACCGGAGCCGCGCTCTGGGGACCGGTTTTCTACCACAGCGATCCGTCCAATTCGGATTTCACACGCGCGATTGCCGTCGACGCGGGCGGCGATGTCTATTCGGTCGGCGACACCAGCGCTCCCACCGGGCAGACGTGGTTCGTCTTGAAGTATTCGGGGTCGACGGGATCTCTCCTTTGGGGACCCGTCGGGGGAAACCTCAGCGGCTCACCCGCGGGAGTCGCGGCGGCCGGGGGCCGGGTGGCCGTTACGGGACACGGAGTCGTCGGCGATACGGGAAGCATGGCGACGATCGCCTTCGATGCCGCGACAGGCGCCGTTTCCTGGGGACCGAAATTCCTGGCGGGGACGCAACCCTACACCGACTCGGGAATCGCGCTCGTCGCCGATGGCGCAGGAGATTTCGTCGCCGCAGGCGAACTGTACAACTTCGCCACCGACTCCGACTTCGTAACGATCAAGTACCACGGAAGCGACGGGGCCCCGCTCTGGGGACCCATCCTCTTCGACGCCAACGGCCTCGACGACTATGTCTATACGCTCGGCCTCGGTCTCGACGGGTCGGGCAACGTCGTCGTTGGAGGAACGTCATACCGCAGCGAACACAACCCCGACATCGTGATCCTCAAGTATGACGGCGCGACGGGGGCGATGCTCTGGGGACCCGCATATGAGGGAGGAAGCGGCGAGGAGTACCTCTACGGGTTCGGCGTGAGCGGCGCCTCGGTGGCCGTCGGCGCCAGCAGCGAGGGCGGGATGCTCACGGCCGTTTTCGACGAGTCTTTCGGGATCGCGACGCCGGCGGCAGCGGTGCCCGCGGCTTTCTGCGGAAGTCCATACAATTTCGCGTTCGAGGCGCGCAACGGCGCCACGCCCTATGCCTGGAGCCTGGTCTCGGGATCGCTTCCGCCGGGGCTGACGCTTTCCTCGAGCGGCATCCTCTCGGGCACGCCGGCGTCGCAGGGAACCTACACGTTCCGCGTCGAGGCTGAAGATTCGGCGGCGGGAAACGTCCAGCGCGACTTCACGATCGCCGTCCTCGAGGGCCCCAGCCCGTTCTTCCTCAACGTGAACTTCGACGGAGCCTGTCAATACACCCTCTCGGTGAGCGGTTCGTGGGACTTGATCCTCTGGCTGCCCGGAGGCGAGACGACCCCCACCATTTCCGTTTCGCCGCTCGAAACCACGACGTACGGCGCCGTCGTCGACTCGGGTACCGGATGCGTCTACCACCTGTCCACGACGATTGAGGGGACGAAGCTTCAGGACGCGTCCTGCTCGGGCCCCGCCGTCTCGTCCATCACGCCCGACCATGGGCCCGCCGGCGGAACTGCAGTCGAGATCGACGGCGGGAACTTCCAGCCGGGAGTGGTCGTGACGATCGGCGGAACGGCCGCACTGAACGTCGTCGTTGTGGATTCGGCGCACATCACCGCTACGACTCCGGCCCGGCCGGCCGGCTCGTTCAACGACGTGGTGGTGGTCAATCCCAATACCGGAAACGCCGCCCTGCTCGGCGGGTTCTACGCCGACTTCGACGACGTTCCCACGTCGGATCCGTTCTACGGCTACATCAAGACACTGGTGAAGAACGGCGTGACCGCCGGTTGCGGCGGCAGCAACTACTGCCCGGGCAACGCCGTGACGCGTGCGCAGATGGCGGTCTTTCTCCTGAAGAGCCTGTACGGACCTTCGTACGTTCCGCCGCCGGCGAACGGGATCTTCGACGACGTCCCCGTCGGGGACCCATTCGCTCCCTGGATCGAGGCGCTCGCCAGTCTCGGCGTGACCGCAGGGTGTGGCGGAAACGACTACTGCCCCGCCAACCCCGTCACACGCGCACAGATGGCAGCCTTTCTCCTGAAGACGCGCAACGGATCGGGCTACGCGCCGCCGCCGGCGGTGGGCATTTTCGGCGACGTTCCCGCGTCGGATCCATTCGCTCCGTGGATCGAGCAGATCTACAACGAGGCGATCACGGGCGGATGCAGCACCGCGCCGCTGCTCTATTGCCCGGGCGCGAGCGTGACCCGCGAACAGATGGCGGCATTCCTGGTCAAGACATTCCACCTGCAATGAGAGCTCCGGCGCCGCGGTTGACCTTCGCCGCGGCGCCGCGTACTCTGTCGTTCCGGGGATGACGCGAACGCGCACGAAGCGCCCGCACGGCTCGATCCTGGCCGTGGGCGGCGGCGAAGAAAAATTCGACAAACCCGACATTCTCGAGCGCTTCGTGGCGGAGGCCGGAGGCGCGGACGCGCGCATCGGGATCCTGCCCACGGCGTCCACGATCCCGGCCGAGCGCGCGTCGTTCTACGAGCAGGTCTTCCGAAAGATCGGCGCCGGTGACGTCTTTCCGCTTCCCATCGTCACGCGCGCGGACGCGCAGTCTCCCGAGCACGTCGCGACGATCGGCGAATCGACCGGCGTCTTCATGACCGGGGGCGATCAGTCCCGCCTGGTGGACATCCTCGCCGGCAGCGCGGCGCTCGAGGCGCTCCACGCGAGCCTCGTCGCGGGCGGGGCGCTCGGAGGGACGTCGGCGGGCGCCTCGGCCTTCTCCTCCACGATGATCGTGGGAGGCGAAGGGGGGCTGCAACTGCGCCGGGACGCGGTGGATCTGGCTCCGGGCCTCGGCGTCATCACACGGCTGATCATCGACCAGCACTTCTCCCAGCGCAAGCGCCTCGGCCGCCTCCTGACGGCGGTCGCCCTCGAACCGACCAAGCTCGGCGTGGGCATCGACGAGGACACCGCGATCGTCTACTACGGCTCAGGGCAGATCGAGGTCATCGGGTCAGGGCAGGTCTTCGTCGTCGACGGCAGCCGGGCCGTCGCCCAGGGCCTCTCGGAAACGGACCCCTCGGCCACCTTCAGCCTTTCCGGCGCGCTCCTCCACGTCCTGACGGCGGGCGACCGCTTCGACGTCGAGAAGCGCCAGCCCCTCGCCTCAAACTAGGCATCGACTTCTTGTAGTCTTTCGCCCACACGTGGGAGAGGGAATCCGTCTGCTCGAGACACTTGTCCTAAACGGGCCGAACTACTGGTCCTACCGCCCGTGTGTCTGGATGCGAATCGACCTGGGACCGTTTCGCGACCGCCCGTCCAACGAGATCCGCGGCTTCGGCGACGAGCTGCAGCGTCTCCTGCCGGGACTGGAGGAGCACCACTGCTCGGAGGGCGCCAGGGGCGGATTCCTGAAACGCGTTGCCGAAGGCACGTGGCTCGGCCACGTCGCCGAGCACGTCGCCATCGAGATCCAGCAGGAGGTCGGCATCTCGGTCTCCTTCGGCCGGACGCGCGAAACGAAGACGCCGGGCGTCTACAACCTCGTCTACGAGATGGAGGAGGAGCGCGTCGGAGTCCGCGCCGGCAAGCTCGCGCTCGACGTCGTCGAGCATTGCGCCGGCCTCGACGTGGACCTCGTGCTCTCTTCCTCGCTCGACAAGTTGAAGCGCACGCGCGAGCGCTGGGCTCTCGGCCCTTCGACGCGCTCGATCGTCACCGTCGCCGCGGCCCGCGGCATCCCGCACCTGCGCCTGAACGACCGGTCGCTCGTCATGCTCGGAACCGGCGTCCATCAGAAGAGGATCCAGGCCACGATCGCGTCGACGACCGCGCAGCTCGGTGTCGAGATCGCGGGCGACAAGAGCCTGACCAAGACGCTCCTCGGCGACAACGGCGTGCCGGTGCCGAAGGGCTCGGTCGCGCAGGACGAGGACGACGCTGTCGCGATCGCCGGGAAGCTGGGCTGGCCGATCGTCGTCAAGCCGCTCGACGCCTCGCACGGCCGCGGGGTCCTGACGAACATCCGGAGCGAGTCCGAGCTGCGCCTGGCCTACAAGGATGCCTTGAAGTTTCGCGACGACGTCATCGTCGAGCAGTTCCTGGAGGGCCACGACTTTCGCTTCCTGGTCATCGCCGGCCGGTTCATCTGCGCGGCGCAGCGCGTCCCGGCCTTCGTCATCGGCGACGGGAAGCGCACCATCGACGAGCTCGTCGAAGAGGTCAACCGCGATCCACGCCGCGGGATCGGCCACGAGAAGATCCTGACAAAGATCGAGATCGACGACCTGTCGCTGGCTCTGCTGGCCCGGCGCAACCTCACGCCCCGCTCCGTTCCCGACAAAGGCGAGACCGTGTACCTGAAGTCCACCGCGAACCTCTCGACCGGGGGAATCTCCCGCGATGTGACGGACTCGGTGCACCCCTCCAACATTCACCTGATGGAGCGCATCGCGCGCATCGTGGGGCTCGACATCGCCGGCATCGACGTCATCTCGCCGACCGTCGAGAAGCCGATCGCCGACGTCGGCGGCGGCATCGTCGAGGTCAACGCCGCGCCGGGCTTCCGCATGCACACCGACCCGACCGAAGGCACGCCGCGCGACGCCGCCGGCGCCGTCATCGAGATGCTCTATCCGCCGGGAACGCCGTCGCGGATCCCGATCGTCTCGATCACCGGAACCAACGGCAAGACCACGACGACGCGCCTGCTCGCCCACATCGCCCGCTACGCCGGCCACCACGTCGGTCTGACCACGACCGAGGGCGTCTACATCGGCAGCGAGCAGATCATGAAGGGCGACTGCACCGGCCCGGCGTCCGCCCAGGCGGTGCTGCGCGATCCGACGGTGACCTTCGCGGCCCTCGAGACCGCGCGCGGGGGCCTTCTGCGTTACGGACTCGGCTACGACTGGGCGGACGTCGGCGTCGTGACGAACGTCGCCGAGGACCATCTGGGGCTCCGCGACATCGAAACCCTCGAGGATCTCGCGCGGTTGAAGGCCCTTGTCGTCGAGCGCGTCTTCCCGCACGGGACCGCGGTGCTGAACGCCGAGGATTCCATGACGCCGTGGATCGCCGACCGCGTCAAGGCGCGGGTCGCCTACTTTTCCCTGGATCCGTCGAACGAGAGGCTCAAGGCGCATGTCGCCTCTGGAGGGCTGGCCGCGGTGATGGACCGGCACGACACGCTCTGTCTCTACCGCTCGACCCTTCGCATCCCGCTGGTCCACGCGCGCCAGGTCCCGATCACGTTCGACGGCAAGGCGCGGTTCAACATCTCCAACGCGCTCGCGGCGTCGCTTGCGGCGTTTGCCGCTGGCATCGAGATGGACGACATCCGCGGCGGCTTGACGACCTTCCACCCGACGCCGTTCCAAGCACCGGGCCGCGGCAACATCTACGAGTTCCGAGACTTCCGCGTGATGATCGATTACTGCCACAACGCGCACGGGATGGCCCTCGTCGCGCCGTTTCTCTCTTCGATCAAGCGCGGAAGGCTCGTCGTCGTCCTCAACGCCCCCGGAGATCGTCGCGAGGAGGATTTCGACGCGATCGCGAAGGCGGCCGCGCCGCACTTCGACCGCGTGATCCTGCGCGACGACGAAGACCTGCGCGGGCGCCCGAACGGCGAGGTCACCGGATTCCTGCGCGCCGGGCTGGTGCGCTACGGTATGAAGGACGACCAGATCGAGGAGGCGAAGAACGAGTCCGAGGCCGTGCGGCGGGCGCTCGCCACGGCGCGCCGCGACGACCTCGTCGTGATCTTCGCCGACCGCATCTCCAAGGTCGCCGCGCAGGTGGATTTCGAGAGACAGAAGGAGTCCCGCCCTCCCTCCGATGACTGACCCCACCCGCGACGAGGCCCAGGAAACCGTGCGCATGCCTCCGGCCGGACGCGCCGACGCCCCGTCGGGCTCGGGCAAGCAGATCTGGCACGCGCCGGGTCTCGCCGACGGCACCGTCCTCGCCGGGCGTTTCCGCATCGTCCGCTTCATCGCCCGCGGAGGCATGGGCGAGGTGTACGAGGCCGAGGACCTGGTCCTGAAGGACCGCGTGGCCGTCAAGACGATCCGGCCGGACGTCGCGAACGACGCTCGGACGATGGAGCGATTCCTGCGCGAAGTGCACCTGGCGCGTAGCGTCACGCATCCCAACGTCGCCCGCACCTTCGACATCTTCCCCGAGGGACCGGTCACGTTCCTGACGATGGAGCTGCTCTCGGGCGAGACCCTCGCGCACCGCCTCTCCCGGACGGGACGGATGCGTCCGGAGGAGGCGCTGCCGTTCATCGAGCAGATGGCCGCGGCGCTCGCCGCCGCGCACGAGGTCGGCGTGGTACACCGCGACTTCAAGAGCGCCAACGTGATGCTCTCGCCGGACGAGCGCCGTCCCGGAGGCGCGCGCGTCGTCGTGACGGACTTCGGGCTGGCCCGCCGGAACCGGCCCGGGCCGGATCGCCAGACCTCGCTGACGGAGACGCAGGCGGTGATGGGAACGCCGGACTACATGGCTCCCGAGCAGATCGAGGGACGCGACGTCTCGCCCGCCACCGACGTGTATGCGCTCGGGATCGTGATGTACGAGATGGTCACCGGCGAGCCGCCCTTCCAGGGAGACACGCCTCTGTCGGTCGCGCTCAAGAAGCTTCACGAAGCAGCGCCATCTCCGAAAGGACAGGTGCCGGAGCTGCCGCCGGTCTGGGAGAAGACGATCCTGCGCTGTCTCGAGCGCTCCGCCGCCGACCGGTTCGCGTCCGCTCCCGAGGTGGTGCGCTCGTTGCTCGGCGAGTCGATCCCCCCGGGCCCGGGTGCTCTGGCCCGGCGGCGCCGCCGCGCCGGCGCCATCGCCGCCGCCGTGGTCCTCGCGGCAGCGGGCGGCTTCCTCGGATATCGCGTGGTGTCGCGCCGCAGCGCGGGGGCGACGGCCGCCGTTCCGGCCCGGCCCGTCCGCCAGGCGATCGCGGTCCTCGGTTTCAAGAACCTCGCGGGCCGGCCCGAGGACGCGTGGGTCTCGACGGCTCTTTCGGAGATGCTCACAACCGAGCTTGCCGCAGGCGAGAAGCTGCGGGCGATCTCGAGCGAGGACGTGGCCCGAATGAAGAACGATCTCTCGCTTCCGGAAACCGACACGCTCGGAAAGGACAGCCTCGAGCGCATCCGCAAGAACGTCGGCGCCGATCTGGTGCTGCTCGGCTCCTACCTGTTGACGCCGGGCGAGGGCTCGGCGATTCGCCTGGACCTGCGCCTTCAGGACACGGCCGCGGGCGAGACGATCGCGGTCGTTTCCGAGAAGGGTCCCGCCTCCGACGTCGACGCCCTGGCCACGCGGGCCGGCGAGCGCCTTCGCGAGAAGCTCCAGCTTCCCGTAGTCTCCCAGGCCGACGCGGCGGCGGTTCGCGCGTCGCTGCCCTCGAACCCCGAGGCCGCTCGTCTCTACTCGGCAGGCCTCGCGAAGCTGCGCGTGTTCGACGACGTCGCCGCCAGGGACCTCCTGGAGAAAGCCGTCGCGCTGGACCCGAAGCATGCGCTGGCGCGCTCGTCGCTGGCCGCGGCGTGGGGCGGCCTCGGTTACGACGCGAAGGCCCTCGAGGCGTCGAAGACGGCCTTCGCGCTCTCCGGCGATCTCTCGCGCGAAACCCGCCTGTCGGTCGAAGGCCGGTACCGCGCGGCGAGTAACGACTGGAACCGGGCGATCGAGATCTACCGCTCGCTCTTCACGTTCTACCCCGACAACCTGGACTACGGCCTCCAGCTCGCCGGCGCGCAGACGCGGGCTGGGAAGCCCAGCGACGCTCTGGCCACGATCGCCGCTCTGCGCCGCGCGTTCCCGAAGGACGATCCCCGCATCGGGCTCGCCGAGGCCGAAACGGCCAAGGCCCTCTCGGATTTTCCGCGCATGGAGAAGGCGGCGATCGCGGCCGCCGTGCTGGCCGAGAACTCCGGGGCGCGCTACCTCGCGGGCACGGCGCGCATGCAACAGGCGATCGCGCGCCGCAATCTGGGCGACCCCAGGGGAGGAGAGGCTCTCAGCCAGCAGGCGCGCGACCTCTTCGAGGCCGCCGGGGACCGCGCAGGCGTGGCCTCGGCGACGAACGGCATGGGCAACTCGCGCTACGACCAGGGCGACCTCGCCGGCGCCCGCAAGGCGTTCGAACAGGTTCTCCAGATTGCCCGCGAGACGGGCAACAAGCGTGTGGCGGCGGGAGCGCTCGACAACCTCGCGAGCGTGGTCGGAGACCAGGGGGATCTCGCGACCGCGCGGCAGCTCGCCGACCAGGCGCTCGCTCTCTTCCGCGAGATCGAGGACAAGGCCGGCGAGGCCGAGACGCTCAACAACATCGGCGCCGGGCTCGTGATCGCCGGAGATCTGCGCGGCGCGCGGGAGGCATTCGAGCGCGCCCTTCCCCTCTACCGCGAGACCGAAGACCAGGGAGGCCTCGCGATCGCGCTCAACAACATCGCCGAGCTGCAGTGGGGCGAAGGCGATCCGGCCGCCGCGGCGAAGAGTTTCGAAGAGTCGAGGGCGATCTTCCAAGCCCAGGGGCAGAAGAGCAAAGCCGTATACCCGACGACGGGTCTGGCGACCGTGCGCGCCGAGACGGGAGACCTCGCGGATGCGCGCGCTCTGCTCGCCGAGGCGCTGCCGGCCGCTCGCGAGGCCCACGACCGGCACCAGGAAGCATTCGTGCTTTCGGCCTCGGGCACAGTCGACCTCGCCGCCGACCGCCTCGCCGACGCGCGCCGCAATTTCGAGGAAGCGCTCAAGATCCGGACCGAGATCGGCGAGCAGGGCGCCGCGGCCCAGAGCCGGTACGACCTCGCGCGCGTGGCGCTGGCCGAAGGAAAGCCCTCTGAGGCGCAGGCCGAGGCGCGGCGGGCCGCCGCGGAGCTTCAGGCGCAGAAGCTTCCGGACGATGAAGCCGCGGCGCTCGCTCTCGAAGCCCGGGCCGCCCTGGCGGCGGGCCGCGCCGGCGATGCCGCCACGCCGCTCGAGCGCGCCCGAAAGCTCGCTGCCGCCGGCCAGCAGGAAGGCGCGCGGCGCGAGTTTCTCCTGGTCTCTTCGATCGCTCGGGCGGAGCGGGGCGACGCGGCCGGCGCGCGCCGAAGCCTCGAGACCGCGATCTCCCGCGCGCGGGAAAAGGGTCTCGTGGCCTTTGCGCTGGAAGCCGGGCTCGCCCTGGGTGGAATCGAGATGAAGTCGGGCGACTCCGCCGCGGGCCGCGCGCGACTGGAGGCCGTCGAGAAGGACGCGGCGGCGCGCGGGTTCCTCCGCGTCGCCCGCCGCGCCGCGGCCGCACGCGCATGAGAGAGATCCTCGAAAGCTGCCGCGCACGGTCCCGGGAGATGGAGGATCTCCTCGCCGATCTGACGGGAATCGAGTCGCCCTCGACGGATGCCGACGGCGTCGCGCGCCTGGCGCGCCGCGTCGCGGACGAGCTCGAGCCTCTCGGATTGCCGGTCGAGCTGCTGCCCGTCGACGGCGCCGGGCCGGTCCTGCGCGCGCGGCGGGGCTCGCGCCCCGTCATGCTGCTCGGACACCTCGACACCGTCTGGAACCTTGGGACCCTGGCGCAGCGTCCGGTCCGAATCGAAGACGGACGGCTCTACGGGCCCGGCTGCTTCGACATGAAGGGCGGGATCGTGGTCCTCGTCCACGCGCTGAAGGCCCTGGCGCGCCACGGATCGCGTCCGGACGTCTGCGTCTTTCTCACGCCCCTCGAGGAGGTCGGCGCCGAGGGGTACCGCGCGGCAATGGAGGAATCGATGCTCGCCTCGCGCGCGGTCCTCGACTTCGAGCCTGCATGGCCGGGAGGCGCCGTCAAGACGGCGCGCAAGGGCTCGGCGTCGTTCGTACTGCGGGCACGCGGCGTGGCGGCCCACGCGGGGGCGGATTTCGCGCGCGGCGCCAACGCGATCGTCGAGCTCGCCCGACAGATCTCGGACGCCGCGGCTCTGACGGATCTGTCGCGGGGCATAACCGTGAACGTGGGAACGATCCAGGGAGGCACGCGCCCCAACGTGGTGCCCGACGAAGCGCACGCCGAGCTGGATGTCCGCTTCCGCGCGCTCGCCGACGCGGAGGCTATGCGCGCCTCCCTGACATCGCTCCGCCCGGAGGATCCGCGCATTCGGCTGAGCCTCGAGACGAAGAGCTTCTATCCGCCGCTCGAGCGTGGGCCGCACGTGGCGGCGACGTTTCAAACTGCAGCGGCCGTCGCCGCGGAGCTGGGCCTTCCTCCGCTCGAGGAGGTCGCCACCGGCGGAGCCTCCGAGGCATCCTTCGCTGCGGCGCTGGGCATTCCGACGCTCGACGGACTCGGCGCGGACGGAGACGGCGCCCATGCCGCGAGCGAGCACGTCATCCTGTCGTCGATCCCGGATCGCGCCGCATTGGCGGCGGGGTTGATCCTGCGGCTATCGAGGGCATGAAAGCGGGCGGCCGCGAGGGCCGCCCCTACGACGCGTAGGGGCGGGGCTTGTCCCCGCCCTAATCCCGCCGCTTCAGCGACAGCGTCAGCAGAAACTCGGCGACCGGTTCGTCGCCGAGCTTTTCGGGTACGGTCACGACGACGCGAATGCTCCGCTCTTCGCGTTCGCCGCTCGCGATCGCCTGGTGCACCAGCTCCGAGATCGCTCCTCCGTCCTCGCAGGTGAAGAGCACGTCGTCCTCGGCGCGTTTGAAGAAGCGGCCCTGGACGTCCTTGAAGATCAGCGAGACCTTGCGTCCGCTCTCCTGGATTCGCCGCAGCGCGAGAAGGCCGCCCGCCAGATCCGCGCCCACGCAGAGCGCTCCGAAGTACATCGAGCCGAGGTGATTCTTCGACCGCCAGGTCAGAGGAATCCGGACGACGGATCGGCGGGACGTCGCCTCGACGACTCTCGGGCTGACGAAGAAGGCCATCGGAACGCGGACGAGCGTCCACAGCCGCAGCTTCCACGTTTCGCCCATGCGTGAGGCCTTCGCTCCACTCCTTGTATCACCCGTCACACCGTCCTCACCGCAAAGACGGGACAATCCGGTCAGAAGTGTCGACAATTCAAGGAGGTGTCTCGATGCGCGCCTTCGGGCGGCTTGCGGCCGCGTCTGTCCTACTCTTCGCGGCGGCGGGCGCCGTCGGGCTGGCTTCGGTCATCTATGTCAACGCGGCCGCCACGGGCGCCAACAACGGCTCGAGTTGGGCCAACGCGTACACGACGCTGCCCCCGGCGCTGTCGGCCGCCGGCGCCAGCGACGAAATCTGGGTCGCGCAGGCGACCTACAAGCCCACGACGACCGCTACCCGCACGATCGCCTTCGTCCTCAAAGACGGCGTCTCGGTGTACGGCGGCTTCGCCGGCAACGAGACGCAGCGCTCGGAGAGGGATCCGGTCGCCCACGTCACCATCCTCTCCGGCGACATCGGGACGCCGGGCGTGTCGACCGACAACAGCTACCACGTCGTCACGGCCGACGCGACGGTTTCCAACACCGCGCGGCTCGACGGTTTCACCGTCACCGGGGGCCAGGCGGACGCCGGCAGCCCGAACAACAAAGGCGCCGGAATCTGGATCAACGGCGGCTCGCCGCTCGTCGCGGGCGTGCTCTTGACCGGGAACTTCGCGCTCTCCTCGGGCGGCGGCACGCAGGTCGACGGCGGCGCTCCGCGATTCCTCTCGTGCACGTTCGACAACAACTCCGTTTCCGGAGTGGGCACGGGCGCGGGCCTGGCATCCAGCGCCGGCACGGTCAACGTCGAGAGCTCGATCTTCCGTTCCAACACGATCTCCGGAGCGGCGTCCGGCGGAGGCGGGCTCCAGACGGTCGGCGGCACGACGCTGCTCAATTGCGTCGTCGCGGAGAACAGCCCCGACGGGATCCAGATCACGGGAAACACCAACGTCATTCAGGACTCCACGTTCACGGCCAACGGCGGATACGGCATCCGTCTCCAGTCGAGCACGTCCAACACGATCAGCAACACGATCGTCTGGGACAACGACTCCGGCGCCATCCTCTTCGGTGGAGGCTCGACCGCGACGATCAGCTACTGCGACGTCGCGGGCGGCGCCGCCGGGTCCGGCAACATCGACGCCGATCCCCTCTTTCTCGCCCCGCCCGGAGACCTGCGGCCGGGCCCGGCCTCGCCCGTCGTGGACGCCGGGAACAACACGCTCGTCCCGGGAGGCACCACGCTGGACGTCCGCGGTCTCCCCCGCTTCTTCGACGATCCCGACATCCCCGACACCGGCGTGGGCAACGTCCCGCCGGGGATCGTGGACTTGGGCGCGTACGAACGCATTCCGATCACCGTGACCGCGCCGTCGAACCTGACGATCTGCTCGGGCGACTCCGCGTCCTTCTCCGTGACGGCGGCGGGCCAGCCCACGCTGACCTACCAGTGGCGCAAGAACGGCGTCAACCTCACCAACGGCGGGTCGATTTCCGGCGTGACGACTCCGACGCTCTCGATCAACCCCGCGGGCGCCGGAGACGCCGGCGACTACGACGTGGTCGTGACCGACGGGTTCGGCCAGTCGATCACCTCCGCGGAGGCCGTCCTGACCGTCAACGTCCGACCGACCGCCACGGCGGGCGGAGGTGGAACGATCTGCACCGCCGAGACCGTCGGATTGACCGGCTCGGGAGGAGTCTCCTGCTTCTGGTCACCTTCGGCCGGCCTCGACAATCCCGGGAGCTGTACGCCGACGGCCTCTCCCACGATCACGACGGTCTACTCGCTGACGGTCACCGCGGCCAACGGCTGCGTCTCCACCAACGTCTCCACCGTCACGGTCAGCGTCAACCAGACCCCCGCGCAGCCCGTCATCACCGCGCCGCTCTCGGTGCCGGTGGGAGCCTCGGGCGCTTCGGCCAGCGTCGTGAACCATCCGGGATCGACGTGGGACTGGACGCTCTCCGGCGGAGTCATCACGGCCGGACAGGGCACGCGGCAGATCGTCTTCGACGCCGCTTCTCCGGGAACCACGATGCACTGCACCGTCACGGAGTCCGCCAGCGGCTGCGTCTCGCCGGAGGCCTCGAAGAACATTCAGGTCGACTTCCTCGACATGCCCCCGAGCAACGGTTTCCACGATTTCGTCAACACCGTCGCCCGCAACGGCATCACGGCCGGCTGCGGAAACGGCAACTACTGCGGCACCTCCAACATCACCCGCGCGCAGATGGCGGTCTTCCTCCTGAAGGCCAAGCACGGAGCGGCCTACGTGCCTCCTCCGTGCGTCGGCATGTTTCCCGACGTGGCGTGCCCCTCGGGCTTCGCCGTCGACTGGATCGAGCAGCTCGCCGTGGAAGGCATCACTGGAGGCTGCGGCGGCGGCAACTACTGCCCGACCAACCCCGTCACGCGCGCGCAGATGGCGATCTTCCTGCTGAAAGCGTCGATCGATTCGGCGTACGCCCCGCCGCCCGCCTCGGGCACGATCTTCACCGACGTCCCGGCCGGTGCTTTCGCCGCCGACTGGATCGAGGATCTCTTCGTTCGCGGGATCACGGGAGGCTGTCTGACCAACCCGCTTCGCTACTGCCCCAACAACAGCAACAACCGGCAGCAGATGGCTGTGTTTCTGGTCAAGAGCTTCAACCTGCAGTAAGCCGGCGCGAGAGAGGGGCTCGTCCAGGGCCCCTCCGCCTTCGCGGTGTTCGGTCCCAATCGGGCTCACAGCAGCAGCTGCAACCCGAGGTACGTCAGCAGCCGAAAGCGCGGGCGATCCTCGGATCCATGGATCCCGGTCCCGGCGGAGAAGAGGGAGACGAAGTGTCTCCCGAGCTTCCAGCGCCCGCCGGCGTTGAACGAGGCGTTGGAATCCGCGAACTGCGACGAGGTGTCGACGAAGACTTCTCCGGCGAGGTCCAGGTCCTGCGTCACATCGCCTCCCACCGCGAGGCCGCCGAACCATCGAGGCTTCTGCCCGCTCCGAACCACGGGTCCGATCTCGACGTCGGCGGAGACGGGTCCGATTCGCTTCTGGGCGATCAGCGGAAGGATCGCGCCGGTGCCTCCTTCGACGAGACCGCTCCGCACCGACGAGGCGCTCGTGCGCAGCTCGACCTGCGG
>JBKOZO010000004.1:0-6075 GCA_046725935.1 Acidobacteriota bacterium | reverse complement strand
GCGAACAGCATCGCGACCGGAGCTGGTCTCGTCGCGCTGATCCTCGCCTTCGGCGACCTCTCGGGCGCCCACTTCAACCCTGCCGTCACCGCCATTGACGCGCTCCTCGGCCGGCGGCCGTGGCGGGAGGTGCCCGCGTACGCTGCCGGGCAGATGCTCGGCGCCGTGGCCGGCGTGGCGGCCGCGCACCGGATGTTTGGCGAGCCGCTCTTCACGTTGGCTTCGAACGCCAGGCCCGGAGGAGGCCGCATCTTCGCCGAATTCGTGGCGACCTTCGGACTTCTGGCCGTCATCTTCCTCACGTCGGGCCAGAGAGCGGCCGTTGCGATCGCCGTCGGGACCTACATCAGCTCCGCCTACTGGTTCACGTCGTCCACGGCCTTCGCCAACCCGGTGGTCACCCTCGCCCGCTCTCTGACGAACTCCTTCACCGGAATCCGGCCCGCGGACGTCCCCGGGTTCCTCGCCGGAGAGGCGCTCGGAGCGGCGGCATTCGCCGTGCTGGCGCACCGCCTTCTCCCAAGGAGAGATCATGACTAGCTCCCCTCCCCCCAAACGATTCAAGATCCTCTTCCTCTGCACGGGCAACTCGGCGCGCAGCATCCTGGCCGAGTACTTCTTGAAGCGCCTGGACCCGGTCCGGTTCGACGCCTACAGCGCGGGAGCCAACCCCAGAGGGCGCGTCAATCCCTACGTACTTGAACTCCTACGCGACCGCTACCACATCGACGCGAGCGGCGCCCGCAGCAAGTCGTGGGAGGAGTTTCGCGGCGTCGGGTTCGATTTCGTCATCACCGTCTGCGACAGGGCGCGCGAGTCCTGCCCGGTCTGGCGGGGGCAGCCGATCATTGCCCACTGGGGCTCGGACGACCCCGATTCCGTGGAGGGCGGTGAAGAGGAGAAGCGCAGGGCAGTCGAGCGCGTGGGCATGGAGATCGACCGGCGCCTCGGCCTGTTCACGGCGCTTCCGATGGAGTCGCTGTCGCGGCTGCGGCTCGAGGAGATGACGAAGGCGATCGGCGCTCCGACGCCGCCAGTTCCCGTTCCTTGAGGAGCGTCCAGATCACGGGCGTGACGATCAGCACGTGGAAGAGAGAGCTGATCATTCCGCCGAGGACGGGCGCGGCGATGGGCTTCATGACCTCCGAACCGGTCGCGCGCGACCAGAGGATCGGGAGCAGGCCCAGGACGACCGTCGACACGGTCATGAGCTTCGGCCGGAGCCTCAGAACGGCGCCCTCCATGGCGGCCTCGCGCACGGATTCCCGGGTCACCGGGCCGCTCCGGGCCTTTCGCTGGAGCGCCTCGTCGAGATAGACGACCATGACGACCGCGGTCTGAACGGCCGTCCCGAAGAGGGCGATGAATCCGACCCATACGGCGACGCTCATGTGGAACTCGGTCTTCCAGCCGTTGGCGACCGCGAGCCCGTGCAGAATCCACAGCAGGAGGTTGCCGCCGGTGAGCGCGAAGGGGATCGCGAGAATTACGTGCGCCGCTTCCTTGGCCGAGTGGTAGGTCATGTACAGCAGCAGGAAGATGATCGCGAAGCAGAGCGGGACGACGACGGCCAGGCGGTTGCGGGCCCGAAGCTGGTGCTCGTACTGGCCCGCCCACTGCACGAAGTAGCCGGCGGGAAGCGCGACTCGGGCTTCGACCGCCCGCTTCGCCTCGTCAACGAAGGAGCCGACGTCGCGGCCCCGGACGTTCAGAAACACGCGTTCCCGTAGCAGCCCGTTCTCGGACGAGATCATCGACGGACCCGGCCGGACCTCGATCTTCGCGACCTCGGCCAGCGGGACCTGGGGCATGCCCTTCGACGACTCCCCCATCGGAGCCGCCCCCATCGCCGGAACGAGAATCCGCCCGAGCTTTTCGACGTCGTCTCGCAGCTCCCGGCTGTAGCGGACCCGCACCGGAAATCGATTGCGGCCCTCGATCGTGGTGCTGAGGTTTTCGCCGCCGATCGCGGTCTCGATCACGTCGAGCACGTCGCCCACCCGTACTCCGTAGCGCCCCGCCGCCTCGCGTTCGATCTTGATCTCGAGGTAGGGAGTGCCCAGGATCTGCTCGGCGTACACGTCAGCGGACCCCGGGACCGTCCGGATGACCTCGGCGATCTCCTTCGCCTTTCGCTCGAGCGTCGCCAGATCCGGACCGAAGACCTTGACGCCGACCTGAGTGGGGATGCCGGTAGCGAGCATGTCGATCCGGTTGCGGATGGGCTGCTGCCAGATCGTCGTGACGCCGGGAAGCTGCGAGGCCTGTGTCATTTCCGCCAGGAGCTTCTCTTTCGTCATCCCTCGCCGCCATGTGCCCGGGGGCTTCAACTCGACCAGGGTCTCGTACATGTTGATCGGCGCCGGATCCAGAGGGCTCTCCGCGCGGCCGACCTTTCCGACGACCGACGCCACTTCCGGAAAGCTTCGAAGAACCTCGTCCTGCTTCTTCATGATCTCGACGGCCTGCGTGAGGGACACGGAATTGGTCGTGACAGGCATGAACATCAGCGTGCCCTCGTCCAGCGGGGGCATGAACTCCTTGCCGATTCCGGGCGCGACGGTTCGATCCAGCCATCCCTGCGCGCGCGCCAGCGAGTCCGCAGCCTTCCGAGCGCTCTCTCGCTCCGAGGCCGCCGCCAGCAGTGAGGCCGGTGCGGCGAGGGGCGTGAGTAGCACTCCGGCGCCGGCGACGAGAACGAGGCTGACCAGGAACAGCAACGCCGCTCCGACAATAGTGGTCTTCTTGTGGCGGAGAGCGCCCGCGAGCGCCGGCCGGTAGAGCCGCTGCGCCAGCCGCATGACCGGGTTCTGGTCCTCCCGGTGGACGCGGCCCCGGACCAGGAACGTCGCCAGAACGGGCACGAGCGTCACCGAGAGGACCGTCGCTCCGATCATCGCGAACGTCTTCGTGAAGGCGAGGGGATGGAACAGCTTCCCCTCTTCGCCGGTCAGAGAGAACACCGGAAGAAAAGCGAGGAGGATGATGACCATCGAGAAGAAGATCGGGCGCCCGATCTGCTTCGAGGCTTCCCGGACGATCTCCAGCAGAGGCTTCGTTCCCGCGTCGGCCTCGTAGTGCCGGAAGACGTTTTCGGTGATGACGATCCCGGCGTCCACGAGAACGCCGATGGCGATCGCGATCCCGCCCAGCGACATGATGTTGGATGTGATCCCGAAGACCCGCATCAGGATGAACGACGTGAGGATCGCCAGAGGGAGAGGCAGCGTGACGATCAGGATGGAGCGGAAGTGCATCAGGAACACGATGTGCGCCAGAGTGACGAGCGCGACCTCCTCCCAGAGAGCTCGCTTCAAGGTCCCGACGGCGCGGGCGATCAACTCCGACCGGTCGTAGAACGGAACGACCTTCACGCCGGCCGGCAGGCCTCTGGCGACGTCGGCCAGCTTGTCCTTGATCCGCCGGATGATCTCCGGCGCGCTCTCCCCGTATCGCATCGTCACGACTCCCCCGACCACCTCCGCGCCGTTCTTCTCCAGAGCGCCGCGGCGAAACTCGGGCCCCAGCGTGACTTTGCCAACGTTCGAGACATAGACCGGCGTTCCCCCGCGCGCCGTGACGACGATCTTTTCCACGTCGGAGACGTCGCGGATCAGGCCGATCCCGCGGACGATGTACTCGATGCCTCCCTGCTCGAGGACCTTGCCTCCGACGTTGTTGTTCGACATCTGGACCGCCTCGATAACGTCCCGGATCGCGAGACCGTAGGAGGCGAGACGATTGGGATCCACGTCGATCTGGTACTGGCGCACGAAGCCGCCGATCGAGGCCACCTCGGCGACTCCCGGCACGGAGTTCAGCTGGTAGCGAACGTAGAAGTCCTGGATCGCGCGCAGCGTTCCGAGGTCCTGGCCGGGCCCCTCGACCGTGTACCAGAACATCTGGCCGACGGCGGTCGCGTCCGGACCGAGCACGGGCGTCACGCCTCTCGGAAGCGCGGAGGCCGCGAGGTTCAGGCGTTCGAGGATCCGCGTGCGCGCGAAGTACAGGTCCGTCCCGTCCTCGAAGATCACGTTGATCATCGAGAAGCCGAACGCCGACGACGAGCGAACTGCCCGCACGCCGGCCAGGCCCTGCAGGTTGACGACCAACGGATAGGTGACCTGGTCCTCGACCTCCTGCGGAGACCGTCCGGGCCAGTCGGCGAAGACGATGATCTGGGTCTCCGAGATGTCCGGGATCGCATCGACGGGGTTCGTGCGCACCGCGTGGACACCAACGGCCGCGAGCAGCAGTGTGAGCCCGAGGATCGCGAACCGGTTGTTCAGCGAGAAGTCGATGACTCCGTGGATCACGGCTTTTCCTCGGTCGGAGTCGTCTTCACGTCCAGCGCTCCGCTGTACTGCACGGCCGCGCCTCCCGAGAGCTGAGTCTGGGCGTCGATGAAGAAGTTGGCGGCGGCCACGACCCGCTCCCCTTCGCGCAGGCCCGCGAGGATCGCGACGCGGTCCACCGAAGCCTCGCCGGTCTTCACGTCGCGCGGAGAGAAGGTGTTGGCGGCCGTCTCGACGTAGACGACTTTGCGCGTGCCCGTGTCGATCACGGCCCCCTTCGGGACCGTCAACACGTTCGCCGTGGGTACCTCGATGCGAGCGTCCGCGAACATCCCGGGCTTCAGGTCGCCGGCGGCGTTGGGAAGATCGATCCGCACTCGCGCCGATCGCGTCGCCGAGTCGAGCACGGGGTCAATGAAGGCGACTCGCCCTCGAAAAGTCTTCTCCGGCAGCGCCGACACGATCGCGCGGGCCGCCTGCCTGACGCGCAGGCGCGCGACCTCGTGCTCGTAGACCTTCGCGACCAGCCAGATGCGGGAGAGGTCTGCGAGCTGATAGAGCTCGGTCCCCTCGGATACGTACTGCCCCTCGACGACCATCTTCTGGAGGACCACGCCCGTCATCGGGGAATCAAACGCGAGGGAGAGCTGCGGCGTCCGGCTCTTCTCGAGCGCCGCGATCTGCGCGGTGCCGATGCCCCAGAGACGCAACCGATCCCGGGCCGCGGCGACCAGGTCGTCCGCGGAACGGATCGCCTCGGGAGTTCCTCCCGAGAGCCGCTGGCGATTCTCGATCGCGAGCAGATACTCGCGCTGCGTGGCGACGAGCTCCGGGCTGTACAGGGAGTAGAGCGGAGCGCCGGCGCGCACGGACTGGCCCGTGAAGTCGGCATAGAGCTTCTCGACCCGGCCGGGGACGCGGGCGGCGACGCGCACCTGCCGGGTCTCGTCGATCTCGATCGTCCCGACGGCCCGGATCTCCTGGGACAGCGTTTCCCGGAGGACCGGCTGCGTCGCGACGCCCACCGCGCGGATCGACTGCGGCGACAGCGTCACAGACGCCGCGGAGGCCCCGCGTGTTCCCGCCGCCTCCTCGTCCGCGTACATCGGAACGAGCTGCATGTCCATGAACGGCGATTTCCCGGGCTTGTCGAACTTCGAGCCCGGCACCATGGGGTCGTACCAGTAGAGGACCTTCCGCTCGCCCTTCGCGGCGGCTCCGGGAGTGACCGTGCCCGGGGCGCGCGGCGTCGCGTTCGCCGCGGCCGCCGGGGGCTTCTCACGGCAGCCGAACGCCAGGACGGCGGCGGCCGAAATCGCCGCCAACACGAGAGCCACCGCGAATCGGGTGCGCTTACTTCTCCACATGGGTCTCCCCCATTCCGGGCGTTCCCGGCAGCAGCGGCAGGCCCGATGCCGCTTGCAGCGCCGCGACGGCGCGCCAGGCGCGGGCCCGGCGCGCGGCGAGCTCCGACGCGTAGGCATCCAGATCGAGCGCCGCGCGGACGTACGTGAGGAAATCGATCTGCCCCACGGCATATGCCTCCTGGGCGGCCTTCGCGTTCGTCTCGGCCTGAGGCAGGATCGAGCCA
This sequence comes from Acidobacteriota bacterium, assembly GCA_046725935.1. GTDB lineage: Bacteria > Acidobacteriota > Thermoanaerobaculia > UBA5066 > Gp7-AA6 > DAHUXD01. The sequence goes on along the minus strand of JBKOZO010000004.1, from coordinate 189 downwards.
CGGAAGAGAGCCGCCTGTTCGCGTGCCCGCTCGAGGCTCCCGTAGGCCTCCGCGATGCCACGGCGGATCTCGTTTCGCTGCATCTCGAGATTCGCGCGCGCGCCGGACAGATCCGCCTCGGGGGGGGGCTCGCGCGCCCGGGGGCGGGTGGGGGGGTGGAAGGGGTGGTTCACCGCAACGGCCGCGCCC
>JBKOZO010000003.1:0-11496 GCA_046725935.1 Acidobacteriota bacterium | reverse complement strand
CCCTATCAGGGCATAATCCGAATTTCACCCTCGCCGATGCGCGAGCTGCTGCAACGGCTGGGCCCATGATGTCGATTCGAGCGGGACGTTCGGGCGAAAGGAGTCTTCCATGAATCGCGGCAAGGGAATGACAGTGCTGGCGGCGCTCGCAATCGCGCTCCTCGCGGGCGCGGCCCTGGCGCAGTCGACCGGACCGGCTTCGAACTCCGCGCCGGGCTCCGCGCCGCCGAGTCCGGATCCGTGGCCCAAGACGGCGAAATCGGGCGGCGCCACGTACACGATGTATCAGCCGCAGCTCGACGACTGGGACCAGCGCCATCTGACCGCCCACGCGGCGGTCTCCGTGCTGGCGGCGGGCGCCAAGGACCCGGTCTTCGGCGTTGTCGACTTCGAGGCGAGTACGCATGTGAGCCGGTTGACCCGGACCGTGGAATTCCACGACATCAAGGTTACGCAGGTGAAATTTCCCACGGTCCCCGACGCCGCCTACCAGTACCAGCAGGAGCTGCAGAAGGTCCTTACGAGCGGACCTGCCACGATGCCGCTGGATCGCCTGGAGTCGGACATGGCGGTGATCAAGGCCGAGAAGAAGGCGAAGCAGGTTCCTGTCCTGAACAATCCGCCGGTCTTCATCTTCACGCAGACCCCGGCGATACTGGTCACGATCGACGGCGAGCCGGTCTGGACCTCGGTCGCGGGAGGCAGCTTCACGCGCGTCCTGAACACGCGTGCTCTGATCCTGAAAGACTCGTCGGGAACGCTCTACGTCCACATCCTCGACGGGTTCGTCAAGGCGGCGTCGCTCTCGGGCCCCTGGACCGTCGCGAAGCCGGCGCCGCCGGGCGCCGCCCAGGCCGCCGAAGCCCTGGCCAAAAAGAACGTCGTCGACCTGATGGCCGGCACGCCGGACCCCAAGACCAAGAAGACGCCGACGCTTTCGAGCGGCGCTCCCCAGCTCGTCGTGGCCACCACTCCGACGGAGCTCATCGTGACCAACGGCGCGCCCGAATGGGCACCGATCACCGGCACGCAGCTTCTCTACGTCTCCAACACCACCGGCAACGTTTTTCAGGACATGACCAACCAGCAGACTTACGTGCTCGTGACGGGCCGCTGGTTCTCGGCTCCGGGGCTGACGGGCCCGTGGCAGTACGTCAGCGCGAAGAGCCTTCCCTCCGACTTCCAGTTGATTCCGGACGACAGCCCGAAGGAGAACGTCAAGGCGTCGATCCCCGGAACGACCCAGGCGCAGGAGGCGATCATCTCGGACCAGATCGCCGAGACGGCCGACGTGGACCGGCAGAAGGCGACGTTCAAGCCTGAAATCAACGGCTCACCGGACTTGAAGCCAATCGCCGATACGACGCTCTATTACATCGCCAACAGCCCGACGCCGATCATCCAGGTGAATCCCTCGAGCTGGTATGCGTGCAGCGCGGGCGTCTGGTACACGGCAGCCGCCGTGGCGGGCCCCTGGACCGTCGCCGCGAGCGTCCCGGCCCTCATCTACTCGATCCCGCCGAGCTCGCCCGTCTACTACGTCACGTACGTCAAGGTCTACGACGTCACGCCCACGACGGTCGTCGTCGGCTACACGCCCGGCTACATGGGCACCGTCGTCAGCACCGACGGCGTGGTCGTGTACGGGACGGGTTACGTGTATCCGGCTTACATGACGTCGGCGATCTGGTTCCCGCCGCCGGTGACGTACGGATACGCGGCCGCGTGGACTTACACGCCCTGGACCGGATGGGCCATGGGCTTCGGCTTCGGGTTCGCGATGGGGGCGATGGCATCGAGCTGGTACCACTATCCGTACTGGGGCTGCGCGCCTTACTGGGGCGCGATGCCCTACGCGTATCACGGCTATGCCTATGGGGCGTACGGCGGCGCAGCGGCATGGGGGCCCGGAGGCTGGGCCGCGACCAGCGGCAACGTCTACCATCAGTACGGAGCGACGTCCGCGGTCACGCGCAGCTCCGCCGGCTACAACGCCTGGACCGGAAACGCGTGGAGCAGCCGGGTAGGCACCTCGTACAATTCGGTGACCGGACGGGCTTCGGCTGGTCAGCAGGCGGCGGTTTCGAACGCGTACACCGGAAACTACGCCGCCGGTCAGCGCGGCGCGAGCTATAACCCCAACACGGGTGTGACCACGCGCGCGGGTTCGGCCACCGCCGGCAACGCGTATACCGGTGCGCAGAGCTCGGCGAAATGGGCGAGCGCAACCGGGCCCGGCGGCCAGAAGTACGGCGTCGCGAACGTCAACGGCAACTATTACTCCGACCATGACGGCAACGTGTACAAGAGCAACGGCAGCGGCAGCTTCCAGCAGTACAACAACGGTAGCTGGAACAACGTGTCGCGTTCGGACACGACGCAGTCGCTGCAGTCTCAGGAAGCCGCCCGCAACGCCGGCGAGCAGCGCTCCGCTTCGGCCGCCTCGAGCGGAGGCTGGGGAGGAGGTTTCGGCGGCAGTGGCAAGGGCTGGGGCTCGAGCGGCGGAGGCTGGGGAGGCGGAAGCTCGGGCTGGAGCCACAGCGGTTCCGGCGACGGTGGTTTCGGCGGCGGCGGCGGCGGTTTCGGGGACCGGTTCGGCGGAGGCGGCTTCGGAGGAGGGGGCTGGAGCCGGGGCGGCGGAGGAGGATTCGGCGGAGGCGGCTTTGGGGGATTCCGAGGAGGCGGATTCAGGCGCTGAAGCAAAAAAAAACCTGCAAAAGGAGGAGACCGTGTCGATCAAGCGGTTCGCAATTTCCATCGTGTCCCTGTTGATGATCGCGGGCTTCGCGAGGGCCCAGTCCGCCACGCCGAACGGTCCGGCCGTCAAACCGGACGCCGTTCAAAAGAAAGCCGGTACTCCACCGCCCGCGACGGCAACGAAGACCAAGACCGCCGGCAAGTCCGCGACGAAGCTCTCGACGGCGAATTCGCCGACCGACGACGACAGCTTCTGGATCGAGAAGCTCGACATCGACGGCGACGGCAACATCGACGACGCGAACCTCGTTTGGGACGACGAGGACAAGGTCCTCTATGCCTGGAAGGACGGCACGTTCACGTGCAAGAAGGGTGGCACCGGATCGGGCGAGCTCCTGGTCGCGGTCAACGCCGCGGGCAACCCGCGCAACCGTCCGGCGGGCTCGGGCTTCTGGGTGGCGGCGCTCGACAAGGGCGAGTGCAACTCGCAGACCGCCGGCCTCTGGGGCTGCAAGTTCGACGCGAAGGGCAACGAGACGGCCTGCGGGGTCGCGACCATCGACGAGAAGAACGACGATCTGGTCATCGCCGTGGTCTCGAAATAGCGGCGGGCAAAGGAATTAGCGGCGAGCCCAAAAAGCGGTCCCGGAATTGCATGCGGTCGTGATAGATGGAGCCTGCCCGGCCGCCGGAATGACCCGGGGCCGGCAATTGAGACAGCCATTGAAACAGGAGGAACGCATGCATCGTCGTTGGATGATCACGGTTGCCCTGGCAGCCTTCGTCGCGGTTCTGGCCGCCCCGCTGCTGGCGGACGACAAAACCCCGGATGCCACGATCAGGCTCGAGGAGGGCACCGTGGCGGTCGGGATCGGCTGGAGCTGGGGTCACGGAACGCTGAGCTACAAGGGCCAGAATTACAGGGTCAAGATCGAGGGCGCCACGGTCGCCGAGGTCGGGGTGACCAAGGCGGTGGCGTCGGGCAACGTCTACAATCTGAAGAGCATCGACGACTTCAACGGCGTCTACGCGGCCGCGGGCACAGAAGGAACGGCGGGCAAGGGCGCCGGCGTCTCCTCGCTGCGCAACAGCAAAGGCGTCGTCATCAACCTGAAGAGCGAAACCAAGGGCGCCAACATCAAGATCGCCGCCGAAGGCCTCAAGCTCACGATCGAGAAGTAGTCCCGCCTCATTTCCGGAGCGGTGATGCGGGGAGCACGTTGACGGCTCCCTGCATCATCGCGCCGTGGTTCACGCAGTAGTAGTTGTACGTCGCCACGTTGTTGAACGTGAACGTGTAGGTGTACGGCCACTGCTCGAAGGGCGAGACAAAGCCGAACTGGCCGTCGGGGGAGCAGAAGCCGTTGGGGCAGTTGCCCGAGGTCACGGTGTGGAGACCGCCGCCCTGCACCCAGTCCCACTCGACCGTGGTTCCCACGGTGATCGTCGTGATGATCGTTCCGCTGACGGAGTCGGTGAACGTATTAGTCCCGTTCTGTCCGACGAAGACGATGTGATTGGGGTTGGGCGTCGGCGTCCGCGTGGGCCCGCTCGTCGGCGTGATCGTGGGTGTGAGCGTCGGCGTCTCCGTCGGCGTGAGCGTGCCTGTCGGCGTTACCGTCGGGGTATTCGTCGGCGTGGGAGTGCGGAAAGGCTCGTCGGAGGAACCGACGACGAAGATCGGGTCGGTGGTCTGGTTGTCGATCACGGCGGCGTACGAGAACACGGGGGCGGACGCGACCACGACCGCGAATCCGTTGGCCGTGTCGGTGTCGCCGGCGCCCGCGGCGGCGTAGACGGCATTGGCCTGGGCGCCGGAGTGGGGTCCCACGGTCATGGGGATCGCCGACCCCACCGGCACCCCGTCGGCAAAGAGGTGGACGGACAGGTCCACGGCGCCGTCGCCGGGATTGAAGACGCCGACGTTGGTGCGAAATCCTTCGCCGGCTCCGCGGTTGCGCAGGGACGTCAGCACTGAGGTCGACCGCGCGGCCGACGGCGAGAGTCCCGGGACGAACATGCCGACGGTCGGCTGGGGTTCGGTCGAGAAGAGGCGGCTGGTCACGACGAACTGGCTCGGGGAACCGCTGTGCACGAACTCGATGCCTCCCGCGCTGTTGGCGGCGGCGAACGTCGCCGCCACCATGTCGTCGAACGCGAGGGCCTCTCGCGGGGCGAGCGTGAACGTGAGCTGGGGCGCGGTACCCGGACAGGTCCCCAGGAAACAGCGGTACGTCGCCGTGACCTGGAGGCTCGAATCGTACGAGGTGTTGAAGACGCGCACGTCGGAGAAGAAGGGCGAAAAGCCCTGGAACGAGGCCGCGGCGGGCAGGGTCTTCGTTTCGGCGATTGCCGAGGCGGCGACGAGCAGGAAGGCGAGGGCCGATCCGATGGAGATGATGGAGCGGGGGCCGAGCACTATGGGCTCATGGTAACCCGAGTTTACGCGTGGCCGTCACTGAACGTTGACGATGCCTGTCATCTGGATGCCGTGAGTTAAGCAGAAGTAGTCAAACGTTCCTTGAGTGTTAAAGAGTCGAGTGAAGGTAAATGGTGTTGGATGTTGGCCGGAGTCCCAAATGAAATCAGGGATGCAGTTCGGAGCACACGCGCCCGACGTTGTGGAATGGAAGCCCGCCACCCACTGCCACTCGATCGTTGTTCCCACCGGTACCGTCGTGACGTTGGTGCCGCTCGTGGAATCCACGAAGTTGTTCCCACCCGATCCCACAAACACGATGTGATTCGGGTTAGGCGTCGGGGTTACAGTTGCCGACGGGGTATTTGTCGGCGTCAAAGTGAGTGTGTTCGTGCCCGTCGGCGTGATCGAGGGCGTGAACGTCGCCGTGCCGGTGACCGTGGGCGACGGCGTGATCGACGGCGTCGGCGTCAGCGTGACGCTCGGCGTCAGCGTGACGCTCGGTGTGATCGTAAAGGTCGCCGTCTGCGTGGGCGTCGGCGACGGTCCCGTCGGCGTCAGGCTGGGCGTGGACGTCGGCGTCGCGGTCGGAGGCGTTCCTGTGACGGTGAACGTCGGCGTGAGCGAGAACGTCCGAGTCGCCGTCGGGCCCGACGGCGTCAGAGACGGCGTGAGGGTCGGCACGGTCGGCGTGGCGCTCGGGCTGATCGACGGCGTGAACGTCGGCGTCCCGGCGCCTCCGGGCGTGTTGGTCCGCGAGGGCGTGAACGTGGGACGCGTCCCCGTCCGCGTCGGTGTCGAAGTGGGGATGCCCGCGTCTAGGGCGCCCACGACGAAGTACGGATCGGTCGTCTCGTTATCGATCACGGCCGCGTAGGCGAAGACGGGCGCCGACGCGTCGACCACGATCACGCCATTCTCGGTCGAGGTGTCGGGAGGCGCGCCCGCCACCGCGTAGATCCCGTTGACCTGGATGCCGGAGTGCGCCAGGACGGTCCGCACGACCGGCGAGCCGACCGGCAGGCCGTCGGCGAAGACGTTGAAGATGACAAGGATGGTGCTGTCGTTCGGGTTGAAGATTCCGGCGTTCGTGCGGAAGCCCCTTCCCGGTCCGCGGTTGCGTACGGAGGTCAGGGCCGTCGTCGAGTACGCCTTCGACGGCGGGAGGCCCGGGATGAACATGCCGACCGTCGGCTCCGGCTCGGTGGAGAAGAGCCGGCTCGTCACGACCAGGCTTCCCGCGGGCCCGGTGAAGAAGAGCTCCACGCCGCCTCCGCTGTTCGGCGCGCCGAACGTCGCGGCGACCATGTCATCGAAAGCTCTCGCCTCGCGAGGATTCAGCGTGAACGACACGACGGGCGGCACACCCGGACAATCCCCGACGAAGCAGCGATAGGTCGCCGTGACCTCGAGGCTCGCCACGTAGGACGTGTTGAACGCCCGCACGTCCGTGAAGAAGGGGGAGAGGCCCCGGAGCGAGGCGGTCGCCGGCAGCGTGACCGTGTCCGCGGTCGCGACAGCGGCGACCAGACTACCTGCCAGTACCCAGCCGGAGGTGCGAATGGCTCAGGTCCTCCCGGTCAGAACCCAACGCCCCGAGTCCAGCAATCCCGATGCCATCGTACCTGAGGTAGCCTTTTCCGCGTCGTGCTCGATCCGGAATCGGTCAAGACGTTTCTGCGGCGCCGGTTCTCCCGCGAGGAGGTGGTCGGCCTCTATTTCACGGTGGCCGTCCTGGCGTGCGTGACGCTGGCCGTCGTCTTCGGGATCCTCGCCGAGGAGGTTTTCGAGGTCCGGAAGGGGACCAATCGCTTCGACGAGATGATCGGTGTCTTCATCGCGGGCATCCGCCGGCAGCCGCTGACGGCGCTGGTGCAGGCAGTGACGGCCGCGGGGGACTGGAGGTTCCTCGCGATCACCACACCTCTGGTCGGGCTGGCGCTCTGGTGGGAGGGTCACCGGATCTCCGCGCTCCTGTTCGGAGGGTCCGTCGTGGGCGGGTTCCTCGTGTCGACGGCGCTCAAGCTCGCCTTCGAACGGCAGCGCCCGGATCCGGTCTCCGCGCTGGTTCGCGAGACGACGTACAGCTTTCCGAGCGGCCACGCGACGATGGCCACGGTCTTCTTCGGCGGGCTCGTGGCCGTCGCGTTCCACCTGAGTCGCCGGCGCGGCGTGCGGGCGACGGCGTTCGTCGTCGGGCTCGTGTTCGTTCTGGCGGTCGCCGTCAGCCGCATCTACCTGGGCGCCCACTGGGCGACGGACACGTTCGCGGGCGTGCTGGTCGGGCTGATCTGGGTCGTCGTCTACGTCACCGGCACCGAGTATTTCGCGAGGCGGCGGCGCGGAAAACCGGTCCAGGGAGCCTGACCGTCGCGGGAGCTTGCTCAGGATCTGGCTCACGCCACCGGCGCTCGGCTCGCCAAATACGGCTCGACCGAGCGCTGATCCTTCGCCGCGCTCCCGTTCCCGAGGCGCGAGGCTCCTCCGCTGCCCTCGCAGAGACTCCTCGCGCCGCGACCAGGGAAGAGACCGGATGACCGGAACTTCGGAGGCCCCGGCGCGTACTGACTTTGAGGTTCGGGAGGACCGATGCGCCGAGTCCGTCTGACTCTTTCCCTCGTATTCGTTCTCGCTCCGGCGGCCGCCGCCCTTGCCGGATCTCCGACGCCTGCCGACACGCCGGTCGCGTTCGTGCACGCGAACGTGGTGCCGATGGACTCGGATCGGGTCGTGCGCGATCAGACCGTGGTCGTTTCGGGCGGCCGGATCGAGGCGATCGGGCCGACGGGCAAGACCGCGATCCCGGCGGGAGCACGGCGCGTCGCCGTCGCCGGCGGGTACCTGACGCCGGGCCTCGCGGACATGCACGTCCACGTCTATACGCCGGAGGAGCTGACCCTCTACGCGGTCAACGGCGTCACCTCGGTCTTCAACCTCAACGGCCGGCCGGCGCATCTCGTGATGCGGCGCTCGATCGCGTCGGGAGAGCTCTTCGGGCCGACGGTCTACTCGGTCGGGCCCACGTTCGACCGTCCCCGCACGGCCGAGGAAGCCGTCGCCGAGGTGGACCGGCAGAGCGCCGACGGCTGGGACGGAGTGAAGATCTACAACCAGGTCAGCAAGGCCGAGTACGCCGCGCTCGCCGCGGAGGCGAAGAAGAAGAATCTGGTTTTCGTCGGCCACATCGCGCGCGAGCCGGGCTTCGAGGCGGCGCTCGCGGCCGGGCAGTCGATCGCGCACGCCGAGGAGCTCGTCTACACGTTCTTCAACGACGATCCCGATCCGTCGCACGAGGTCGTGCACGCGCTCGACACGTACAGGATCCCGAAGGCCGTGGAGATGACGAAGCGGGCCGAGATCTCGGTCATCCCGACGCTCGTGGCGTTTCACAACATCGTGCGCCAGGCCACGGAGGTGAAGAAGTACCTCCAGGACCCGAACCTCGTCTACATGTTCCCGACGATGCGGGCCGCGCTCGAGCCCGCGCGCAACACCTACGCCAACCGTTTCCCGACCGACCGCCTGCCGGGGCTCGCGGTGAGCTACGAGTTCCAGCGCCAGCTCGTCAAGGCGCTCCACGACGGAGGCGTGCCGATCCTCGCAGGCACCGACGCGTCGTGGCTGGGAGTTCCGGGGTTCTGCCTTCTCGAGGAGATCGAGAACTTCCAGGAGCTCGGCTTCACGCCGTACGCGGCGATCCGGACCGCCACGGTGGACGCGGCGAGGCTGCTGCGCAAGGAGGACGAGTTCGGAACGATCGCGCCGGGCAGGCGCGCCGACCTGATCCTGACGCGTGAGAACCCGCTGGAGGACGTGCGCCGCCTGCGGGGAATCGAAGGCGTCATGGTCCGCGGGCGCTGGATCGCTGCTGCCGAGCGCCGGGCGATGCTCGAAGCGATCCCCGCGTCGTATCGGAAGAGCCTCGAACGGATGGAGCGGCAATTCGAAACGGATCCGGCGGCGCTCGACGCCTATCTCGCCGCGAACGATCCGTACGGGAACATCGCCTCGGGCGTGCTCGTCGATCTGACGGCGCGGCGTCCCCCGGCCGACGTGGCGGCGACGCTGCGGCGGAGCGCGGTCGCCGGGAAGGCGCCTCACTTGACCGGCGAAGAGACCCTGAACCAGCTCGGCTACGACCTGCTCGCCGCAAAAAAACCCGACGCAGCCGTCGAGATCTTTCGTCTGAACGTCGAGCTGTTCCCGAAGTCGGGCAACACATACGACAGCCTTGCCGAAACCTACCTCGGCCTGGGGAAGAAGGACCTCGCGAAGGAGTATTACTCACGCGCCCTCCAGGTCCAGCCCGACTATCCCAACGCGAAGGCGGCGAAAGAAATCCTCCAGAACAAGCTGCAGTGAAGCGGGTATCGACCAGAAGTCATCCCGAGCGATAGCGAGGGATCCCGAACTCGGCAGGCCCTGAGCCTCCCAGGCTGGTCGAGTCCGGGATCCTCGGCGCTGAGGTTTCTGCCCGACGGCGCGGGAACGCGCCTCGAGCTCACTCATACCGGCTGGGAGAAGCTGGGACCGATCGCGGCGAGGGCGCGCAAGGGTTACAACATCGGCTGGGTTTACGTCCTGACGCAACACGCCGGACAGACTTCGAGCCTCTTCGTAAGGACGATGGACCTGATGACCGTGGCGATGCGGCCCTTTCAGAAGCGGGCGGCGGCGAAGATGCAGGCGCAGCGGGACGCGTTCACGGCGCGGGGGCCGGAGGCAGGTCCGAGTTCGCCGGCCCGTTGATGACCTTCCCGAGCTTGTCGAACCGCGAGCCGTGGCAGGGGCAGTCCCACGTCTTCTCGGCGTCGTTCCACTGCACCACGCAGCCCAGGTGCGGGCAGACGGCCGAGAGCTCGTGGAGCTTGCCCGCCTCGTCGCGGTAGACGGCGATCTTGGCGAGGCCTCGCCGCAGGAGCTCTCCGGTGCCGCGGCGCACTTCCCGCGTCGACGAGACGTCTCCCGGCGTCAGCCGGTCGGCGAACTGGACGGCGACGTTCAGGTTCTCCTTGAGGAACGTTCCGGCCGCCAGCGGCACCTTGCGCGACGGGTCGTAGAGCTTCTCCCAGGGATTTTCGCGGCCCTCGATCAGATCGGTCAGCAGCATCCCCGCGATCGTGCCGTGCGTCAGGCCGACGCCCGAGTCGCCGGTCACGACGTAGACGTTGTCGGCGTCGCCGGGATTGCGTCCGATGAACGCGAGGCCGTCGAGGCTCTCCATGACCTGGCCGGCCCAGACGTAGCCGATCCTCTCGATGGACGGGAATCGCTCCCGCGCCCAGGCCTCGAGACGCTCGTGGCGCTCGCGCGTGTCGACGCCGTCCTGGCCGGTCTTGTGGTCCTCGCCTCCGACGATGAGGCAATCGGTTCCGTCCGGAAGCTCCTGCAGGCGCACGTAGTGAAACGGATCCTCGGTGTCCCAGTAGAGGCCCCGCGGCACCGAGCCCCTCGGCACGATCGCGCCCACGACGTACGTCATGTACGGCGCCTGCTTGGTGTGGAGGGCGAGCCGATCGTTGACCGGCACGTTCGTCGCGACGACGACCGCGTCGGCCTCGATCTCGTGATTTCCGGCTTTCACGCGCGCCGGCGTTCCGCCTTCGATCGAGTCCGCGTGCGTCTTGCCGAAGATGCGGCCGTTGCGGCGTCGGATCGCGGTGACGAGCCCCGCGCAGTACTTGAGCGGGTGGAACTGGCCCTGGCGCGGATACCGTACGCACGGTCCCGTGGCGAACGGGAGAGGCGCGCGGTCGAGACTCTCGACCGGATTGCCGGCCCGCGCGGAGGCCTCGCGCTCGCGCTCTACGGCGCCCGTCCGGGTGCCTGCGGACGAGAAGAGAAAACCGTCGAGGCGCGCGAAGTCGCAGGCGATGTCTTCCTCGCCGAGGATTTTCTCGATGCAGTCGATCGCGGCGGCGTGGCTCTCCGCGGCGAGGCGGGCTCCCTCGGCGCTCCGGATCTTCTCGATCTGCGCGTACCCGCGGTCGATGGCGGTCACGAGGTGGCCGGTCGTGGCTCCCGTCATACCGCCGGCGACGGGGCCGTCGTCCACGACGACGACGGATTTCCCCGACGCGCACAACAGGTACGCGGTCGTCAGCCCCGCGATTCCGGCGCCGACGACACACACGTCGGCGCGCGCGTTGGTCTCGAGCTTCGCCGCCTCCGGCAGGTCGGCTTCGTCCCACCAGACGGGCTGTTCCTTGGGAACGGAAGGCTTCGCCATGCGGGCAAACGCTGCAGGCTCCATGCCACGATGCTATCCGGGGGTGATCCCCGTCGATTCGCTGTCAACCCGAGCGAAGCGAGGGATCCCGAACTCAGTCCGCGGCAATCGAGTCCGGGATCCCTCGTCGCTGCGCTCCTCGGGATGACGC
>JBKOZO010000002.1:0-11803 GCA_046725935.1 Acidobacteriota bacterium | reverse complement strand
GCGCGACGGTGCTCGGTGCTCTCTTCGGACGAAAGGCGCTGTCCAGCACGACGATCGGAAAGGCGACGACCGCTGCGCGGAGCGCGGGCCGCACGATGAAGCAGGCGGGCGACGTCGGCCGCGCGAAGGAGACGGTGGAGGCCGTCCAGCAGCAGATCCAGGATCTCGATGGAGAGCTCCAGACCGAGCTCGCCGCGGAACAGGCCGCCGCCGATCCCGCGACCGAGAAGCTGGAGACGGTGAGCCTGCGGCCGAAGAAATCCGACATCACGGTGCGCCGCGTGGCGCTGGTCTGGATTCCGGAGGGAGGTTAGAGCGGCACGACCCCCAGCCCCGGCGCGCCGGTCGTGCGCATCACGCCGTTCTCGAGCGTGAAGCCGCCCTCGACCACGTCGCGGGCGAGGTCGAGCGAGCCGTCGAGGTCGAGGTAGCGGCTCGCGGGGGAGGCGAAGGCTGCGTGCAGGGCCGCGGCGATGGAGATGCGGCTCTCGTCCATGCAGCCCCACATCAGCGCGACGCCGGCGGTCTCGGCGATCGCCGCGATGCGCGTCGCCGGGCGAACGCCGCCGCACTTCATGAGCTTGATGTTGAAGATGCCGCACGCGGGATCGCCGGGAGGCCCGGCCAGAGCCAGCGCGTCTTTCTCGTCGTGGAGGCTCTCGTCGGCCGCGATGCGTGCGCGCCAGGACGCCGGCAGCAACCGGATGCCGGCGAAGTCCTCGCGCGGGACCGGCTGCTCCACGAACTCCAGGCCGTAGGGCGCCGACCGCTCGAAGAATCGGGCCGTCTCGGCAAGCGTGTACCCGACGTTGGCGTCCACGCGGAGCACGGCGGTACGGGCGGAACCTTCCCGCAGCTTCGCGACCCGCTCGAGGTCCTCCTCGAGCGAGTCGCCGATCTTGACCTTGAGGACCCGGAAGCCGCGTCCCAGATATTCCTCCGCCTCGGCGAGCGTTTCGCCCACCGGCTTGATGCCGATCGTGATCGAAGTCGGCAGCGCGTCGTGCGCGCGGCCGAGCATGTCGGCGAGCGGCACGCCGAGGCGCCGGGAGAGGAGGTCGTGGAGCGCGATGTCCACCGCCGCGCGAGCCGCCGGTGTCAACGGAAAGCGCTCGACGGCCTCGCGGCACAGACCCGGCAGGGAGCGCGCGTCGCGGCCGATCAGCCATTTGAGGTTCCCCGGCGCGAGCGCCGCGGCCGCGGCTTCGATCGTCTCGCCCGTGACGTGCTCGCCTGGGGAGCCGGCGCCGAGGCCGACCTCGCCGGCGTCGTCTTCGATCCGGACGATGACGTTGGGCACTTCCACCAGCGGCGCTTGGCCGGCGATTGCGTAGGGCCGGGTCAGCTCGAAATCCTCGACGCGAGCGTCGACCCGGCGGATCTTCACCGTCCGACCTCCGCGGCGAGAAACTCGCGCACCACGGGCACGAGCGAGGACACGCCTTCCTCCAGCGGAAGGACGATCGGGATGCCGAGCTCCCGCGCGAGCCGGTCCCGCTCGGCGCGAAGCGCCTCCGGCGCCATGTGCTCGCCGTTCAAGGTTACGGCGAGAGTTCGCGCGCCGAGCGTCCGGATCAGCGCGATCTCGTCGGCAACCGCCGGGATTTCGAGGCCGAGCTCCTCCATCCCTTCGTAGCACTTGCGTGCCGGGGCGTGCTGCAGAATGACGCCGCGCGCGCGGCCGGAGAGGAGAAACTCGGAGCCGCAGGGGCCGGAAGGGTTGCGCAGCGCCGACTGCCCCTCGAGAAGGATGAGCTCGGGGCGGACCTTCTCCCAGCACGAGACGACGGCGTGCTCGAGCTCTCCCGAGACGAAGTCGTTGGGAATCGAGTCCAGGATGAAGCCGAACGGCGCGCCCTGCATCCAGCCGGTCTGTCCCGTGAAGATCAGCTCGGTGCCAATTCCGGCCGCGCGGCACGCCTCCATCAGAAAACGCGCGGTCGTGCGCTTGCCGAGCGCGCAGTCGGTCCCCAGGACAGCGATCCGCGGCGCCTGGACCTCGAGGATCCGGCCCGACCAGAAATGGAGGTCCGTGCGGCGGGGCGTCTTGCGCACGTCGACGATCGTGACGCCGCGCGCGGCCGCCGCCGCGGCGAGCTCGGGATCGTCGGAGACGAACTCGTGCAGGCCGTTGACGACCGACATCCCGGAGGCGATCGCCTCGGACAGGGCGCCGCGCAGCCCCGGCGTCACGCGGCCTCCCGACGTCGCGACGCCCACGACGGCGAAGTCGGGCTTCGACGGGAGGGCGGCGAGGGCGGCGGCGATCGAGGCGAAGACCGGGATGCCGCGCGGCCGTCCGTCCAGCACTTCTCCGGCGTCGCGGCCCGCGGTGGGCGCGTCCACGACGCCGACGACGCGATAGCGGTCCGTGCCGCGCACGAGCCCGTGCGCCGTCTTTCCGTTCGCAGTGTCGAAGAAGCCGTCGCAGATGACGAGCGCGGTCCCGTCCATGGCGGGGGGATTATGTGTCTATTTGAGGCGCGCTCGACGCGTGCACATGGGAGGGAACTCGGCAGAGGGTAGACTCGCGCCGAAACGAGAAGGCGCGTGGCAGAAAGAAAACGAGTGGGATCCGTAGCGCGCGCGGGCAGGGCCCGCTCGGGCGCGCCGCTTCTGACCTCCCAGGATCTCTTCCTCTTCAACGAGGGCAGCCATCTTCGGCTCTGGGAGAAGCTCGGTTCGCACCCGCGAACTCTCGACGGAGAGGATGGGGCCTCGTTCGCGGTGTTCGCGCCCAACGCGAGGGCCGTATCCGTCATCGGCGACTTCAACGGCTGGGACGAGGCCAGACACCCGCTCGCGCCTCTCGGGGAGTCCGGCATCTGGGAATCCTTCGTGCCGGGGGTCAAGAAGGGAGCCGTCTACAAGTACCACGTCGCGTCGCGTCTCGGCGGCTACCGCGTCGACAAGGCCGATCCCTACGCCGTGCGGCACGAGGTGCCGCCGAGGACGGGCTCGGTGGTCTGGGACCTCGATTACCGCTGGCGGGACCAGAAGTGGATGGCGGCGCGCGCCGAGAAGCAGAAGGCGTCGGCTCCGATGTCGATCTACGAGGTGCACCTGGGGTCGTGGCGGCGCGTGCCCGAGGAGAACAACCGTCCCCTGACCTACCGCGAGGCGGCGGGGGCGCTCGCGCACTACGCGCGCGAGATGGGCTTCACGCACATCGAGCTTCTGCCGGTGATGGAGCATCCGTTCGCGGGATCGTGGGGGTACCAGACCACCGGGTACTTCGCGCCGACCTCGCGCTTCGGCACGCCGCAGGACTTCATGTACCTCGTGGACACGCTGCACCAGGCCGGCATCGGCGTGATCCTGGACTGGGTCCCGTCGCACTTTCCCTCCGACGAACACGGCCTGGTCTATTTCGACGGCACGCATCTCTACGAGCACGCCGACTGGCGCCAGGGCTACCACCCGGACTGGAAGAGCTGCATCTTCAATTACGACCGCCACGAGGTGCGGTCGTTCCTCCTCTCCTCCGCGCTCTACTGGCTGGACCTGTACCACGCCGACGGACTGCGCGTGGACGCGGTGGCGTCGATGCTTCGCCTCGACTACTCGCGCAAGCCCGGTGAGTGGATCCCCAACGCGCACGGAGGCAACGAGAACCTGGGCGCGATCACTTTGCTGCGGCGGCTCAACGAGGAGGTCGAGAAGGCGCAGCCCGGCGCCGTGATGATCGCCGAGGAATCCACGGCCTGGCCGATGGTCTCGCGCCAGACCTACGTGGGCGGGCTGGGCTTCGGCATGAAGTGGGACCTGGGCTGGATGAACGACACGCTCGACTACATGACGCTGGACCCGGTGTTCCGGAAGTTCCACCACAACGACCTGACGTTCCGCCGGATGTACCAGTACACCGAGAATTTCGTCCTGCCGCTGTCGCACGACGAGGTCGTTCACCTGAAGGCGTCGCTGCTGTCGAAGATGCCCGGGGACGAGTGGCAGAAGTTCGCGAACCTGCGTCTGCTGCTGGGCTACATGTGGGCGCAGGCCGGCAAGAAGCTCCTTTTCATGGGCGGCGAGATCGGCCAGTGGAACGAGTGGAACCACGACACGAGCCTGGATTGGGACCTGCTCGATCGCCCCCGGCACGGCGGGCTGCAGCTGTGGGTGCGGGACCTGAACCGTCTCCACGCCTCCGAGCCCGCGCTCCATGAGCTGGACTTCGATCCCCGCGGGTTCGACTGGATCGACTGCCACGATGCCGACCACAGCGTCGTCTCGCTGGTGCGGCGCGGCGCGCGTCCGGACGACGAGATCGCCGCCGTCTTCAACTTCACGCCCGTGCCCCGTCACGGCTACCGGGTGGGCGTGTCGCAGCCGGGAGACTGGACCGAGATCGCCAACAGCGACGCCGCCGTCTACGGCGGCAGCGGTGTGGGCAACCAGGGGCGCGCCGTGGCGCTCGAGGTCCCGGCGCACGGGCGCCCGTACAGTCTCGCCCTGTCCCTTCCGCCGCTCGGCGCGATCTTTCTGAAGGCCCCGGGGGAGGTGGCCGAGCCCGAGGTCGCCGCCGAGGCCTCGGTCGATGCGCAAGAGCCCGACGGAGAGCCCGTGGTCCTGTCCGAGGAGTAGGGGCTCACCCGGTGGAACGCTTCGTCTGCATTCACGGCCACTTCTACCAGCCGCCGCGCGAGAACCCCTGGCTCGAGGCGATCGAGGGCCAGCCCTCCGCGTACCCGTACCACGACTGGAACGAGCGCATCACGGCGGAGTGCTACGCGCCCAATGCCAACGCCCGCATCCTCGACTCCGAGAACCGCATCATCGCGATCGTCAACAACTACGCGTCGATGAGCTTCAACTTCGGTCCCACACTCCTCTCGTGGCTCGAGGAAAACGATCCCGAGGTGTACCGGGCGATCCTCGCGGCCGACGCCGAGAGCGCGCGGCGCTTCTCCGGGCACGGCTCGGCGCTGGCCCAGCCCTACAACCACATGATTCTGCCGCTGGCGAACGCGCGCGACCGCGCCACGCAGGTCGCGTGGGGCATCGCCGACTTTCGCCGCCGCTTCGGGCGCGAGCCAGAGGGGATGTGGCTCCCCGAGACCGCCGTGGACCTCGACACGCTCGAGGACCTCGCCGCCGCCGGCATCCGCTTCACGATCCTCTCGCCGCACCAGGCCAGCCACGTCCGCCGCGTCGGCGAGGAGGAGTGGCGGGAGGCGCCGGAGGGAGGGCCCGATCCGACCGTTCCGTACCGCGTCCCCCTTCCGTCGGGCAAGACGATCGTCGTCTTCTTCTACGACGGGCCGATCTCGCGCGCCGTCGCATTCGACCGGCTGCTCTCCCGCGGAGATCATTTGGCCGACCGCCTGATGGGGGCCTTCTCCGCGGATCGCGAGGGCCCGCAGCTGGTCCACATCGCGACCGACGGCGAGACGTTCGGTCATCACCACCGCCACGGCGACATGGCCCTGGCGTACGCGCTGCGCCCGATCGAGACCGCGGGCCTCGCCCGCGTCACGAACTACGGGGAGTTCTTCGAGCGTTTCCCTCCCGTCCACGAGGCCCGGATCCGCGAGAAGACGTCCTGGAGCTGCGCCCACGGTGTCGAGCGCTGGCGCTCGGACTGCGGCTGCCAGTCCGGGGCGCATCCCGGGTGGAGCCAGGCCTGGCGCGCGCCTCTCCGGGAGGGGCTCGACATTCTTCGGGACGCGCTGGCTCCCGTCTGGGGAGAGAAAGCCGGAGCGTTCCTCGCTGATCCGTGGAAGGCGCGCGACGCCTACATCGGCGTGATCCTCGATCGCTCGCCGGAGAACCAGAAGCGATTCCTGCGCGAGCACGCGCGCCGCGAGCTCTCGGAGGCCGAGCGCATCGAGCTCTGGAAGCTGCTGGAAATCCAGCGCCACGCGCAGCTGATGTACACCAGCTGCGGCTGGTTCTTCGACGACGTCGGCGGCATCGAGGCGCGGCAGATCCTGGCATACGCCGGCCGGGCCCTGCAGCTGGCGAGAGAAACCCTGGGGAGAGACTTCGAGCCGCTCGTTCTCGAGCCCCTTTCCCGCGCGGCCAGCAACGTTCCCGAGACGGGCGACGGGCGCCGCATCTTCGAGACCTCGGTGAGTCCGACCGCCGTGTCGCTCGAGGACGTCGGAGCCCACTACGGCGTCCACGCGCTCTTCACCGAATACGAGCCCGTCTCCCGCGTCTACTGCTACCGGGTTTCGCGGGAGGAGTCGCGGGAATTCACGAGCGGCCGGGCGCGGCTTCGGCTCGGACGCGCGCGCGTGACGTCGGAGATTACCGGCGAGTCGGCGCGCGTGGCGTGGGGCGTCCTCCATCTGGGGGATCACAACCTCTCGGGAGGACTCCTCCGCTCGCAGGAGCCGGGAGCGTTCGAGAAAGCCGAGGAAGAGCTGTCGGCGCTCTTTCGCCGCGCGGACCTGCCCGAGATCCTCCGCGCGGTCGACCGCTCCTTCGGAAGCGGCGACCGCTACGCGCTGCGCCTGCTCTTCCGGGACGAACAGCAGCAGGTCCTCGGCGAGATTCTCCGCTCGGTTCTCGACGAAGCCGACGACGTCTACCGCCGCCTGTACGAAGAGCACGCGCCGCTGATGCGGTTTCTCTCGAGCCACGGCGTGGCGCCTCCGCGCGGCTTCCGGATGGCCGCCGAGCAGGCGCTGAACACGCGGCTGCGGCGCGAGCTCGAGGATCCCGAGCCCGACGTCGCGCGCCTCGAGGCGGTCCTGGAGGAGGCCCGCAACGTCGGCGTCACGCTCCACGAGGACGGGCTCGGCCGCGCCTTCGAGCGCACGATCGACCGGTTCGCCACGGAGCTGCGCGCGCGGCCTGGAGACTCCGAGCGCCTCGCCAACCTCGAAGGGATCGTGGCGCTGGCGAAGCATCTCCCGTTTGAAGTGGATTTCTGGAAGGTACAGAACGCGTACTACCAGATGTCCAGGAGCGTGCTTCCGGCGAGGCGCCGCGAGGCGGACGCGGGATTCGAGGACGCGCGCGCATGGGTCGAGCGTTTCCTCGTACTGGGCGCGGGACTTGCCGTGAAGGTCGAGGATGCCGCTTCGGATCTCGCTTCACGCGTCTGAAGCTACAAGACTTAGGGTCGTGACGGCTCTGCTACACTAGCCGTGGATTGACACCCGTTCTCGAAAAAGCCTTTCGGGTCTCCGGCGTCCCCGAGAAGCTGCTCTCACTCTTCGCCCTCTCCCACGACCTCCGCTGGACGTGGCGCGCCGACGTCCGCTCGCTTTTTGAGGAGCTGGACCCCGAGGCGTGGGAGCGGGTGAGGGGCAACCCCGTGCGTCTCCTCCGAGAGCTTCCCGCCGAGAGGCTTCGTAACGCCGCCGAGGACCCGGCCTTCCAGGAGAGGCTGGCGGCGGTCGTCCGGCGCCTTTCCGAGGAGGACCAGGCCGAACCGCGCCATCCCGGAGCGCGGGAGCTGGTCGCCCGTGGGGAGCGCGTCGCCTATTTCTCGGCCGAGTTCGGGTTGACGGAGATCCTGCCGATCTATGCCGGAGGCCTCGGGGTCCTCGCGGGGGACCACCTGAAGGCCGCGAGCGACCTCGGCGTGCCGCTGGTCGGAGTGGGCCTCTTCTACGGCGAAGGCTACTTCCGCCAAGTCGTCGACGCCGAGGGCAAGCAGAACGAGACGTATCCCACGCTCAATCCGGAAGACCTTCCGATCTCTCAGGCCGAGACGCCCGACGGCAGCCCTCCGGTCGTCTCGGTAAACCTGGCCGGGAGAAACGTCCATCTTCTCATCCGGATGGCGAAGGTCGGCCGCGTGCCGCTCCTGCTCCTCGACGCCAACCTGCCCGAGAACGAGCCTCCCGACCGCGAGATCACGGCGCGCCTTTACGGGGGCGGCCACGAGATGCGCCTGCAGCAGGAGATCGTGCTCGGCATCGGCGGCTCGCGGGCGCTCGCCAAAGTCGGCCTGTGGCCGACGATCCGGCACATCAACGAGGGTCACGCCGCGTTTGTCTCGCTCGAGAAGATCCGGCAGGCCGTCCAGGAGGAGCACCTGACGTTCGCCGAGGCCCGCGAAGTCGCCACGAGCGGAAACATCTTCACGACCCACACGCCGGTCCCGGCCGGAATCGACGTGTTCACGCCGGAGCTGCTCTGGAAGTACTTCGGCGGCTACGTCAACGAGCTCGGCATCACCTTCGATGAGTTCTTCGACCTCGGCCGGGAGGTCGGCGACCGGCCGCGCGAGCTCTTCTCGATGGCCGTGCTGGCGATGCGTCTCTCGACCCACCAGAACGCGGTCTCGCACCTCCACGCGGACGTCTCCCGGCGGCTGTGGCGCGGCGTCGCGCCGAACCTGCCGCTCTCGGAGATCCCGATCCGCCCGATCACCAACGGCGTGCACGCGCCGACCTGGACCGCTCCCGAGATCCTGGCGACCGGCGTGGCCGAAAAACCCGAGGAGGTCGACCGCGCGGCCCTGTGGAGCGCGCACGAAGCGCTCCGGGCGCGGCTGGTGTCGGCGTGCCGGGAGATGCTCGCCGACCAGCGGCGCCGCCTTGGCGCGAGCGACGAAGAAGTCGAAAAGGCGCGGCGCGCGCTCGACCCCAAGGCCCTGACGATCGGATTCGCGCGCCGCTTCGCGACGTACAAGCGCGCCACGCTGCTGCTGCGACAGCCCAAGCGGCTGGAGTACCTGCTGCACCAGATCGGAAGGCCGGTGCAGATCCTCTTCGCCGGAAAGGCCCACCCCCGAGACGAAGAGGGCAAGGAGTTCCTCCGCGCCGTCGCGATCGCCGCCGAGCGGCCGGAGTTCCACGGGCGCCTCGTCTTCCTGAACGACTACGACATGGCGATGGCGCGCCAGCTCGTGGCCGGCTGCGACGTCTGGCTCAACACTCCCGAACGCCCGCGAGAGGCCTCGGGCACCTCCGGAATGAAGGCCGCGATGAACGGCGCGCTGAACCTCTCGGTCCTCGACGGCTGGTGGGACGAGGCGCCGCACGACGAAGCCGGGTTCGTGGTCGGCGAGGCGAAGGACTCTGCCACCGACGACGAGATCGCGCAGGCGCTCTTCGACGTTCTCGAGAAGCGCGTCCTCCCGATGTTCTTCGACCGCGACGCCTCGGGCACCCCGCAGCGCTGGCTCGATCGCATGATCGTCGCGGCGTCGCGGCTGGCCCGGGATTTCTCCTCCGACCGCATGGTGTCCGAGTACATCGATCAGTGCTACGTGCCGGGCGCCTTCCACCGCCGCGCCTTGAAGGACGCGGACCGCAGTCGCCTCAAGCGGCTGGTGGCGTGGAAGGAGCGCATCCGCGCGGCCTGGCCGGGCGTGGCCTTCGAGGACGTGCGTTTCGAGCCCGATCCGGCGACGCTGCCTCCCTCGGCGGCATTCGACGTCACCGCGCGGGTGAAGCTGGGTCCGCTGGATGCTTCCGAAGTCTCGGTCGAGCTCTTCGAGGGAGCACCCGGCCCCGATGGGCTTCTGGAGTCGGGAACGCCCACGCGCCTCGAGGCCGCCGGCCGCGACAGCGAGACCGGGATCTATCGTTTGACCCACCGCAAGCCCGCGAGCGAGGAGCTCGGATACACCGTGCGGGTGCGGCCGCATCACCCCGACCTCGCGCAGCCCAACGAGACGGGGCTGGTCCTCTGGTCGGGTCCGCGCAGCCGGGAAGCGAGCCGCTACACTTCCGCTTCGTGAGTCTGAGCCCCGCCGGGGGAGACCGCTTCGCCGGGATCCTTCTGCATCCCACGTCTCTGCCCGGGCCCTTCGGCATGGGCGACCTCGGCTCCGGCGCCGAGCGGTTCCTGGACTGGGCCGCGGCCGCCGGCTTCCGCCTCTGGCAGGTCCTTCCGCTGGGGCCGACAGGCGGCGGACACTCTCCGTACACCTGCGCCTCGGCCTTCGCCGGCAACCCGCTCCTCGTGTCGCCGGAGGGGCTGGCGCAGGAGGGATTGCTGCCCGAAGGCGCTTTGTCGAACGCGCCCGGATTCGACCCGGCGCGCGTGGACTTCGAGACGATCGTGCCCTGGAAGGAAGCGCTTCTGCGTCGCTCCTGGGAGCACTTCCGGTCGCATCCGAGCCACCCGGCTTCCGGCGCGTTCGAGGCCTTCCTCGTCTCGCCGGAGCGTTCGAGCTGGCTCTCGGACTGGTCGCTCTACGCCGCGCTGAAGGCGGACTTCGGCGGGCGGGCCTGGATGGACTGGGAACCGGATCTCGCGCGCCGCGATCCGGACGCGCTGCGCCTCGCGGCCACCGGCCTCGAAGAGGAGACCCGGTACCAGAGCTATCTGCAGTTTCTCTTCTTCCGGCAGTGGGAGAGGCTGCGCGCCCGCGCGCGCGAGCGCGGGATCCGGATCCTCGGCGACATGCCCATCTACGTCGCGATGGACAGCGCCGACGTCTGGGCGCATCCGGAGCTCTTCGCGCTCGACGCCGACGGCAAGCCCGCCGCCGTGTCCGGCGTGCCGCCCGACTACTTCAGCGAGACCGGGCAGCTCTGGGGCAATCCCCTCTACGACTGGGGCCGCATCGCGCGGGACGGTTACGCGTGGTGGATCGACCGGATCCAGGCGGGCCTCGCCCTCTGCGACCTGCTGCGCGTGGATCACTTCCGGGCGTTCTCGGCCTACTGGGCAGTGCCGGCCGGCGACGATACGGCGTTGAACGGCAAGTGGATGCCGGGGCCCGGACGCGCCCTCTTCGACGCGGCGCGCGAGGCGCTCGGCGCCTTGCCGATCCTGGCCGAGGACCTCGGCGACATCGACGACGACGTACGCGCGCTCCTGTCCGCTCTCGACATCCCCGGCATGAAGGTCCTGCAGTTCGCCTTCTACGGCCCCGACAGCGAATACCTGCCGCATCGGCACACGCGGCGCTCGTACGTCTACACCGGCACGCACGACAACGACACGGCTCGCGGCTGGTACGCCGCGTTGAAGCCCGAGGAGCGCGAGCGCGTCTGGGACTATGTCGGGAGCGACGGCCGCGATGTCGAGTGGGCGCTCATCCGCGCCGCGTACGGCTCGGTCGCGGAGGCCGCGGTCGTGCCGATGCAGGATGTTCTGGGCCTCGGGAGCGAGGCGCGCATGAACACGCCCTCGCAGCCTGGCGGCAACTGGAGATGGAGAGCGCGTTCCGAGGACCTGCGTCCGGATCTCGCCGCGCGCCTGTACCGGATGGCGGTGCTCTCGGGGCGCCTTCCGTCGAAGACCTGACAGGCCGCTACTTCGCCACCGCGATCGCTGGCGGTTTCCAGGTCCCTTCTCCCGGCGGCAGAACCGACGGTGGCTCGGTCTTCGGCCAGTAGAGTCGCATGACGAGATAGATCAGTCCGTTGGGCGCCGGGAGCCAGTTGGATTCCTTGGCCTTCCCGGGAGAGTCCTTCTGGATGTGGAGCGTCAGCGACCCATCCGGGTTTTTCTTCAGCGCCTTCATCATCGGAGAGTTGATGAGGTACCGGTTGATCGGGTTCTCGACTAAGAGCTGGGTCTTCCCGTCGTACATCGTCACCGACCAGAAGGCATTCACCGGCGGGAGTTGGCCGGCGGGAAACGTCAGCGTGTAGTTGGCCTTGCTGCCGTCGAGCGGCGTCCCGTCGGCCAGGGTCTTGGTCATCGGATACGTCGCCTCGATCGCGTCGTTGCCGTAGATCCCGGCTTTCGCGCCGGCGGCACGCAGGAGCCAGTTCCCGTTGAAGAAGGCGCGGTCGCCGAATGGGGAGCTAATCTTCCAGCCGTTGACGTCCTTTCCGAGATTGTCGGCCGCCTGGGTGACCTTCGCGTCGCCGTCTTTCATCCCCAGTCCCACTTCCGCCTTGTGCTCCGGCGAAAGGTCCTTGAAGTCGAACGTCTTGCC
>JBKOZO010000001.1:0-16099 GCA_046725935.1 Acidobacteriota bacterium | reverse complement strand
GGCCATGGCAATGCGTGTCTTCACGATGACTCCTTTCCGAACCGGCGAAACATAGCATGTGGGGATAGGATTTCCGCATGTACGCCGCGATCGCCCGCGCCGTCCTCGACGAGACCATGACGGAGCGCGCGGTGACGGAGGTGGAGCGCCTGCGGCGGCGTCACCCGAAGGCCTCCCGCGACCAGCTCGCGGACCGACTCGTGCGCCGTGCGGCGGTCCAGTGCGGCGCGGCGGCCGCGCTCCTGACAGGGCCGGCCGCCTTTTTCGGATCGGTGCCTTTCGGCGCCGACCTCGCCTGGCAAGTGGTCGTTCTGAACCGGCTGGTGCTTGCCCTGGCGGCCCTCTACGGACGGGTCCCATCGGCCGGCGAGCGCGCCGCCGCGGTGGCAGCCGCCGCGGGAGCAGGTGTGGCCTCCGACGTCGTCCGTCAGGGCCTGGTGCGCCTGATGCGCCAGGCGGCGCCGCGGCGTCCGGGCGCGCGCACTCTGGCCGGTGCATTGGCCGGAGGCGCTCTCGGCTACGGCGCGGCCATCGCGGTCGGCCGCCTCGCGCAGGAGCAGTTCCGGGGCAGGGGGCTTTCGGCGCTGGCGGCGCGAGTCCGCCGATGAGCGCGCCGTCCGCCGACGTCCTGATAGTCGGCGGAGGCGTCATCGGCTGCGCGCTGGCGGCGGAGCTCCAGGCGCGGGGCCAGCGCGTCGTCGTCGTCGAGCGGGGCGAGCCGGGCGCCGAGGCGTCCAGCGCCGCGGCCGGGATGCTCTCGCCCCAGTCCGACGCGACCGAGCCGTCCCCGTTCTTCGATCTTGCGATGGAGAGCCATCGTCTGCATCCGGGTTGGGCGAGTTCGCTTTTCGAGGAAACGGGAATCGACGTCGGGTACCGGAAAACCGGGTCCTATCGGTGCCGTTTCGGAGATAGCGAGCCCGGATCCGCCGCGTTTGACTGGCAGCGGGATCGAGGCCTGCGCGTGGAGTCGCGCAACTCGGGAGAGCTCGAGCTCGAGCTCGAGGGACGGCTCTCCGCCGAAGTGGCCTCGGCGCTCTACTTCCCGGACGAGGCGGCCGTGAACCCGCGCATTCTCGCCCGCGCCGCCTGGGTCTCGGCCGAACGCCGCGGAGCGCGGATCCTCTCCGACACCACGGCCCGGACGCTGATCATCGAGGAGGGTGTCTGCCGCGGAATCCTGACGGACGCCGGGCCGATCCCTGCCGGCGCCGTCGTCAACGCCGCCGGCGCCTGGGCGGCGTCATTTGGTGGCGGGGGAGCGACCGTTCCGGTCTTCCCCGTGCGCGGCCAGATCGTCGAGGTGAGGCTCGAAGGAAAGCCTCTGACGGCGATCGTGTCCTCCGAAGAAGCCTACGTGGTTCCTCGAGCGGACGGCACCGCGCTGCTGGGTTCGACGGCCGAGCACGTCGGCTTTCGCAAGGGTGTCACCGCGGGCGCCGTCCGGGCGCTGGTGACGGCGGGCACACGGCTGCTCCCGTCACTGTCCTCCGCCCGCTTCGAAAGCGCATGGTCGGGCCTGCGACCCGGCACGCCGGATGGCCTCCCGATCCTGGGGGCCTCCGCCGTCCGAGGCCTTTTCTTCGCGGCCGGACACTTTCGCAACGGCATCCTGCTCGCGCCCGCCACCGCTCGCCGCTTGGCCGACCTGATCGTCGACGGGCGAGGCGCCGAGGCTCTCGCTCCGTTCTCGGCGGACCGTTTCTCCGCGACACCGACGCTCGCCTGAGGAACTGCCCGGCGGGACAGGATTTTCGGCTAGAATCGTGCAGCATCAGAGTTTCCAATACGGGGGACAGAACTACGATGAGACGAGCGGTCTATTCCGGGATTCGACGGGTCGCCGACGCTCTGTGGAGCGTGGCGCGCGGAGTCGATCGCCGGTTTCCGGAAGGTTCGTTTCAGCCGAAGTGGGCCCCCGCGCCGCTGCTCAAGCAGCGAGATCGCACGTTCCCTCCGCTGGGATTTCCGCGCAAGACCGACTCGCTCTGCCCGCGCTGCGTGACGGAAGCGCGCGCCCAGATTCTGTCCGGCGAGGCCGACTGGAAAATCCTGATCGAGGGCAAGCCCGGCGAGATCCCCGCCGAGATCGTCGAGGAAGACGGCCGGATTCTCATGAAGAAGGATTGCCCGAAGCACGGCCACTTCGAGGACGTCATGTCCACGGACCCGGACTTCTTCCGGCGCCTGGAGACGCTCTACCCGGGCCGGGACTTCGTGATTCCCAAGGACGGTCTGCACGAGCACGGAACTTCCTCGATCAAGTACGGGCGGGGCGCCGTTCTCACGATCGACCTGACCAATCGCTGCAACATGATGTGCGACCCCTGCTTCATGGACGCTAACCAGGTCGGGTACGTCCACGAGCTCGAGTGGGAGGACGTCCAGAAGCTGCTCGACGATGCGGCTTCGATCAAGCCACGCCGGCAGCTCTCGGTGCAGTTCTCGGGAGGAGAACCCACCCTCTCGCCGCACTTCCTCCCGGCGGTCCGATACGCCCGGAAGCTCGGCTACTTCTCCGTCCAGTGCGCGACCAACGGAATCCGCTTCGCCCAGGACGAGGAATTCGCGAAGGAGGCGGCCGACGCCGGCCTGCGCTTCGCGTACCTGCAGTTCGACGGCGTGGGCAACGAGCACAACCAGCACCGCAAGGTCGGCAACCTCTACGACGTCAAGCTCCGCGCGATCGAGAACCTGCACAAGCACGGCGTGGACGTCACGCTCGTCGTGACGATCGTCAACGGCATCAACAACGACCAGGTCGGCGACATCATCCGCTTCGGGCTCGCCAACATCGACAAGGTCACGGCGGTGGCCTTCCAGCCGGTGTCCTTCACCGGCCGGGACGAGGACATCGACGAGGAGACCCGCCGCCGGCAGCGGTACACGCTCTCGCACCTGGCCCATGACGTGAAGACGCAGGCCGGCATCGGCGAGCCGATGCGCGACTGGTACCCGCTCTCGGCTTCGGGTCCGCTCTCGGACCTGAAGGACCTGCTCGGGGGCCTCGAAACCGACTGGGGCGCCTTCAAGTGCGGCTGCCACCCCAACTGCGGCATCGGCACGATGATGCTGGTCGAAGAGGCCACGAAGAAAGCGGTGACGGTGCCCTCCGTCCTCGACGTGGATCGGATGCTCTCGGACGTCAAGGCCATCACCGACTCGGGTCGCCGCAGGGTCTGGACCGCGATCCAGGTGGCTCTGTCCGTCATGCGCAACCTGCGCCCGGAGGGAATCCCGAAAGGTCTCTCCCCGTGGAAACTGACGAAGATCATGGACGGGCACACCGGCGGGAGGCTCGGATTCGCCCACAAGAACCGCTATCCGTGGCGCGTCTTCTTCATCGGCGGGATGTGGTTCCAGGATCTCTTCAACTACGACTTCCGCCGCACCGAGATGTGCATCATTCCGTATGCCACGCAGATGGGAGAGATCTCTTTCTGCGCGTACAACACCGGCGTTGGCTGGCGCAAGATCATCGAGGAGATGTTCCAGACCGCGTCGCTGGCCGAGTGGTACAAGACGAAGGGCCGCCACGAGGTCTACGCGCGCGGCCGCAACGTCCCTCTGCCCGTGCTGCCCGGCCAGAACGTTCCGCTGCCGACGATTCCCGGAAAGCCGGCTCCGGCGGCGACGCCCGCCGTGGCGGCGTCGGGGATGCTGCCGGTGTACGGGGCAGCCGGAAAGTGATCGGGCGCGCGATGTCGCGCGTCCGATCATCCCGAGCGTAGCGAGGGATCCCGGACTCTTCCCATTTCGGTCGGCACAGGCCTTGCTCTTCCGGTGGCATGGCCGAGCCTTCGAGACGCGTCGTCGTCTACGCGGCGGTCGGGGCCAACCTCGCGATCGCCGTGACCAAGTTCGTCGCGGCCGCGGTCACGGGCAGCTCGGCGATGCTTTCGGAGGCGATTCACTCCGTCGTCGATACCGGCAACGGTATCCTGACGCTGGTCGGGATCCGCCGGTCGGCGAGGCCGCCGGACGACTTACACCCCTTCGGCCATGGTCTGGAGCTCTATTTCTGGACGCTGCTCGTCGCGATCCTGATCTTCGGCGCCGGCGGCGGGATGTCCTTCTACGAGGGAATCACTCACCTCCGCCATTCCGCGACGATCGGGGATCCGAAGTGGGGGTTCATCGTCATCGCCGCGGCCTTCGTCTTCGAGGGAATCTCCTGGATCGTGGCCTTCCGCGGGTTCCGGAAGTTTCAGCGCGAGAAGGGCATCCTGCAGACGGCGCGCGAAAGCAAGGACCCGCCGCAGTTCCTGGTGCTGTTCGAGGACTCTGCGGCGCTCGCCGGGCTCATCATCGCCGCCGTCGGGCTCTACCTGAGTCACCGATTCCAGGATCCTCGTTTCGACGGCGCGGCGTCGATCCTGATCGGCCTGCTGCTCGCGGCCGTCGCCATCTTCCTGGCGAAGGAGAGCCGCCTCCTCTTGGTCGGGGAGCGCGCCGGTCCCGAAGTCATCCGCAGCATCCGCGAGACCGTCGAAGCCGACCCGGCGACGGTGCGCGCGGGCCAGCCTCTGACCATGCATCTGGGCCCCGACGCGATCCTCGTGAACCTCGACGTTCAGTTCCGGATGGATCTCACCGCGGTCCAGCTCGAAAAGGCGATCGAACGCCTCGAGGAGAAGATCCGGAGCAAGCACCCGCAGGTCCAGCGCATCTTCCTCGAGGCAAGATCTCTCGGAGCCCGCTCCGCCGACGAGCCGGTTAGATCTTTCGCCCCCACCGCCTGAGGTCCCCCGCCGCCGCGGCCGCCGGGGCGGGGCGCGAAATCGGGCGAGGACCGGTCCTGCGCTCCACCTTCCGGGCGGCGCTGGCATGCGGAGCCGCCCCGTGCACGGCCCGGCGCTCGGCCTTCTCGCGGGCGCGCCGGCGCTCCTCGGCCTTGCGGGCCCGGATCGTGGCGATGCGCTCGGCCAGAGGAACCTCGAAGCGTTCGGCCGGCGCCTTCGCGTAGTCGAAGCCGGGCACGGTGATGCGGGGAAGGCGCTTGCCGATCGCCCGCTCGATCGCCGCCAGCTCCGTGGCTTCCTCGGGCGAGGCCAGGGTGAACGCGTCGCCGGTCATTTCGGCCCGAGCGGTGCGGCCGACACGGTGGATGTAGTCCTCGGGAACGTTGGGAACGTCGAAGTTCACGACGTGCGAGAGCGCCTCGACGTCGATGCCGCGGGCGGCGATATCGGTGGCGACGAGGACCCGGTACTTCCCGCTCTTGAAGCCGGCCAGAGCCTGCGTCCTCTGAGCCTGGCTGCGATTGCCGTGGATGCGTTCGCAGGAGACACCGCGCTTCGACAGCGTCTCGGCGAGGCGGTTGGCGCGATGCTTTGTGCGCGTGAAGACGAGGACGTTCTTGATGTCGCCGCGCTTCAGGAGCTCCAGCAGCAGCGGCGCCTTCAGGTTCTGGGCGACCGGGTAGACGGCTTGCGTGATGCCGACCGCCGGCGCCGCGGCCCGCTCGAGGTTGACCGTGAACGGGTGCTTCAGCATCTCGCGCGCCAAAGCGGCGATCGGCGGAGGCATCGTGGCCGAGAAGAAGAGCGTCTGGCGGTGCGCCGGAACGTGCTTGAGCACGCGCCGGATGTCCGGCAGGAACCCCATGTCCAGCATGCGGTCGGCCTCGTCGAGCACCAGGATTTCGAGATGGTTGAGTTTGGCGTACGGGAAGCGGAAGTGATCGAGCAGGCGGCCGGGGGTCGCGATCAGGATGTCGGTGCCGGAGCGAAACGCGTGCTCTTGCGGGCCCATCGCGACGCCGCCGAAGATCGACGCCGCTGAAAGGGGAGTGTGCACGGTCAGCTCCCGGGCGTGCTCCTCGATCTGCGCGGCGAGCTCGCGCGTCGGGGTCAGAACGAGGGCGCGCGTGACGCCGCGCGGCTTGCCGATGAGGCGGTGAGCGATCGGCAGCAGGAAGGCCGCCGTCTTCCCGCTGCCCGTCATGGCGCAGGCGAGCACGTCGCGGCCCTCGACGGCCGGGGGAATCGCGTCGGACTGGATGGGCGTGGGGCGGGTGAATCCCATCTCGCGCACGCCGCGCAGCAGATCGGGATGCAGACCAAACTTGGAAAAAGGCACAGGAATCCTCCTTGGATGCATGTTCCGGCTGTGTTGTTCGGGGAACGGAGGATTGCCGGGCGGCCTACGTTCGCGGGTGGCGGCCTCCAGGCCGCCGGGGAGCGCGCAGGCTCTCACACATACGCGGAAAACGCAACTCGGGCCCGGACGCGTCCCGCTATGATCCGGCCATGAAACGCGGCCTGCCGTTCGCGGTTCTGTTCGCCTGCGCGTGCGGCCGCGCGCCGGCGCCGCCTCCTGCGACACCGGTTCCATCGCCGTCCCCGACGTTTCCTCCCGCCGCCGCCGTCACGCCCTACGTGCCGGACCTCGGCGCGATGATGGGGATGCAGCAAATGCGTCACGTGAAACTGGGACTCGCCGGAGACGCGGGCAACTGGAAGCTCGCCGCGTACGAGCTCGGCGAGCTCAAGGATGGCTTCGACGAGATCGTCCGGTACCACAAGACGCACAAAGAATCGCCGGTTCCGATCGACGAGGCTGTGGAGACCATCATGAAGGAGCCGCTCTCCGAGCTCTCGAAGGCGATCGAGAAGAAGGACCGGGCGGAGTTCCGAAAGACCTACGACACCGTCACGGACGGCTGCAACTCCTGCCACCAGGCCACGAACTACGGCTTCCTCGTCGTCGTCCGTCCGAAGTCGAACCCGTACCCGAATCAGTCCTTCGCGCCGCAGCCCTGACGCGTCAGCGCGAGGGCCGGCTCCAGACCTCCGACAGCCGGCCGCTCGCCACTTCCGGCGTCTCGGACGGCGACGGCGCGTAGTGCGACACGTCGTTGAAGAGCGAGAGCCGCGAGTGCATGCCGTCCTTGAAGTCGAGGATGTTCAGAGAGGCGGGACTCTGGTCCAGGTGGTCCCGGTAGCGGCGCAGGTCGAACCCCAGCAGAGAACCGACCAGAAGACGGATCGTCGCCTTGTGGGAAGCGGCCAGGACCTGCTCCCCTGGATGCGCGGCCACGATCTCGAGAAGGGCCGGCAGGGCGCGTGCCGTGACGGCCAGGCCGGATTCGCCGCCCGGAGGGCCGAAGGAGAACGGGTCCGCCTGCCACCGCGCGTACTCGGCCGGAAACTCCTTCTCGACGTCCGCGCGGCGCTTGCCTTCCCAGTGTCCGTGCGAGACCTCGCGCAGCCCCGGGACGGCGGTGACCGGTTTGCCGCCGTGAGGCGCGGCGAGAATGCGTGCGGTCTCCATGGTTCGTCCGAGCGGGCTCGCGTAGAAGGCCGCGATCGGCTCGCGCGAGAGCCGCTGTGCGAGCTTCTGGAGCTGGTCGCGCCCGACGTCGGAGAGCGGGACGTCGGTCTCGCCGGCGAACGCGTCCTCGGCGCTCAGTATCGTCGCCCCGTGGCGCACCAGGAAAACGCGCGTGGCCGTCATCCTTTCACCTGCATGCCTTTCTTCGCGAGGATCTCGCGGAGACGTTCGCGCTGATCCCCCTGCAACTCGATGGAGCTCTCTTTCGCGGCGCCGCCGGTGCCGCAGGCTTTCTTGAGGTCGCGACACAGAGTCTCCAGGAACGTGCGGTTCTCGGGTAAGCCGTCGATCACCGTCACGTGCTTGCCGGAGGCGCGGTTCTCGAGGCGCAGCTTCGCCGTGACTTTCTCGGGAACCAGCGCTTCGGGCGCCCCCACGTTCTTCGAGCAATGGCAGTCGTCCTGAGGCCAGCCGCAGACGGGACAGAGACGCCCCGCCCCGGTCGAATAGACCACCCGGCCCGACGGAGGCACTAGCGCTTCTCCGTGGCCAGCACGGCCAGCAGATCGCTTCCGTAGGCCTGGAGCTTCGCCGGCCCGATACCCGGAATTTCTGCAAGGGCCTGGAGCGTCGACGGCCGCGCGGCGGCGAGCGCGGTCAGTGTGCGATCGTGAAGGACGACGTAGGCAGGCACCGAACGGCGGGCGGCCTCGCGGCGCCGCCATTCCCGCAGCGCCACGATGCTCTCGGGGCTCGCGGTTTCCGTCGCGGCGGAAGTCCTCGGCGTCTTCCGGCTCCGGGTCCTGGGACGCGCGGGCTCCGGCAGAGTGAGCGCGATCTGCGGCGTCCGGCCGGTCATCACGTCGCGCCCTGCCTGCGTCAGAGAGAGAGTTCGATAGACGTCGTCGGTCGCCGACACCAGACCTCCGCCCAGCGCCGCGTCGATCCAGTCGCCCACGGTTCGAGAGCCTTCGCTCGCGAGAATCCCGGTGGTCGAGAGACGGGTCAACGGCTCGGGCAACCCCTCGAGCTCGCCGGTCAACATCGCGACGAGCTTGCGCTTGCCCCAGCGCTGCCCGCCCCGCGCCACGCCGGACAGGATCTTTCGCAGGCGCAGCAGGTCTTCGGCGGTGAGCTCTCGCCGGCGCGCGCAGTTGCCGCAGAATCCGCAGTCCACGGGCGCTGCGCGCTCGCCGAAGTAGCGGAGGATCGTCGCGCGGTAGCAGCCGGAGGAATCGGCGTAGGCGATCATCCGAGCGAGCTTGCGCGTCTCGAGCTCGCGCCGGCGCTCCGGGTTGGCGGAGTCGCGCCGGGAAGACGGCGCGCGAGAATCGAGTTGCTCGGTCTGCCCGATCAGGAATTCGCGCGTCCGCACGTCCACGTAGTTCCACAACAGCGTGGCGTCGGCGCGGCGCCCGTCGCGCCCCGCGCGGCCGATCTCCTGATAGTAGGCTTCGAGCGAGCCGGGAATCTCGAAGTGCACGACGGCCTCGACGTCCGGCCGATCGATCCCCATTCCGAAGGCATTCGTGGCGCAGACCACCGAAAGCGACCCGTCGGCGAACCCGTCCTGCACGCGCGAGCGCGCGGCCTCTTCCATCCCGGCGTGGTAGGCGTCGGCCGGGATGCCCGAAACCCGGAGCGCCTCGGCGGCGCGCGCGGCGCTCTTCCGGGTCGCAGCGTAGACGAGGGCGCGCCGGCGGCCGACGAGTTCGGGCAGCAGGGTGCGCTTCTCGATCTCTCCGGACACCCTGCGGACGTCGAGAAAGAGATTCGGCCGGTCGAACCCCGCCACGAAGATCTGCGGATCCTCGAGTCCGAGAAGCCCCACGATGTCGCGGCGAACCTCCGGCGTCGCCGTAGCCGTGAACGCCAGGACCGGAGGCCGACCGGGCCTTCCGTCGGAGCGGCGGCAGCGCCGCGCGGCGTCGGCCAGGGCACGGTAGTCGGGCCGGAAGTCGTGGCCCCATTCCGAGACGCAGTGGGCCTCGTCCACGGCGAAGCGCGCGAGCGGCATCGCGGCCAGGAGACGCCGAAAGGACTCGGACGCAAACCGCTCGGGTGCGACGTACAGCAGGCGCAGCCGGCCGTCGCGCATCGCGGCCTCCGCCGCGCGCCGCTCCCGGGGCGCCGCGAGCGAGTGGAGCGCGGCCGCGGAAATGCTCCTCCGGGCGAGCTCGTCGACCTGGTCCTTCATCAGGGCGATCAGAGGAGAGACCACGAGGGTCGTGCCCTCGAGGAGAAGGGCCGGAAGCTGGTAGCCGATCGACTTCCCCGACCCGGTCGGCATGACCGCGAGCAGGTCCCTGCCGTCGAGCGCGGCGCGCACGACGGCTTCCTGGCCGTCCCGGAAGGCATCGTGGCCGAAATGGCGGCGGAGCGCGGCGCGGGGGTCCATGCCTGGATTATTTCCCAGACGGCTGACAACGGGGGCGATCTCGGTATAGGCTCCGCTGTTCGCCATGAGTACCGTCGAGCCCGTGTCCCCGCCCATGCGATCCGACCGTCGGGCGATCGCCATCGTGGCGCACGTGGACCACGGGAAGACGACGCTCGTGGACGCCTTGCTGAAGCAGTGCGGGACCTTCCGCGTCGGCCAGCACGTGGACGAGCTCGTCATGGACTCGGGCGAGCTCGAGAAAGAGCGCGGCATCACGATCCTCGCCAAGAACACGGCCGTCCGCTACAACGACGTCGTCATCAACATCGTGGACACGCCGGGCCACCGGGACTTCGGTTCCGAGGTCGAGCGCATCCTGACGATGGTCGAGGGCGTGCTGCTCCTCGTGGACGCCTCGGAGGGCCCGCTGCCGCAGACCCGATTCGTCCTGAAGAAGGCCCTCGAGGGCGGCAAGCGGCCGATCGTGCTGATCAACAAGATCGACCGCGCCGACGCGCGCACGGCGGAGGTCGAGGAGGAAATCCACGACCTGTTCCTCTCGCTCGCCACCGAGGAGCACCACCTGGAGTTCGAGGTGCTCTACGGGTCCGGCCGCCTCGGCTACGTCTCGCGCGACCCCAACGCGAAGTCCGGCGACCTGCGGCCGCTGCTCGACGCGATCCTCGCGCACATCCCGGCCCCGGTGGTCGGCGACTCGCCCTTCAAGATGATCGTGGCCAACATCGACTACTCCGACTACCTCGGACGGCTGGCGGTCGGCCGGATCTTTTCGGGGACCGTTTCGAAGGCCATCGAGCTCGCAGCCGTGCGGCCGGACGGCTCGATCGTCGAAAAGGGCAAGGCCGGGAAGATCTACATGTTCGAAGGCATCACGCGGGTGGAGATGGCGGAGGCCTCGGCGGGCGACATCGTCGTGCTCTCGGGGTTCCCGGACATCGAGATCGGCCAGACGATCCTGGACCTTGCGGACCCGACGCCGCTTTCGGGCATCCGCGTGGACGAGCCCACGCTCTCGATGGAGTTCCGCGTCAACGACTCGCCGATGTCGGGATTGTCCGGCAAGTACGTAACGAGCCGGCACCTGGCCGAGCGCCTCGAGAAGGAGCTCGAGAAAAACGTGGGGCTTCGGCTCTCGAGCACAGGCTCGCCGGACTCCACCCTCGTGCTCGGCCGCGGCGAGCTCTCGCTCGCGATCCTGGCCGAAACCATGCGGCGGGAGAGCTACGAGTTCGCGCTGGGCCGGCCGCAGGTCATCTTTCACCGCGGCGAGAACGGCGAGTTGCTCGAGCCCTACGAGGAGCTCGTGATCGACTGCGCCGAGGAATTCACGGGCGCCGTCATCGCGGCCGTCGGGGAGCGCAAGGGCGAGCTGAAGCACATGGGCAAGCACGGCGACCGCGTGCGCCTCGAGTTCACGATTCCCTCGCGCGGCCTGCTGGGCTTCCGCCTCGAATTCCTGACGCTGACCAAGGGCACGGCCCTGATGAACCACCTCTTCGACCAGTACGGCCCTCACCGCGGGCCGCTCCCGAACCGGACGAAGGGGGCGATGATCGCCAAGGAGGGAGGGGACGTGACGGGCTACGCGCT
Organism: Acidobacteriota bacterium; assembly: GCA_046725935.1. Classification (GTDB taxonomy): domain Bacteria; phylum Acidobacteriota; class Thermoanaerobaculia; order UBA5066; family Gp7-AA6; genus DAHUXD01. Next base: position 4,833 of record JBKOZO010000001.1, on the reverse strand, counting down.
CGACCGCCTCTCGGACCGCGGCATCTTCTTCGTCAAGCCCGGCGACAAGGTCTACGCGGGGCAGATCGTCGGGGAGCAGGTCAAAGACGGGGACATGGTCGTCCAGCCGTGCGAGAAGAAGCACCTGACGAACATGCGGGCGTCGGGATCCGACATGGCCATCAAGCTCACGCCCCCCCGCGAGCTCAACATCGAGCAGGCCATCGAGTGGATCAACGACGACGAACTCGTCGAGGTGGCCCCCGCCGCGATCCGCGTGCGCAAGCGGATCCTGGACCATAGCCAGAGGAAGGTGAAGGCGAAAGCCGCAGGCTGAGCCTTAGCTGTCATCCCGAGCGCAGCGAGGGATCCCGTCCTCGATTCGCCCAAAGCCTGTTCAAGTCCGGGATCCCTCGTCGCTTCGCTCCTCGGGATGACGGACTGAACGATGCCCCCTTGACACGCCCTCCGGCGCGGTGATCTAACCCTCCCAGAAATCGCCGGCAGCTTTGCTTCGCGTCTCTTGCGTCCCGCCGATCGGAGGGTGCCATGACGCTCAGTGCCCGGCCGGGGATCGTCGCGCTCGCCACGCTGCTGTTTGCCGCGCGGGCCCCGGGGCTCGCGGCGCCCCGAGTCGGCCATGCGGCGCGGCACGGAGTGTTGGCGAAGCCGCTTCGCGATCAGGATTCGGGTTTGAAATCCCGCGTCTCCGGTCGGGCGCGCGAGTCCGGTTCGGCGCGCAAGGCGCAGCCGGTTCCTTCCCAGCCCATCGAGATCCTGCAGTTCGACGGCGCGAACAGCAACGACAGCCTGCCGTTCTTCAAGGACGTGTTTCCGCCGCCGGATCCCAGCGGCGCCGCGGGTCCCGACCACTACTTCCAGGCGATCAACCTCGTGTTCCGCATCTTCGACAAGTCGGGCAACACCGTGCTCGGGCCCCTTCCGACCGACAGCCTCTGGTCGGGGCTCGGAGGAGCCTGCGAGACCGCCAACGCGAACACGCCTCTCGTGCGCTACGACCAGCTCGCCGACCGATTCCTCGTCAGCCAGGCGGCGTTCGATCCGTCCGACGCCAGCATCCACGAGTGCATCGCCGTCTCGATCACGGGTGATCCCACCGGGAGCTACAGCCAGTACGATTTTCCGCTCGCCGACGGCTCCGTCGCCACGAGCGCACGGATCGGCGTCTGGCCCGATGCCTACTACCTCACGGTCAACCAGTTCGCCGGGTTCGCCAACGCGGGTTTCGGTGTCTACGCGTTCGACCGCGGCGCGATGCTGGACGGCAGTCCCGCGGCGTTCGTGTACGCGAACGCGGGCGCGACGCATCCGGATACGCTCTGGGGCCTTCCCGCCGACCTCGATGGCTTCACGCCTCCTTCGGTGGGAGCGCCCAACGTCGCCGTCGCTCTCGGCGCCCCGACGCTGGACGGGAGCACGAACGAGCTGATTCACATCTGGCACTTCCACGTGGATTTCGAGACGCCGGAAAACTCGACCTTCATGGGGCCCGACGACGTGACGATCATTCCCTTCACCCCGCTCGACTGCGGAACCCCGACACAGGGCTGCGTGCCGCAGCGGGACTCGGACCAGCTGCTCCAGGCGTCTCCGAACCGGCTGATGTACCGACTCGGGTACCGTAATTTCGCGGATCACGAGTCGCTGGTGGCCAACTTCACCGTCGACGTCGGAGAGGGTCGTGCCGGCGTCCGCTGGTTCGAGCTGCGCGACCCCAACGGCACGCCCTCGATCTTCCAGGAGGCCACCTACGCTCCCGACGACGGCAGCTACCGGTTCGTTGGCTCGATCGCGATGGACCGCATCGGCAACATCCTGCTCGGCTACAGCAAGTCCGACGCGACGATCCATCCGAGCCTGGCCGTCACGGGCCGCCTCGCCCTGGACCCGCCGGGGACCATGGGTGAGGAGAATGTCTTCTTCGAGGGTCCCAACAGCCAACCGCCCGTCGTCGGGCTCTGGGGTTTTTACAGCTCAATGGCGCTGGACCCCGTCACCGATTGCGCCTTCTGGTTCACGGGGGAGTACACCGGCGTGCCGTCTCCCTTTTTCGAGTACACGCGCGTCGGATCCTTCAATCTTCCCAGCTGCACCGATAATTTCACGGGAACTCTTCAGGGAACCGTGACGGCCGCCGACACCGGCCTGCCGATTCCGGGAGCCAAAGTCACCGCGGGTCTTTCGGACACGGTCACGGACGCCGCGGGTCACTACCAGTTCCTGGTGCCCATCGGGACTTACGACATGACGGTCGTCAAGTTCGGATTCATACTGGGCTCGGCCTCCGGCGTCGTCGTCAACATCGATGAAACGACCACACAGGACTTCGCGCTCCAGGTCGCCCCGCACGCGCTCCTGAACGGCGTCGTCCGCGACGGCTCGTGGGGCGGCTGGCAGCTCTACGCGCGCGTCAAGATCACCGGGCCGCCGGAGTTCACTCCCGTGGAGCTCTTCACCGATCCCGTCACGGGCTACTACGGAATCGACCTCGTCACGGGCATCACGTACAACTTCGCGACCGAGGCGATCGTCCCTGGATACCAGCCCGACGCGCGCTCGCTCCTGCTCGACGCGTCCGCGGCGAACCGCCCGGAAGGCATCCTCCAGAACATCACGCTGACGGTCGATTCGGTTCTCTGCAACGCTCCGGGCTACGGCCTCGTGGCCGAAGGGATTTCGGAGAGCTTCGACGCCGGCACGACGCCTCCCGGCTGGAACATCGTCAACAACGGTGGGGGAGCCGGCTGGTCCATTCACACAGGCGGGGATCCCTGCGGTCTCTTTCCCGGGAATCAAGCCGGCGGAAGCGGTCCGTACGCCCTCGTCAACAGCCACTGCGACGGCGAGGTCAGCGAGGACACGGAGCTGATCACCGACTCGGTGAACGCGACGTCTCTGAACAGCGTCCAGATCCGCTTCCACCAGGACTTCAACGGAGGCAGCCCGGCGTTTGGCGAGATCGCCGACGTGGACGTCTCGACCGACGGCGGGACGTCCTGGACGAATGTGCTCCATCAGACCGTCGCCGTCGCCGGCCCCGATACGCAGTCGATCGACGTGACGGCGCTCGCTGCCGGGCAGTCCGACGTGCGCGCCCGCTTCCACTACTACAACGCGTTCAACGCGCTCTGGTGGCAGGTGGACGACGTCATCCTCGGGCAGACGAGCTGCCAGGCATCCGAGGGAGGCCTCGTGGTCGGGAACGTCCTCGACGCGAACACCGGCGACGGCCTGAACGGCGCAACCGTCGTCAACGTCCACGGTGGACCCGCGGCGACGACCTTCGCCACACCCGACGACCCGGCGCAGCCCGACGGGCTCTACGTGCTCTTCTCGGAGAGCTCGACCCAGTCCTTCGACGCGTCGCTCGACCTCTACGCTCCGCAGATCAAGAGTCTGACGGTCGTTCCCAACAACACGCAGCGCCTCGATTTTTCGCTTCCGGCCGGCCGCCTCGACGCCTCTCCCCGGCCCCTCTCGGTTCGTGTCGATCCCGGCGAGATCGTCGAGCGGACGCTGACGATGAGCAACACCGGAAGCGGGGAGGCGGGCTTCTCGATCGAGGAGCTCAACGTTCCGCCGGCCGTGACGAAGGCGGCGACCGGGCCCTTCGTGGATCGCGAAACGCGAAGCCGGCTGCTCGCCCGCATCCCGAACCCGGCGCTTCGCAATGCGCCGACCGCGAAGGGAATTCCGCCGCTTCCGGGCGGCGCGCCGACCGTCCCGAGTCTGGGCGGAGGAAACGTGATCAACGTCTACGCGAGCAACCTCGCGGCGCCGTGGGGCGTGGCCTTCGACACGGATGCCGGCGACTTCTGGATCTCTAACAGCGCTCTCTTCGCCGGCGACAAGCTCGACTACCGCTTCACGACCGACGGCACGCAGACCGGCGATACCATCGACGATTCCGGCTGGATCGCCGACTTCGCGGGCGACGGCGCCTACGATCCGCGCACCAAGAAGCTCTGGCGGGTCAACGTCGGCGGCGATGACTGTGTCTACGAGCTCGATCCGGCCGCGAAGGTCGCGACGGGCAACAAGATCTGTCCCGCCTTCGAAACGTCCGAGCGCGGCGTCGCGTACGACGTCGTCACGGACACGTTCTACGCCGGCTCATGGACCGATGGGGTGATCGTTCACTTCGACCGGCAGGGCACGATCCTCGGCTCCGTCTACGTCGCGGTGCCCGTCTCTGGCCTGGCGTTCAACTCGACCAACGGCCGCCTCTACGCCCTGACGAACCACGACGTCCTGCTCGGCTTCGACGTCTACGTCTTCGACACCCACGCCGGCATGGCAGTCCTCGGAGCGTTCAACATCACCGCCGGCGGCTTGCCCGTCCTCTCGCCCAACGGAGGAGCGGGGATGGAGATCGACTGCAACGGCCACCTCTGGCTCGTCGACAGCGTGGACGCCACGATCTTCGAGGTCGAGACGGAGGAGACGGACGTCTGCGCATTCAACGAGATTCCGTGGCTCACCGAGGAACCCGCGTCGGGAACGGTGGCGTCGGGCGCGAGCCTGCCGGTGACGTGCTCGTTCGATGCGACGGGGCTCTCGCCGGGCCTGAGGCTGGCGCAGCTTCTGATTCCGACCGACACCCCCTACGCCGTGGCCGCGGTTCCCGTGGACCTCACCGTGCGATTCGCGGACGTGACCGACGGAAGTCTGTTCGACCCGTTCATCTATGCCGCGGCGGGAGCGGGTGTGATGCCGGGGTGCGATCCGGCGGCGTTTTTGTTCTGTCCGACGGATCTGGTGACGCGGGCGGACATGGCGGGATTCAGTTTGCGTGCGGTGCACGGGGCCGACTTCGTGCCGACGCCCTACGCG